>JALERP010000182.1 GCA_022764085.1 Prevotella sp.
TTGGCTGAAATCTCACGCAGATTGGCAAGCAAATTCTCAGTGCGCTGAGTGCGTCCGCTCTCAGCTAATGGGTCGTCAGCCTTTTTCTTGCTACAAGATATTGTCAGCATAAAAGAAGCGACCAAAGAAAGAATAATAATCTTTTTCATATTAGAAGTTAACCTCATCGCGAGTGATGACATAGTCAAGTTCCATTGCAGCCTTCCACCAAGCCTCATCGGCATGCTTGTTTACAGCCTCGCTTCCGTCATACCAAGGCATGAACCACGACCACTTGGCACCTGCGCCCCACTGCTCAGAGATGTTTGCAACGCGTGAATTGGTGTATTCGCTCCATCCACACTCTGAGAGAGTGACAATCTTGTTGCTGTACTTGTTGGAAAGTGTGGTGTAGTTGTTTGCACAAGAAGTGGCATTGTCTCCATAGAGGTCACGACCAACGATATCAACGTATGCATCGCCAGGATACCAATTGTCATCGCCTGTCTGTGATGTCCATACCCAGATGAGGTTGTCAAAGCCCTCTGCCTTGAGATAGTTGAACATATACTTCCACAAAGCCTTATAAGCCTCGGCGTCGGTGCCCCACCAGAACCATCCGCCTGCAGCCTCATGGAAGGGACGCCAGAGCACAGGAATGCCTGCGTCTTTCAGCAACTTCAGATAAGCTGCGAGATTAGCAAGGTCGTAATCAACGAATGCCTTCTCCCATGTGCCTTCCACTGTAGCGTTCTTCATGTCGAACTCTGTCTCTGAAGGAACGTATGTATAGTCGGTATTCGGGTCGAGACTTGAGTATGCGTTTGCCTCGACAGCCTTGCGTGGCACGAGCCAGTGCCAGCCTATGGTGACGATACCGCCGTTGTCTGCCCATGTCTTCACTGGAGTGATGTCGTTGTAGTTTATCCAGTTGGCGCCTGCTACAGAAGCCGGCATGTGAATATAGTCGTAGCCGTTGATGGCAGGATATTTGCCTGTCCACTGATATACCTGATCGGAAGCGTCGTTGTTCCATGCCACACTTGCCATCATACCCGAAATGATACCATTGCCATAGTTGTCCTTGAGATAGTTATATAGAGCTAAAGCCTTGGCAGAAGTGGCCATTACAAGATTGTTATCGATTGGAACGGGAGCCTTGGTGCTGTAGTTGATAGTAATCTCAGGAGCAGTCACCTTGTTAGGACCATAGATGAGTCCAGCGGGAATAGTTAGCGTACACTGTGCTCCCTTAGGAGTGCCTGTAGTGGAGATGGTTAGAGTCTTGCTTGTGCCATATACAATGGCCTTTGTCACCTGTCCTCCACCAGTGAGAGTAATCTTGTCGTAGTTGGCCGACGCAAAACCGATGTTCTTGTCAAATTTGAGTGTAATTACTCGGTCGCCATCGTCAACGACACTGCCTTCAGCAGGGTCGGAGCCTACCAACACAGGGGCATCCACCTGCGGAATCGTATATTGGGCATCAGTGTCGCTGCAGGCTGCCAACCCGAAGGTGGCAGCTGCAATGACGCAATATGATATAAAATTCTTTATCTTCATAATTCCTAATTTCTAATTCCTAATTATTAATTATTAATTCCAACATCACGGAAGGATGGTCACTTTCTTAATAGTCATGCCGTCACCCTGGATAATCATACCCGTAGAACTCCAGCCGTCGGTTTGTGTGCCCTTGAGCCAGTCTATCATGTCTTGTGTGAGTACGAGTTCCATTTTCTTGTCACCGGCATTCTCCCAGTCGGCGATTGTGGTCCATGAACCCCAGTTGCCGTTGTTGATCTGAAGCTGTCCGGTGCCAGAGGTGTAGAAGTACATCACCGATTTACCAGCCTTGAGGTTCATGTCCTTGATGGCAGGATCCTTGTCGATGAGGATGCGGAAGCGTCCGTTGTCGTCCCATGTGATGTTAAGAGGCAAGGATATGTTCTGGGTCTGGTCGTCCTGACGCACGAGGCTATTGGAGATATTCTGCTCCAGCGAGTTGTAGTGTGTCACGCTAATCTTGGTGATGACAACACCCTCGCCCTGCAGAATCCAGCAGAAGCCCCAATCGTTATAGGTAGTGAGCTCATTGAGCATTTGGGCAGTTACGACAATGTCGAGATAACCCTTTTCAAGACTTGCTATACCAGAGTTGATATTATTGCCATTGCCGAAGGTGTCGCCGATAGAGGTTTGTGCCTCCCAGTGTCCGTTGAAGAACTGTATCTGCCACCAGTCATTGTAAGCAGTAGCATAGAGGTGGATTACATCGCCTTCTGCAAGTGCTATCTTGGTAAATGCCAAGGCATCCTCGCCAGCCGACTGTGTTCCGTCGCCAAACTGCCAGTTGATACCCCATGCATTGAGGTCAACGGCACCTGTCCAGATGACAGTATTCACCTCGGTATTTGGAGTAACGTCGAGAGTGTATGTTATCTCACCATTTGAAGAGATGAGGCGGATCTTGGTACCTGCGCCACATGACTCAGGCAGACCGATGATGAGCTTATTACCCTCGGTGAGCACATACTGCACAGCTGTACCGTTAACCTCAACACCTGTGAGTTTATCACCATTGGCAACAACAAGATTGACAGCCGAACCAGCCTTCACCTCTACATCCTCGCCAGGAAGCTCCTTAACATAGCAGAAAGTGGCCTCGTTGACAGTGATTGCCGGAGCCTCAACGGTTGCACCATTGATGAGGTTGAGGGTGGGTGTACCGCTTGCGGCATTCATCGGCACGGTGAGAGTCATGCTATTGCCATCGGTAGCTACAGCTACCTCTGCAACATCTGCCCCCTCACCAAACAATACACTTGCCACAAGGTCGAGATCCTTACCCTGGATAGTGAGGGCACCACCGGCAGACACGGGATTTGGATTGTAGGCATTGACTGTAGGCTTAACGAGAGTGTAAGCCACTTCCACGCCCTTGCCGTTAGCCATACGCAGAACGAGGTTGCCCTCCTGAGCCGATGCAGGAACTGCGGGAATGACGATCTTTCCATCATTGTAGTTGAACTCGATAGCCTCACTTACGTTAGGCATCTCAATAGATGCAACCACGTCGAGGTCCTTACCTGAGATAGAGAGCGGCTGTCCGTTCTTGGCAGGATTAGGAGTAGCGGTGCACTCTGTAGGAGCAATGGTTTCGAGTATTGCAACAGGAACAGCCACACCAGAGCGACAGATGAGGTCGATGTCGCCATCGGGAGCCTCGGCAGGAAGTGTGAACGATAGAGTCTTGCCGTCTTCGCTCACAGTCAGCTGGTCTTCCTCAACAGTAATGTAAGATGTTTCGGCATCGCCAATGGTAACGCCAGCCACGAGATTGAAGAACTGACCGCTTACAGTGACTGTCTCGCCAAGTTTACATGAAACTGTTTCCTGCTGTGCAGCCTCTCCGCGAGGAGTGTTGACCTTTTCTACAACAGGAGTGGTGACCTGAAGGATTTCATCTGAGTAAATCCAGTTAGGTATTTCAGCTCCATCGCTGAGAATAACCTTACCTGTGCGCGCCTCCTGGGGCACAGTCACCTCAATCTTATATCTCGACTGAGAAACGAAGTCCTCGGCATTGACAACCACATTATCTGCAAATATAACATCTTTTACAAGGTTCAGATACTCTCCATTGATGGTGAGCACAGCATCTGGCTGCACTACAGATGGTGAGAACTGGGTGTCAGAAGCATATTCGATACCCTCGATGAATGTAAGGTCGGTGAGAGTCTCTATCTTCTCGTCAGTATTGGTGATAAGAGTGATTTTGCCAGGCTGTGGCTTCTCCTTATCGAGAATAACAACTATCTCACTCGGTATTCCGGCCTTCACTACCTCATAGTTGGTGACTGGGTCCATACCGGGAATAATCACCTGCTTCACCTGGTCGAGATTAGAACCATAGAAATGCACGCTACCTCCACGCATTACAGGCGAAGGACCAAAGACGTTCAGGTGAACGCCCTGCTGGTATTGATTGGTGCTCAGGTCGTCGTCGCTGCAGGCGGTAAGTCCAACTGCCATAAGGCACGACAACAACACAAAAGACATTAAACTTTTTATCTTGTTCATAGCTATTTACTTATTTTTCGATTGGTACGACACGAATATTATCTATTGCGATGACAGGAGAGCCGTCAGTACCAGCTATACCGCCATGCCATACGAAGAATGTAAGACCGGTGAAATGCTTGGCATCGAGAGCCGCGTCACATGGGTTGCCCTCATGAGTCTTGTTGAAGTCGCTGAGGTTGACAGCTACTGTGGTCCACTTGCCGCCAGTGCTGTAAGAGCCTGTCTCTTTCCATGGAATCCACAATCCGCGTGGAACAGATGTACTGGAGAAGAAAGAGTTGGTGGCAGTCTCGTATGTAACATCGTCGTTTGACGAGAATATCATCTGCAGACCGCAGGTTGTCCAAGGATTGGTGTCAGGCACAAGAACCTCGAACTTAATCTGGAGACCGCTTACGCCATACTCCTCAAGATACTCTGCAAAACGCGGGAATACTGTGGTGAGTTCGTTCTGTCCGGCATTTGGCCAGTAGTTGAAGCTGAACCCGTCTTCAGCCCATGAGGAGCCGATATCACCTGCAAGGTCGCCGCTGAAGCAGATGTAAGGTGTGCCGTCGAGAGAGGGGAACGCATCGTCGCCATCGTTGTGCTTCACCTTTGAACCATCGCGCCATCCCAAACCAGAGGCAAGACCACCAGAGAGTCCGTCCCAATCGAAGAGGATGTTACGCTTGTCGTAGATATAGAACTTGGAGCGCGAGTTTCCGTAGATGCCCTTCACGGTGATGTAGCCAGACTCGACGTTTGCAGGCATGTTGAACGACACGGCATTCTTTGTGATGCTTGTGATGTTCTCACGAGGAAGTGTCTGGTTGCCTGGAAGCACGATTTCCAGCGGAACATTAGGATCGTCGAGGAAATAGTCACCAGTGATAGTCACATTCTCGTTGGCGCGGGCAAACTCGTTGCTTATGGCATTAACGACAGGTGCAGGTACGAGAACTTTGAAATCGTACGCCACAGTGTCTTGATCCTTGGTTACCATATACAGCTTGTTGGTAACCACCTCAGGAATGTTCTTTGGTACATCGACAATCACGGTGTTGTCGGTCATATAGCTGGTGTTGAGAGTAGCTTCCTGGTCGTTGAAGAAGAGTTTGTAGATACTACGCAGGTTGTCACCGACAATGCAAATAGTGTTCTGCATATATGCTCCCGTGATGAGGGAATCCTTTACGGCGACATCAGCCATACGGATATAATGTATGGTAGGAACACCGTCGGTCATTTCGTATTTGTCGGGTTGGTCTTCGCATGAAGTGAGGGCAGAGCCTGTGAGCAGAAGTCCTAAGCCGAACATGAAGATATTCTTTATATATGATCTCATAGTTATGATATGTTATATGTTAATAACTGTATTCAGAACGGACGTCAACATGAATGGCGTCTTCCATAAGATGTCCATTGAAGACAACGTCTTCTGTCGGGAATGGCAAGGTAAAGCTGCTCTTAGTCACATTAGGCACAGGAGTCTCTGTGTCATATTTTGTGTCACTACCCACTACCCAAGTGTTTGTCTCATAGTATGTCTTATAGACAGTGCCCAGTCCCCAAATGGCATTGCGCTTCTGTGAAACAAGGTCGTTGATTGCTCCGTCGGCGTCATAGTAAGCACGGCGTACATAGTCATACCAGCGGTCGCCCTCCATGGCAAGCTCCAGTCGGCGCTGCTTCCAGATGTCATCCCAAGTGATGGATGATACAGGAGACACACCGGGGATGGCGCGTCCGCGCACTGCATTGTATGCCTCCAGTGCACTTGCGTCGGATGTGGAATTGGCGGTACCCATCTTTGCCTCTGCATAGATGAGATATACGTCGGCAAGGCGAAGCAGGTGTGTGGGAAGCTGTGAATACATGTTACCAGCCGATGCGCCTGTGGCCTGCTCGTGGTCATAACCGTTGCCATAGAGATGCTTCACGCAGTTGGCTCCAGTGGCACTCTGCAGTTCGCCGCCAGGTCCTCCCTTTCCATAGTCACCGTCATATATGAACTTAAGATAGTCGAAACCGCCCTTGTTGGTCCAGAAATACTCATATTTGTCGCCTGCCTGCATGTATGTGGCCTTGCGGCGTGTGTCGGTAGAGGGACGCTGTGAGGGATCCATCAACGATGTGGCTCCAAATGCGAGCTGAAGGTCGTAGGAGATACCGGCATAACCACCCCAGCAGTCTCCGAACTCATCGAATCCTACCATAGCAAGGTCGCTCTGAAGGGTGTTCTGCTGTGTCCATGGGTCACGTCCTGCTGACCAAAGCCAAGAGATGAGGCACTCGCCAGTGGCGTTGTAACCTGAAAGGCGGAAGAGGTCAGAGTAATTGGGCATCAGTGTTCTGCCTGAGTTATCAATAACATCCTTTGCATATTCAGCAGCCTTTGCAAGGTCTTCTTCACTACGCGAACCAGATACACCGCTCTTTGTGAGATAAACCTTGGCGAGAAGAGCCTCAGCTGAATAGTAGTCGATACGGTCGGTGCCGTCGAACGATGTGCGTCCTGCCTCCTTGAGGTTCTTCATCGCCTCTTCAAGAGTCATGACGATGTATTCGTAAACGTCGGCTCTCTGCACCTTATACACATCGTTGTACGAACCGTTACCGATAACAGTTGTGTTGTCGTGTATGATAGGCACTTCACCAAATGTTCTTACGAGGAAGAAGTAAGCCATTGCCTTCCATGTCAGCGCCTCGCCGATGCATTGCTTTTTCACAGCCTCAGAAGCTGAAGCTCCCTTGAGATAGCCAATGACGGTATTGCAGTGACCGTTGGCAGCCCAAAGGGAATATGACATGTTGATAAGGTACTCGTCGGTTCCGTTCACCGAGAAATTAAGATATGGAGAGCCACCCCAATAGTAGTTACCGGAAAGCACCTCACCAACATTTATGAATCCGCGCTGGAAGTCATACCAAGGAGAGTTGTAAAGGTAGTTGACACCTTGGATGCACTGAGTGTCATTTTTGTAGAACGTACCTGTGTTCTCGCTGTCCTCAGCGGGTCTATCGAGAAAATCACCACAGGAGGCAAGTCCCATCGACAAGGCGAGCGACATCACGCAGGTCTTTATTGTATTTTTCTTATATATTTTCATAGTCGTAATGTTCTATTTAGAATGTGATGTTCATACCGAACGAAAATGTTGTAGGAGAAGGATAGCGTCCGTTATCCACACCATAAGTGTAACCTGTAGAGTCGGATGTTGAGGCTCCCACTTCAGGGTCATAACCGTCATATCCGGTGATGGTCAGGAGGTTCTGTATGTTTGCATACAGGCGGAGGTTCTCAATCTTGAACTTGCTTATCAGTTTCTTGGGGAATGTATATCCAAGTGAAATATTCTTCAGGCGCACGTAGCTTCCGTCTTCAATATAACGGTCGCTGATGCGGTCGTTGTCATTCGGGTCGTTGATAGACACACGTGGAATGCTTGCGCCGCTGTTGGCTACCTTCACGTTGGTGATGTCGTCATACCAGTTATATACTGTGTTTCCGAATACATCCACGCCTCCTGAGTAGTCCTTGTTTGGATCAATTGGAACAAGCTGTGCACGGTCGTTCACCGTAGTGAGCTGGTTGGTCCATGCAGAATTCATGTGGGTCAGCTTGATGGAGAGGTAGTTCATCACCTTGTTGCCCACAGAACCGTTAATGAACACGTTGAGGTCGAAGTTCTTGTAACGGAAGGTGTTGTTCCATCCGAAGGTGTATTTTGGCATCGGAGAACCAATGTTTGTGCGGTCGTTCTCGTCAATCACACCGTCGCCGTTGAGATCTTTGTACTTGATGTCACCTACCCAAACGGTGTTGTATCTGTTGAACTTTCCGTCGGCTGGATATTTTGCGGGCTTGGCAGATGTCTCGATATCTTCAAGTGACTCATATACACCATCAGTAACATATCCATAGAAGTTATACAGCGACTTTCCTACTTCCGATACCGACACCACGTCGCTCCACTGTCCGTAGCCGATGATGCTGGCTGCCGACGTGCCGGAGAGACTCTTCAGTTTGTTCTTGTTGAAGGAAATCTGGAACTCAGTGTCCCACTGGAATTCACCTACGAAAGGATGTGCGGTGAGAGTGAATTCCACACCCTTGTTTTCTATTGAACCATAGTTCCCGTAAGGTGCAGCGAGAGCTGACGAACCGTTACCCTGTGTACCCATATATGATGGCAACTGCAGAGGCATAAGCATATCGTTGGATGTTTTCTTGTACAAATCAACAACCAAGCTGATGCGGTCGTTGAGGAAACCGAGGTCGAGACCGACGTTCCACTGCTCCTGGCTCTCCCATTGCACGTCGAGGTTAGGGATGTTGGCAGGACGATAGCCCTGTCCGAGGCTTGACGGCATTCGGCTCATCGCCGCACCCCACTTAAAGCCACCGATGTTAGAGTTACCCGTCTGTCCCCATCCGATACGCAGCTTACCGTTGCTGATGATGTTCTCAAATGGTTTCATGAATTTCTCGTTGGTGAAACGCCAGCTTCCCGCGAAGGAGTGGAAACCTGCCCAACGCTTGTTAGGTCCGAAGTTTGAACTACCGTCGTAACGATATGTATAGGTGGCAAGATACTTGTCGTCGTAGTTATAGTTCCATCGTGTGAAGAAAGATGCCATTGCAGAGCTTCCGAATCCAGCACCGATATTAAAGGAAGACTTGTTGCCAAGTGCGGGATTGTGTATGTCGTTTGATGGAAGACCGGAGGAGAATACGGAAGTATAGTCATATTTCGACTCCCAGCACTCTTGTCCTGCCATCGCCACCACTCCGTGCTTGCCAAACTGATGGCTGTAAGTGATATAGTTCTTCAGCTGCCAGAAAGTGGAGCTGTTCTTCTGAATGGAACTCTCGTTGTTGCTGCGCACCCATCCTCCCAGGTCAACAGTGGGCTTGAAGCGCTCTCCCTTGCTGGCACTGATGTCGTAGCCAAGTTCGGCATGCCATACAAGGTTCTTTATTGGAGTCACCTCAAAGAAGATGTTACCTGTCAGTTTCTGGCGGTTAAGCAGGATGTCGTCCAACATTGCCAATGCCACTGGGTTGGGGCTTGTGTATCCCTCCCTCACTGTTGACGAGTAGTTGCCGTCAAGGTCATAGATTGGGATATCGGGGATGGTGGTCAATGAATAGGTGATAAGTCCCTGCTCAGAGTCAGCCAACTTCAGGTCGTCGTTGGTGTTTGAATATGTTGCGCTCAAACCGAGTTTCAGCCACGACTTCAACTGTGCGTCGAGGTTGGTCCTTACGGAGAGACGGTCGAAGTTGGAACCTATGATGGTACCTTCCTGGTTCATATACGAACCGCTGACATAGTACTGCACCTTTTCCGTACCACCTTGTACACTTACCTGATGCTGGTGCTGCAGTGCGGTTTGGAAAATGGCATCCTGCCAGTTTGTTCCCTCACCAAGGATGGATGTGTCGGAATAGATGGTGTTTGGGTCGCTAAGCTCACCGGTGTTGGCAAGGTCATTGTAGAAACCGGCATATTCACGCAGATTCATGATGTCAAGACGCTTTGTCTGGCGCGAAACGGCAAACATACCGTCGTAGGAAACCTTTGCGTCGCCAGCCTTACCGCGCTTGGTGGTAATAAGCACGACACCGTTGGCACCCTGTGCACCATAGATGGCAGTAGCCGAGGCGTCTTTCAGAATCTCCATGCTCACGATGTCGGAAGGGTTGATGGTAGAAAGAGGTGAAATGGTAGATACCTTACCGTTTCCGAGTGCATCGCCGAGACCGAACGAAGCTCCTGAATCGCCGTTGCCCTGTACAATCACACCGTCGATAACGTAGAGAGGTTCGGCACCGGCATTGATGGTGGCTTGTCCACGCACGCGGATAGAAGAAGATGTACCCGGGGCACCCGAAGTGCTCACAGCAGTGACACCGGCTGCACGGCCTTGCAGTGACTGGTCGAGAGAGGTGATGACAGAACCCTTAATGGCTTTTTCTCCCACACTGACAGAAGAGCCGGAAAGGTCGCTCTTCTTCATAGTACCATAACCGACGACAACCACTTCATCAAGAAGTTTCTTATCTTCCTCCAGAAAAATGTTAAGTGATGTCTGGTTGCCCACCTTCACTTCCTTTGTGATGTATCCTATGTAGGATATGACAAGGGTAGAGCCAGGGGTTACCGAAAGAGAGAACTTACCGTCAAAGTCGGTGGCTACACCTGTGTTTGTGCCTTTGACTTTCACGCTTGCACCGATAACAGGTCCCATGGTATCCTGTACGACACCCGAGACTTTCTTGGCTTGCTGAACTGCCGGAGGCGTTGAAAGCCCGGGCAGGGCAAAAGCCTGCGGCGAATAGCTCAACAGCATCAGTGAGCATACACCCGCAAGGATGGTTTTTTTCTTGCAATCTTGATTCATACTTAATTATTATATGTAGTTAATTATTGAATTTTGTCTGGAATAATACGGTTATTATTGATGTTATTCAGATTTCGGGTGCAAAGATAGGTATAATATTTCATATTTGTTCGCCTTATTTTGACAAATATTGATACTATTTTGTAAAAGTGCTAAAAATCAGCGTATTTTTGTACTATTTTGACTGATATTATAGTGTCTTTTTTACAATAATATAATGGGTGAACACAATATTGGTGTTATTTTCTTGATTTATGTCATTGTTCTGGATAACAACATTACTTAAAAGTATAGGATTAACAGCATTTTGTATGTAAATTAACTATTTTTTTGTGTGTAAGTATGAAAAGTGTATTTTTTTGCTAAGATAATATCATTCTCTTTCAGAAATTTGTGCTAACTTTGCACCGTCAAATAAAGACAATGTCGTATAATAACGACAAAACACGAAATAATTACGAAGTAACAGGTTTTTAATTAAATATTCAGTTAGGTTTATAGTTAGTAGTTAGGTTTGTAGTTAGAGGAATGGAAGCGTCCATAAACCTCTAACTACTAAAACGAAAACAAAGAACCAGAAGAATATGAAACGACAAGCCTGATCAAAAGAAAGAAACTCTAATAACTGCAATATAATATATATAATAAGGTATGAAAAGAATACTTAGAACTTCTATTGCGCTCGCAATCCTCATGGTATGCCATGTGGCAAGTGTGTCTGCCCAGATTAGGGGCAACAATATCGTAGTGTCGATAGCTCCCGACCACAGCGACTGGAACTATAAGGTGGGCGAGACCGCCAACTTCACTGTGCGAATCCTGCGTTCCAACACTCCCATCGCCAATGTTGAGGTGGAATACGAGCAGGGACCGGAGATGTATCCTGTAGGCGGAACAAAGAAGGCTACATTGAAGAACGGTGAGATGAAACTATCTGGCAAGATGACTAAGCCTGGTTTCTATCGTGTGAATGTAAAAACCACTATCGAGGGCAAAGAGTATCGCAACACATGTGCTGCAGCTTTCTCTCCTGAGAAGATACAGGCAAATGCCGAATGTCCCGCCGACTTCGACGAGTTTTGGGCTAATACCATTGCCGAGGCACGCAAGGTGGAGCTTGATCCGCATCGCGAATTGCTTCCGGAGCGTTGCACCAAGGATGTGAACGTATATGAGGTCAACTTCAATAACAATGCATGGGGAAGTAAGATATATGGTATTCTCTGTGTACCTGTAAAGCCAGGCAAATATCCCGCTTTGCTGAGGGTTCCCGGTGCAGGTTGTCGCCCCTATGGCGGTGATGTGTGGATGGCATCGCAAGGAGTGATCACATTAGAAATCGGTATCCACGGCATACCGGTTACTATGAAGCAGGATGTGTATGACCGTCTGCACAACGGCGCCCTTAACGGATATTGGGAGGCTAATCTCGATAACCGCGACAAGATGCCATATAAGCGTATCTTCACAGGCGCAATTCGCTCTATCGACTATATTGCCTCGTTGCCTGAGTGGGACGGAAAGAACCTTGGAGTAACTGGCAGCAGTCAGGGAGGTATGCTCTCTCTCGTATGTGCCGGTCTCGACAGTAGGGTGACTTGCTATGGTGCCGTACATGCCGCCATGTGCGATCATACAGCATCACTTAAAGGCATTGCCTGCGGATGGCCACATTATTTCTATAACGAGAAGAAGCACGACCCCGTCAAGGTGAAGAACTCCGGGTATTTCGACGGTATCAACTTCGCAAAGCGCATCAAGTGTAAGGGATGGTTCTCGTTTGGATATAACGACGAGGTGGTTCCCCCGACATCGGCATGGGCTACATACAACACTGTGACTGCACCTAAGGAGATGAGCCTCTACCAGCAGACAGCACACTTCTGGTATCAGGAGCAGTGGGACGAGTGGGTGGCATGGCTGATGAAGGAATTGAAGAATTAAAATATTAAAGTTTCAAATATACATTAACTATCATGAGTGATTTTAATGAAAGAGTGGCAGCTCTGCGCAAGGCGCATGAGGAACTGCTGAGCAAGCCTAACAAGCCATCGGCTAAGTATAACGGCATTTATGAGAAGTATGAGAACCCTATCCTCACAGCGGCTCACACACCGCTTGAGTGGAGATATGACTTCAACGAAAAGGATAATCCATATCTCATGCAGCGTATCATGATGAACGCTACACTCAACTCGGGCGCTATAAAGTGGAACGGCAAGTATGTGCTGGTAGTGCGCGTAGAAGGTGCCGACCGCAAGAGTTTCTTCGCTGTGGCTGAAAGTCCTAACGGTGTTGACAACTTCAGATTCTGGGACGAGCCTATCACTATGCCCGAAGACACTATACCCGCAACAAATATCTATGACATGCGACTCACCGCTCATGAGGACGGATGGGTGTATGGTGTCTTCTGTGCCGAGCGTCACGATGACTCTCAACCTGGCGACCTCTCAGCTGCAACTGCCACAGCTGCTATCGCACGCACCAAGGACCTCATCAACTGGGAACGCCTGCCCGACCTGAAGACCAAGAGTCAGCAGCGCAACGTGGTGCTTCATCCTGAGTTTGTTGACGGCAAGTACGCCTTTTACACACGACCTCAGGACGGATTCATCGACACAGGTTCAGGCGGCGGCATCGGTTGGGCTCTTGTTGACGACATCACCCATGCCGAGATAACCGAGGAAAAAATCATCAATGCCCGCCACTATCACACCATCATGGAGGTGAAGAACGGCGAGGGTCCTCATCCTATCAAGACACCTAAGGGATGGCTTCACCTTGCTCACGGTGTGCGCGGATGCGCCAGCGGACTTCGTTATGTGCTTTATATGTACATGACATCGCTTGAAGACCCCACAAAGGTGATTGCACAGCCAGGTGGCTATTTCCTTGTGCCAGAAGGCGAGGAATATATCGGCGACGTGATGAACGTGGCATTTGCCAACGGATGGATTGCCGACGAGGACGGCAAGGTGTTCATCTACTACGCAAGCAGTGACACGAGAATGCATGTGGCAACATCCACCATCGACAGACTCGTTGATTACTGTATGAACACCCCTGAAGACGGCTTATACACAGCCAAGAGTGTTGAGACAATAAAGAAACTTATAGCAAAAAACAGGAATAATTAATCAAGTTGACAAGTAAACAAGTTGACGAGTGAACAAGTTGACAAGTAAACAAGTTATTTGCGTAAGCAGTAATAACTCGTCAACTCAACAACCCATTAACTCGTCAACTTGTCTACTAAAAACAATATGGCAAATATAAAAGAAAAAATTGGCTATGCCCTTGGTGATGCAGCCGCTGGAGGTATCACATGGAAAATAATGTCGATAGCCTTCCCGCTATTCTTCACCAACGTGTTCGGACTGACATTCGCCGACACAGCCACACTTATGCTAATAGCACGTATGTTCGACGTGTTCACCGACCCCCTTATGGGTAGTTTGGCCGACCGCACACAGTCGCGCTGGGGCACTTACCGCCCTTGGCTCATCTTCGGGGCAGTTCCCTTCGGAGTAATCTTTGCAATGCTGCTTTATACTCCAGACTTCGCCTACGAGGGCAAGCGAATCTATGCCTATACTCTCTACCTACTGATGATGGCAGTATATACTATGGTTAACGTGCCTTATGGCTCACTCCTGGGAGTGATGACCGAGGATGACAACGAGAAGAACCAGTTCTCGTCGTTCCGTATGGTTGGTGCCTACGCCATGGGATTCGTCACCTTGCTTTCCTTCCCATATCTTCAGAAGATGGTGGGAGGCAGTGAGTCTCACCAGTATGCAGTGCTCGGTGCCGCATTCGGTATCATTGCTGCTGTTATGACACTTGCCTGCGGACTTCTCACCAAGGAGCGTCTGAAGCCGGTGCGTGCGGAGAAATTCTCGTTTAAGCAGTTTGCCGATCTTGTTAAGAATAAGCCATGGATTTATCTCACCCTGATAGGAGTGTGTACAAACTTCTTCAACGGTTTCCGCTATGCCGTTGCGGGATATATGCTCACTTACTGTCTTGGTGGCGAGATAACCATCAGCGGACTGATTATCAACTACACCGTTTTTATGACCTTTGGCGAGCTTACTTGTATGATTTTCGGTGGTGTTTCACCGAAGTTTACTGAGAAAGTAGGTTCCAAGAGCAAGGCTTTCATCATATCCGCAGTTATATGCGCCGTGTTCTCCGTGGCCTTCTTCTTTGTGCCCATGGATCCGGCATATATATGGGTGATGGTGGCATTGGTGGTACTTACATCCGTGGGCATCGGACTCTATTCTCCACTGCTGTGGTCGATGTATGCCGACGTGGCTGACTATGCCACAGAGAAGAACGGAAGCTCCTCAACAGGGCTAATCTTCTCTTCAGGAACGATGTCTCAGAAGTTCGGTACAGCCATCTCCGGTTCGCTTGTCGCATTGTTCCTTGGCATTGCAGGAGCAAGTATGACAACCGACGATATGGGCAACACGATTGTCGATCCGGCATCTATCACCGATTCGGTTCTCTCGATGATATGGTCGCTCTTCTCGCTGTTCCCCGCAGTGATAGCGGTTATCATTGTGCTGCTGGTACTCAAATATCCGATAAAGAAGTAACAGAGTTTTTTTAACACAAAGCCTTGCGGATGAAATACTTTGTGTACTTTGTAGAAAAGCAGCTTAGCTGCTCTCTGTATCTTCCTTCTGCGGAAAAAGAGACCTTTGTATCTTTGTGTCTTTGTGTTCAAAAAAACAAAAAAACTCTGTAACTCCGTGTCTCTGTGTTAAATAAAAAAAAGAAAAAAATAATGGATAAAGATAAAATTGTGAAATTCAAGAAGGAGATGCAGGATGTTCTCACGGGCAACATCCTGCCCTTCTGGATAGAAAAGATGGTTGACCGCGAGAATGGCGGCTTTTATGGCCGCATCGACGGTCACGGCAACCTTCATGCCGATGCAGAAAAGGGCGGCATACTCAATGCACGTATCCTGTGGACTTTCTCTGCGGCATACCGTGTGCTTGGCAAACCAGAATACCTCGAAATGGCAACAAGGGCCAAGGACTATATTCTCGCCCATTTCTATGACAAGGAATTTGGCGGCACTTACTGGTCGCTCGACTGCCATGGCAATCCTAAGGACACAAAGAAACAGTTCTATGCCATTGGTTTCATGATCTACGGACTGAGCGAGTATGTGAGGGCTACCGGAGACAAGGAGGCCCTCGACTATGCCATCCGTCTCTTCGAGTGTATCGAGGAGCACTCGCTCGACGTTCTCTATAACGGATATATAGAGGCTTGCACGAGGGGGTGGGGCGAGATTGCCGACATGCGCCTTTCGGAGCTTGACGCCAACTACCCCAAGTCGCAGAACACCCATCTGCATATCATAGAGCCGTATGCAAATCTCTACCGTGTATGGAAGGACGAGCGTCTGGAAAAGGCATTGCGCAATATCATCGGCATCTTCACCGACAAGATTCTCAACCCCGAGACCAACCACCTCGACCTCTTCTTCGAGAAAGACTGGACTCGTGGTGCCGGGCATCTTGAGAGCTATGGTCACGACATCGAGTGCTCATGGCTCATGCACGAGGCAGCACTTGTGCTTGGTGACTACGAAGTTCTCAAAAAGGTTGAGGAGATAGTGCCGCTTGTGGCAAAGGCATCTGAGAAAGGACTCAATCCCGACGGTTCGATGATACATGAGGCTAACCTCGACACCGGTTATGCCGACAACGACCTCCACTGGTGGGTACAGGCAGAGGCTGTCGTGGGATTCTATAATATCTATCAGCACTTTGGAGATGAGTCGGCTCTCGAAAAGTCATTCCACTGTTGGCAGTATATCAAGGAGAACCTCATCGACTTCGAGGCAGGTGAATGGTACTGGAGCCGCCGCCCCGACGGCAGCATCAACAAAGACGACGACAAGGCCGGCTTCTGGAAATGTCCCTACCATAACGGCAGAATGTGCCTTGAAATCATAGAGAGAATAACATAATTTTTAATTTTTAATTCTTAATTCAGAAACATGAAACCAACTCCCACCCCCGACCATGTGTTCCATGAGATAACGCCTCTTATGGACAAGGACGTGCTATATATAGCCGACCGTCACAAAAAGGAATTCACCTATCCTATACATAACCATGAGGTATTTGAACTCAACTTCGTGGAGCACGCGCCAGGAGTGAGAAGAATCGTGGGCGACAGCAGTGAGGTTATAGGCGAGTATGACCTTGTGCTTATCACGAGTACAGACCTTGAGCATGTTTGGATGCAGAATACCTGCGCCAGCGAGGATATACACGAGATAACCGTGCAGTTCCGCTTCGACCTCACGTCGGACAGTTTCTTCAGCAAGAATCCTTTCCAGCGCATCTTTACCATGCTCAACCATGCCCGCAAAGGACTTGCGTTCCCCATGGATGCCATCATGAAGGTGTATAATGACATTCTCTCACTGAGCAGTATAACTGACAGGTTTGACGCTTTTATTAGTTTCCTGAAAATCCTCGACACATTATCGAGATGCGAAGGTGCATATACCCTTGCCACCACAAGTTATGCAAAGGTGAAGATAGAAGAAGACTCGCACCGCATATTAAAGGTTAAGAACTATATCAACAGTCACTATATGGACGAGCTGAAGCTGAACACTCTCGCACAGCTCGCCTGTATGAGCGACACGGCATTCAGCCGCTTCTTCAAGCTGCACACGGGGCGCACTGTGAGTGACTATATCATTGACATCCGCTTGGGATATGCCGCAAGGATGCTTGTAGATACCAACAAGAGTATTGCCGACATCTGCTATCTCTGCGGATATAATAACCTGAGCAACTTCAACCGCGTTTTCAAGCGCAAGAAAGGCTGTTCACCTACTGAATTCCGCGAGTATTATCACAAAACAAAGATTATCATATAAACACATCTTTTTTAGTATAACACAGAGGCACTGAGAAACAGAGGTGTTTTATTTTATAGTTTTTACAAGATACAGAGAGAAATAAACTCTGCGCCTCTGTAACTCTGTGTTTGAAAAAAAAATAAGAATAAAAGAACATCTTTAGCGAAAAAGGAAACCGCATAGTTTGATTTATTTTTCCTATCTTTGCAACCAAAATCAAAGGTTGACTATGGATAAAATAAAAATGCTGTTTCTTTTTTCGCTTTTGTTTGCTGTGACATTTAATGTAAAGGCGGAAGATACCGGTATGAGGAATGATACCCTTATGCTGAACATGGCTCTTTGTGGAGATTCTGTTGCCCAAGCCGATACAACATTAAAGAAGAAATCGTTATTTACGCGCTTCCTCGACTATTTCAACGATGCCAACAAAAACAAGAAACACAAGAAGTTTGACTTCAGTGTCATCGGCGGCCCTCACTATAGTACAGACACGGAATTAGGCATAGGATTAGTGGCAGCCGGACTTTACCGCACATGCCAGGCCGACACCCTCCTGCCGCCATCGAATGTCTCCCTCTATGGTGATTTCTCCACTGTGGGATTCTATCTCCTCGGTATTAGGGGAACGAATATATTCCCGAAGGACAAATACCGCCTCACCTACACTGTCTATTTCTTCTCTTTCCCTTCCTATACATGGGGAATGGGATATGACATGGGAAATATTGATGAAAATAAGAGCAAGCTCAAGAGATGGCAGTCGAGAATAAAGACGGCTTTCCTCTTTCGGCTTGCCGACAACTTATACTTAGGTCCCAACGTGGCTTTCGACTATGTGTCGGCTAGAAGCGTGGAGCGCGAGGAATTGCTTGAGGGTCAAGACAAGACGGTATGGAACATTGGCGGAGGGCTCTCGCTTATGTATGACTCGCGCGACGTGCTTACTAATCCGCATAGGGGAGTCTATCTAAATGTATCTCAACTCTTCCGGCCAAAGTTCATGGGCAACGAATATGCTTTCTCCACAACAGAGCTTCAAGCATGTGCATACACAAGACCTTGGAAAGGAACGGTGCTTGCTTTCGACCTCGAATCCTCCCTCAACTTTGGCAATCCATCATGGGCTATGATGGCTAAGCTCGGCAGCAGCAATTCAATGCGTGGTTACTATGAGGGACGCTATCGCGACAAGCATAAGATAGAGACGCAGGTGGAGCTGCGCCAGCACGTGTGGAAGCGTAACGGCATTGTGTTGTGGGTTGGAGCTGGAACGGTATTCAACAAGTTTAGTGCACTCGCTTTTGACAAGCTTCTTCCCAACTATGGGCTTGGCTATCGTTGGGAGTTCAAGAAGAATGTAAATGTCCGTCTCGACTATGGCTTTGGCAAGAGCGGACAGTCGGGATTCCTTTTCAATATTAATGAGGCGTTTTAAGAGTTAAGAATTAAGAGTTAAGAATTAAGAATTAAGAGTTTGGGGATGAGGAATTGTGAGATATTGTTTTGGCTGACGATAGTGACACTGATGGTGCCTAATGTCATGCTCGACATCACAGAGGGGATGTCGCAATGGGCATGTGTTGCCAATATTTTGCTGCCTCTCGGCATTTACACGCTTCTAATGAGCATATCGCGCAAACCTGGGAAGATGACGTGGTGGTTGTTCCCATACATCTTCTTCGCCGCATTCCAGGTGGTGTTGCTCTATCTGTATGGCGAAGGCGTTCTTGCGGTAGATATGCTACTGAATGTGGTAACTACCAACGTCTCCGAGGCCACAGAATTGCTCGACGGCATTCTTCCTGCCGTACTCATCGTATGCGTGCTCTATCTGCCTCCACTGGGGATGGCTGTGGCTAATATTCGTAGTAACCATATTCTTGACAACAATTTCATCTGCAAAATACGTGGCATTGGAGGAGTAATAACAGTTGCCGGACTTCTGTCTGTGGCAACAGCATACCTTTCCGACCCCACGTTCCGTATGCTCAATAATGTCTTTCCTCTCAATGTCACATATAACCTGTATCTTGCCGTAGAGCGCAGTTGGATTTCCGCCCACTATCAAGAGCGAGTGGCCGACTTCCGCTTTGATGCTGTCGCCATCCATCCTCACGATAGTGCTGAGGTGTATGTTATGGTGATTGGCGAGACTGCACGATCAAAAAATTTTTCTCTCTATGGGTATCACCGCGACACTAATCCCATGCTTACGACATTGATAAGCGACAGCAGCCTCATCGTCTTTCGAGATGTAAGGACAGAATCGAACACCACCCACAAGAGCGTGCCCATGCTTCTGACTTCAGCCTCGGCATCCGATTATTCAGCGCTCTATCGCGAAAAAGGTATTATCGCAGCCTTCAAGGAAGCGGGATTCCACACTTCGTTCATTTCCAACCAGTTGCCCAATCATTCTTTCATTGATTTCCTTGGAATGGAAGCCGACAGTTGTCTGTTTATCAAGGAAGCAGAGCGCGCCAAAGACAATGTCTCCGATATGGAATTGCTACCCATAGTAAAAGACATCTTGGAAAAGGGCAGGAAGAAGGAGTTTATCGTTCTCCACACCTACGGCAGTCATTTCAAATACAACGAGCGCTATCCTCGCAACATGGCACATTTCCTGCCCGACAACGAGTCGCAAGCAAAGTATGAGAATAGGCAGCAACTTGTGAATGCCTACGACAACACCATCCGCATCACCGACAAGTTCCTCTACGAACTCTCGTCCATACTCTCGTCGTCGGCTTGCCAATCGGCATGGCTCTACACCAGCGACCACGGTGAGAATATTTACGACGACAACCGAAACAAATTCCTGCATGCCTCACCCAATCCAAGCGAATATGAGCTTAGAGTTCCGCTTCTCGCATGGACTTCCGCATCATATAGGTCAGCATATCCCGACATCATCAGGGCATTGCGCTCCAACAGCGACAAGTGTGTCTCCACCAGCATCTCCTTCTTCCATACAATGCTCGAGATGGGAGGAATAAAGACAAAAAATCTCGACCTCACCAAATCATTGGCAGGTCGAGACTATAAAGTGCAGCCCCGCCTCTATCTAAATGACCACAACGAGGCGGTAACCAAATAAGTAAAGTCATCACCTTCTCATATAAAATCCATTGAATATTAGTGTGTTGGATTTTGTATTTATGAAAATTAACACAAAATTCGGTAGTTTGGCCGATTTTCATTCGGTAGTTTGGCTGGTTTTCACTGAAACAGGTCGTCCATAGTCAGGCAAATCTGCGCGATTGATGAATGTACATTACTCCTTATACCAAATGTGGTTATCATCGTCGGTAATATACCAGAACGGATATTTGTCTCGGCAACAAAGTCGGCAATACGGTTGCGGATGCGTGCCTCCTCGTCTTTTGATATTGAATAAGGCAGTTGTGAATACTTTATCTCGCACACATTGGTGAGATTGTCAGCCCTGTCGATAATAAGGTCAATCTGTGCTGCTGGCATCGACTCACGGCTTCTCCATGAATAGTACTCGGTATGTATGCGGTCGATGCCCAAGGTCTTTTTTATCTGAGGTATATGCAACATACAGACACGCTCAAACGAGAGGCCATACCAAGTGTTTTGCACTGGTTTGCCCATCATATTCGTCCAATAATGCTCGTCGGTAGTAGCCTTATGGCAAAACTTCATATAGAACAAGGTATATAGGTCAGTGAGCTGATATATCTGATCCTTCTGCTTGATTACCCTTTCCCTGGTGTTATATCCTCTTACAAAGTCACAATTCACGAGTTCTCCGATGATTTTCGTCAGTGTACCTCCCGATGTCGTCTTTAACCTCTCGGCTATTTGCTTACGTGTGAGTCCTTGTTTGCATGAAGCGAGCACCTCTATCACCTTCATATATGCCTCAGAGTTTTTGAAAAGTGAAGTATATAACCGGTTGTATTCTCGTTTGAGCTCTCCTTGCGCAGCAAAAAACAATCGGTCGATATTTGCTTCCACACCCTTGTCTTTTTCCAATAATCCCAAATAATAAGGTATGCCCCCCAATATACTATAAACCTGCAGTATGGAAAGTCTGTTCCATGTAAAACCATTTGCGACAAGCATTTCCTCTGTTTCCGCCAATGTGAAAGGTGAAAGATGAATTTCGTGGGTAATACGGTTGTGCAATCCTCCGTGATTATCTATCAAATGGCTTATCATCCACGATGTGGCACTTCCGCATACT
>JALERP010000194.1 GCA_022764085.1 Prevotella sp.
GTTCTGTCTGACTATTTCAAGGAGCGTCCTGGCAGTGTGGCCAACTATATCAATGCTCCCAAGGAGAACGGCTATCAGAGCTTCCATGTGAAGCTGCTCAACGACCAAGGCGGTTGGGAAGAGATTCATATCTCGTCTGAGCGTATGGTGCGCAACTCTCGTCTTGGTTGTACGGCTGAGAGAACGGAGGATAATGTGAAGGCTTGGCTTAAGAAGTTCAAGGACGTGCTGAAGGATGTTGCGTACCATAGTCACGAGATGGACTACATGGACGGGGTTACGGCATCGTTCTACAATGATGATATTATGGTGTTCACACCTCAGGGTAAAGGTGTCATCTTGCCCAAGGACGCTACGGCATTGGACTTTGCCTTTGAGATTCACAGTGAGGTAGGACTCCATGCGGAGTATGCCCGCATCAATGGCAGACTCTGTTCGGTGAAGACCGTGCTGCGTCGAGGTGACTGCGTAGAGATAGGGACAGACGAGAATGCCCTGCCCGAAGAAGAATGGCTGAAACACGTATTGACCTACAAGGCAAAGCGAACTCTCCGCAGTCATTTTGCTAACAAGGAAAAGATGCCATACGTCCGTTGCTCATGTTGCCATCCGTTGCCAGGCGACGAGGTGATAGGATTTAAGGGTACTGACGGAGTTGTCACGCTGCACAAACGCAACTGCCCAGATGCCATCCGAATGGCTTCGGAACAAGGCGACTCCATCGTTGCCGTCAACTTTGAAGAGCATGAAGCGTTTCTCTTCCCCGTTCGTATCTGCATCCGTGGCATTGACCGCCATCACTTGTTGAGCGATGTGGTGGCATGTATTACCGAAAAGCAGAACCTCTCAATCTCGCGGCTCAACACTGTGACCGTTGACCGCATCGTTGAGACTTCAGTCGATTTCGCAGTCCATTCGGTAAGAGAGTTGGAGATGGCTATGGAGTCCATTTTGGCAATCAGGAACGTAGATGAGGTTTCGAGAATTGATATTGAATAAAATAAGGTGACAAATATATTATGAGACAGAAATTATTTTGGTTTGATTTGGCAGTTTGTTCTTTATGGATGCTGATTACATTGGCAAACTGTAGTTGGTGGTCATTATCCATTCATTTGCTTATGGTAGTTATGGTTGTGATGAGAATCATCCTCTCCTTATCCCTTTACCTCAGGGAGAAATGGAGTTGGCTTCCATTGGTGGTTTTCTCGGCTTTATTGCCTGCTGATGTTGGGTGCTATCTGTGCGCTGCATTCAGGACTCGCCATGGATAATAGAATGTGCCGTTTTGCATGTCTCGTCTTGTCTCCTCTCAGTTTTTGTCTGATTGCCAGACACGTGACCTCTTGCAAAGGCACATCTGAGAAGAATTGGATGGTGGGAAAAATGTGACTAATGGTGTCAGCCATGGTGCTTTTCTTCTGCGCCCAACGTTATGCAGAAATGTGGCGTGTAAGTATGCTCTTCACCAGTATATCACTTGTCGCTTACGTATGTTGGCGGACTTTCGGCAAGCAAGGATTTGCTGGAATATGTATATTGGCTACCATATATCTGGGAATATTCCTCCCGACCATGTGCTTCATTATGCCTGCGACGTTAAGCAGGATAGTGTGGTGTTATACAATATTGACATGAAGACGGCAAGACAGAATATGCCACAACAGAAGGAGTTGGAAAATCTGGCAAAGGGAATTGAAACATTATTGAAACTACGGGGAGGAGATGGCTCGTGAGATAGAGAGTAACCATGAACTGTGGTTAAGGGGATGTGACGGGTTTGAATTAGCGCTATGACTCCGCTGTGACTCCGTTCGGAGATAGGAGGAATATCTTGGAGATGAAATAATGAAAATATTGGTAAATAAAACTCTTTTAGTTAAATTTGCAGTGTATAATTTATAAATTCAATATGCCTATGACCATATATGAAGCATTGGAGAAGATAAGTGGCTATGTTACAGACTCCGAGTTGCCGACAGGGATTTGGGGAAACATAAAGGATGCCACTGACTACCTTGGGAAGAAACTGTCGCTGACACCGATACAATGTTGTATGGTGGCTCTGCTGATGGAACATTATACGGAAGAGAAAAGTGAGGAGAAACTCTGCTATTTCTTAGATTGGGAGACAGGGGATGTGCTGTGTGTCAAAGAGGAGATGCAGAAGTTGATAGAACGGGGGGTGGTATATCCTTTATTTCCTATCCACAGGGGTGGTCGACAACTACACTTTTATAAGGCTTCTGACGCATTGGTTGATGCTTTCAGGAATGACAGCGAACTGGTTGCTCCTTGGGAACTGGGAGGCAAGACCTATGAGTTTTGGGCCGGTGTGGGATTGGTGTTCTGCCGTTTTGCCAAGACAAAGATCCGGACAGAGACCATATTTTATGCCTTGAGAAACCTTATTGACAGAAACAGGAATCTTAAGTGTTGCCAACGCCTCATGGAGCAAAACCTTGACGACCGGGATTTGTCACTCCTCCTGCTTGTCACCACCGAATATCTTATCAAAGACAACCGGGAGGTGGAAGATTACAACTGCAGGAAAGTCCTTCGTGGGGATGTGGTGGAAAAGATTACTGCTCAGTTTGAAGACAGTTCGTCAGAACTCTACAAAAAGAATCTTATCCAAATCGCGTGGAAAGAGGATTGCTGCTTCTGTCTTACGGAACATGCCCGACAACTGCTGTTTGATGATGACAGTATCTTTGGGGTGCTGGACGCTGACAGTGCTTTATCGGCAGGCATCGAGGATGAAGATTGCTTAGTGAGTCAACCAAAGCAGCAAAATCTTCGTGTCGCCACATTTTGGAAGAAAATAGGTGAACTCTTGCATCAACGGAGCATTTACGAGATACGCTACGGTGAGTTTGAACGGGAAATCATGAGGATGGTGTATAGTTGTCAGCATCTTGACTGCTGCAAGAGGTTAGTGGAACAAGACTTGAACTGCATAGACTTTGTATTTCTTGTTGTGCTCTGCTCAAAATATATTGATTGTGAATGGAATGGCATGTTGTTATCTAAGTACTCTGACTTGGTCACGCCTCAATGCGTCAGCTTGATTGTGAGACAGTTTCAGAACAAGACTTCTGATTTGCTCAGAAAGAATTTGGTCAGTATGTCGGATAATTTTGCCACAGTCTCTCTGACAAATCACGCTAAGAGGTTTTTTGTTGATACTAAATAATGAATTGTTATGGCTAAGATATGTACAGTATATGGACCCAGGCGTCCTGATGATGTCGATGTAAAGGATTTCCTTGATTTTGCCCGAAGTATGGAACGTGTAAGGAGGCAAACTGAGGATAAAAAAGAGGACGACATTCAACGTGAAGAGGAATGGAAAAAGTTTTCAGAAGGTTTCAATGACTCTAAGGAATGAATTACGATGAACATATAAGAACAGAACTGCTCCAGTGGGAGAAAGCAAAACGGTTGCACCCACTGGAGCAATTGTTTTGGGAGTGTACCCTGCGCTGCAATCTCAACTGCCGCCATTGCGGAAGTGACTGCAGGACTGTGTCATTGGCAAAGGATATGCCATTGGAGGATTTTGTTCCTGTACTGGACGAACTGGCAGAGAAGACGGATGCCTCCGGCATTATGGTTGTAACGACTGGAGGTGAACCACTGATGCGCAAGGATATTCTTGACATCGGCAGGGCAATAAGAGAACGCGGTTTCCTTTGGGGCATGGTGAGTAATGGTATGCTTCTGACAGAGAATACCCCAGTTCGGGATAAAAATATCCTTTAAAAAATTTGGTAATCTCAATTATTTTTCGTATCTTTGTAGGTGTTAATCAAATAGTTACGAACAATATAAAGAGACTACCAAATGATTTCAAGGGACAAAGTTACAGAAA
>JALERP010000039.1 GCA_022764085.1 Prevotella sp.
GGTTATGTATATGTTGCCCAGATTGCCATGGGTGCCGACCAGGCTCAGTGCCTCAAGGCTATCCGTGAGGCTGAGGCATATCCCGGCCCATCACTCATCATCGCTTATGCTCCATGTATCAACCACGGTCTTAAGGCCAAGGGCGGTATGGGCAAGAGCCAGGCTGAGGAAGGTCGTGCCGTTGAGTGCGGTTACTGGCACTTGTGGCGCTTCAACCCGCAGTTGGCTGCCGAGGGCAAGAACCCGTTCTCTCTCGACTCTAAGGAGCCTGATTGGAGCAAGTTCCATGACTTCCTCATGGGTGAGGTGCGCTATCTCTCAGTGAAGAAGGCTTATCCCAACGAGGCCGAGGAGCTGTTCGCTGAAGCTCAGAAGATGGCTCAGCAGCGCTACAAGACCTACGTTCGCCAGACCAAGATGGACTGGAGCGAAGAATAATTCAATTTGCGCTTCGGCGCAAATTGATATTAAAGAATTAAAAAATTAAGAAATATAATTCTTTGCAAATAAAAAGAAGGCTGCGCAATAAAGTGCGCAGCCTTCTTTAATTCTTATTATTTCTTAATCGCACAGCGATTTAGAACGGCAGGTCGTCAGCACTGCCACCCTCTGCTGCTGGCTGTTGTGGGGGGAAAGGAGCCTCGGCGGGAGCAGCAGGAGCCACACCAGGAATAGGAGCAGCAGGAGCCACACCAGCCCCGGGAACTGCACCTGGAGCCTGGATATTGCGATTTACCGCCCATGCGCGTACATCATTAAACCATCTGCCCTGATACTCGTGAGAATCTATGTCGAAAGACACTGTCATCTCCTCACCCAACTGTATATTAAACTGATTGATTTTCTCCTCACCAAACACACGGAAGCAGCATCTTTTAGGATACTGGTCGTGAGTCTCGATTACATAGTCCTGCGACTTCCATGGGTTACCGGTGCGCTGTGAAACACCACCCTGTGCCGGCAATACGGCAATAATTTTTCCTGTAATTTCCATAATTATTTTGTAAATTTATTGTGATTTTTAATCAATTCTACCGCAAAAGTACAAATTAGTTTTAATTTATGCAACTTTTTCACGAATAATTTTGCTGCTATCCCATTTTTTTCGTATTTTTGTGCTCAATTTGATAAAGAAAGAAACAAAATAAAGATAAAACTCATGAGATTTACACTGTCAAGTACTGCACTAAGCAGCAAACTATCCGCCCTCGCAAGGGTAATCAACAGTAAGAACTCCATAGCTATCCTGAGTAGCTTCGTGTTCAGAACAGAGGGCAACACTCTCTATCTGATAGCATCGGATGGAGAAAACTGGCTTTCCACATCCATGGAACTCGCCGAGTGCGACACTAATGATTCGTTTGCAATAGACAATCACTACATTTTTGACGCTGTCAAGGGATTCCCCGAACAGCCACTGACTTTCGAGGTGAACCTAAATAACAACACGGCAAAAGTGACATATCTCAACGGTCATTTCTCGCTGCCCGTTGAGCAAGCTGACAGTTTCCCCGAACCACAGGGTGTTGATGACAATTCCAACGAAATTGTCATCAAGAGCAATATCCTTGCTGAAAACATCAACCGCTCACTGTTTGCTACCGCGCAGGAGGAACTGCGTCCCGTGATGAACGGTATCTATTTCGATGCCACACAGGAATGTCTCACCATCGTGGCAAGCGACGGTCACAAACTGGTGCGCAACCGTGTGTTCTCAATCAAGGTAGAACAACCCGCTGCTTTTATCCTTCCCAAAAAACCTGCCGGACTTCTTAAGAATATGCTTGCAAAGGACGATAGCGAAGTGGTAATCAGATTTGACAACAGGAATGCCCAATTGGTCTTCGGCGACAACACCATCTTCTGCAGACTGATAGAAGGCAGATACCCCAACTACAACTCCGTAATTCCTCAGAACAACACTAACGAGATCATCGTTGACCGCGAAGGACTTCTTAGTGCCATCAAGCGCGTACAACCATTCTCGAATGATGCCAGCAACCTGATCCGATTCCATGTAGATGGCGGCATACTTCAGCTTGACGCCGAGGACTTCGACTTCAATAAGACTGCTACCGAACGCCTTGCCTGCGAATATAACGGAAGGACAATGAGCATCGGTTTTAAAGGCTCTGCCTTCGTCGAGGTATTGAGTAACTTCGACTGCCAGGAGGTGAACATACAACTCGCCGACCCCAGTCGTGCAGGACTCGTAATACCTACAGAACAACCAGAAAACCAAGATGTGCTCATGTTGATGATGCCTATGTTGATTAATGACTAAGTCGTTTCGCAAGATTAAAGATTAAAGGAACTATTTATAAAGATGAAACTCAACTTACAGAAACCCCTGGTAATTTTCGACCTTGAGACAACAGGCCTTGACATGGTGAACGACCGTGTCATCCAGTTGTCATATATTAAGGTATATCCCGACGGTAAGGAAATTCGTGGCGACATGCTAATCAACCCGGAGAAACATATCCCTGAACTGGTAGAACAACTCACTGGTATTAAGGATGCCGACGTGGCAGACAAGCCTACCTTCAAGCAGGTTGCTGCCAAACTCAACGAGGAGTTCACTGGTTGTGACTTTGCTGGATTCAACTCCAACTTCTTCGACATCCCGATGCTGGCTGAGGAGTTCCTGCGTGCAGGCATCGACTTTGATTTCTCAAAGTGCCGTCTTATTGACGCTTGCACTATATTCAAGAAGATGGAACGACGCAACCTTGCCGCCGCTTATAAGTTCTACTGCGGCAGAGCCATGGAGGAAGACTTCGAGGCTCACCGAGCCGACCAGGATACGGAGGCTACATACCGTGTGCTTATGGGACAATTGGATATGTATAACTCCAATGTACAGGATGACCCCGAACGTTGTCTTGCCAACAATATGGATGCACTGGCAGAGTTCTCCAAGCAGAATGACAACGTTGATTTTGCCGGACGCATAGTATGGGCTGACAAGAAAGACGCGAAGGGAAACACTGTGCTGGATGCCAAGGGAAATCCCATTAGGGTTGAGGTGTTCAACTTCGGCAAGCACAAGGGAGAAGAGGTCGCGTCAGTGCTGCGTTACGACTCCGGCTACTACAGTTGGATACTCGGCGGCGATTTCACCAACAATACGAAACAAGTGCTTACACGCATTCGTCTGCGTGAAAGCAAGATGATATAATAGACAACATGCTCAAAGGTAAGAAGTTCGTTCTTGGAATCACGGGTTCTATAGCAGCCTACAAGGCCTGCTATATAATCCGTGGTCTCGTTAAAAAGGGAGCGGAGGTGCAGGTTGTCATCACTCCGTCAGGCAAGGAGTTCATCACTCCCCTCACTCTTTCCACACTTACACGCAAACCTGTAATAAGCGATTTTTTTTCACAACGCGACGGCACATGGAACAGTCACGTTGACTTGGGGCTGTGGGCTGATGCCATGCTCATCGCCCCATGCACGGCGGCTACATTGGGCAAGATGGCAAACGGTATTGCCGACAATATGCTCATCACCACATATCTCTCGATGAAAGCTCCCGTTTTCGTGGCTCCGGCAATGGATCTCGATATGTATCGCCATCCTTCCACCCAACATAATATGGAGGTTATCAAGGGATATGGCAATGTTATTATCGAACCGCAAAGCGGATTTCTTGCCAGCGGTCTCGAAGGGAAGGGACGTATGGAGGAACCAGAAATCATAGTTGACACATTAGACAAATTCTTTAGTGAACCTCAAAAACCTCTTGAAGGCAAGAAAATTATGATTACCGCAGGCCCCACATACGAGAAGATAGACCCCGTTAGATTCATCGGCAATTATTCAAGCGGCAAGATGGGCTTTGCCCTTGCTGAGGAATGTGCCGCCAAGGGAGCTGAAGTGACACTTATCGCTGGTCCTGTGGCTCTATCCACAAAACAGCAGGGCATTCGTCGCATTGATGTGGAAAGTTGCGAGGAGATGTACAATGCAGCAGTGGAAGCCTTTGCTGAAAGTGACGCGGCTATACTATGTGCTGCAGTGGCAGACTTCCGCCCGGAACATACGGAAGACAAGAAAATCAAACGCGAGAAGGACGACCTCGTGCTGCGCCTTATGCCCACTCACGACATTGCCGCAGAACTTGGGCGCAGAAAAAAAAGCGGACAGAAACTGGTTGGTTTCGCTCTCGAAACCAACGACGAGGAAAACAATGCCTGCTTAAAACTTGAAAAGAAAAACCTCGACTTCATCGTTCTTAATTCGCTGAGGAACGAAGGCACTTGCTTCCAGTCTGACGAGAATCAGATAAAGATTATATCGCGAGATGGCTGCAAGGATTTCCCGAAGAAAAAGAAGGATGAAGTGGCTGAGGACATTGTGAAGGAACTCTGTGTATTAATTAGGAATTAGGAATTAGAAATTAGGAATTATGGATTGCTGCGCAAAATAGACATGAGGAATATTTTAACATACATTATTTCTGCCCTCCTTGGCGGATTAGTATGCAATGACTGTATGGCACAGGAACTGCAAGCCAAGATTACCATCAACACACAGAAGGTGGGTGTCACGGATAAAAGTGTATTCGAGAACCTGCAACAGACTCTCGAACAGTTTGTTAATGAACGCCAGTGGACTGAATACCAGTTTCAGAACAACGAGAGAATAGTGTGCAACTTTAACATTACCGTTAACAAATACGACAAGACCTCTAACTTGTTTGAGTGTTCGGCACTCATCCAGGCAAACCGTCCTGTCTATAACTCCCAATACACTACAACCCTGTATAACAACACCGACAAAAATTTCAACTTTGAGTTTGCCGAGTTCGATCAGCTAAATTTCAACGAGGAGACGGTTGACAACCAGCTCACGGCACTTTTTGCCTATTATGCATTCCTCATAATCGGTCTCGACCTCGACAGTTTCTCGCCACTTGGCGGCACGGATGTACTACAGCGTTGCATGAACCTCACAAATAATTCGCAGAATCTTGACTTCCCCGGTTGGAAGGCATTTGATGACAGCCGCAACCGTTTTGCCATTATAAACGACTATCTTGACGAGGGTATGAAACCATTACGCCAGCTACAGTATGACTACTATCGCAGCGGTTTGGACGAGATGGCAAACAATGCCGAGCGTGGACGTACCAATATCTCCAAGGCACTTGAGGAAGGACTGAAGAAAGCCCATGAGAACAAGCCTCTAAGTCTCTTGCCACAGATATGGACCGACTTCAAACGTGACGAACTGTCAAGCATATATAAGGGGAAAGGCACCCAAAAGGAGAAGGAAACCATCTACGAACTTCTAAGCGGAATCAATGCGTCGCAAAACAACGCTTGGGAACAAATAAGGAAATAATTAAGAATTAAGAGTTAAAAATTAAGAATTAAGAGTTAAGAGGGGTGATTAAGCATTTATATATACGAAATTTCACAATTATCGAGGAACTCGATATCAATATGTACTCTGGTTTTTCCGTCATCACAGGAGAGACTGGAGCGGGCAAGAGTATTATCCTCGGAGCTATCGGACTGCTAAAGGGACAACGTGCAGACTCCAAGATGATTCGTATTGGAGCTGACCGCTGCGTGGTGGAAGCACATTTCGACTTAAGTAAATACAGCATGAGGCAGTTTTTCGATGACAACGACATCGAATATGACGCAGATGATTGTATTGTAAGGCGCGAGATTACGGCTGCGGGCAAGAGCAGGGCTTTCATCAACGACTCCCCCGTGTCGCTCGCCATGCTAAAGGAACTCGGCGAACAGCTTATTGATGTGCATAGCCAACACCAGAACTTGTTGCTCGGCAAGCAGGATTTCCAGTTGAACGTGGTGGATATCATCGCCGACAACCAGAAAGAGCTTGCCAACTACCGTGCGGCTTACTCCGACATGAAGGACAAGGAGAAACAGCTAAGGATAATTCGAGAGGAGATTGAGAACAACCGCAACAAGGCAGACTTCATGCAGTATCAGTTTGATGAACTTGAAGCCGCACATCTTGCGGAAGGAGAACAAGAGGAACTCGAAAAGCTATCAGAGCGCATGAGTCATTCTGAGGAAATAAAGTCTGCCCTGTATGCTGCCGATAATGCACTGTCGGCTGACGAAACCGGGGTAACCACCCTACTCCGCTCAGCCCGCTCTTCATTGAAGCAGATTGAAAGGGTTATGCCCGTTGCAGGCGAACTTGCCACAAGAATGGAGTCGGCATATATCGAACTAAAGGATATTGCACAGGAGATTAGCAGCCAGCTTGAGGAGGTCGATTTCAATCCTGCCGACCTCGACCAGGTGAACAACCGTCTCGATAAGCTATATGATCTTGAAAAGAAGTATCACGTTGACTCGGTAAGTGAACTGATTGCATTGAGAGACGAGCTCAACCGGAAGTTAGGAGACATAGAGAACATTGACGACCGTCTTCAGGAACTTCAGGCTGCCGTTGACAAGGCAACCGCCAAGTGTAAAAGTTTCGCGGATGTGTTGTCTGCCAAGCGTGTCAAGTCTGCCAAGGGAATACAGAATGAGGTAAAGGATCGTCTTGTGGCTTTGGGAATGCCTAATGTCCGTTTTGAGATTAGCATATCGCAGACAACCCTCGGCAGTGACGGTCAGGATGCGATAGACTTCCTTTTCTCTGCCAACAAGAACGGCACGCTCCAACAGGTGGCGCAGGTGGCTTCCGGAGGTGAGATAGCCCGTCTGATGCTCTCGCTTAAGGCGATGATTAGCGGTGCCGTAAAACTTCCGACTATCATCTTCGACGAGATTGACACCGGTGTCAGCGGTAAGATTGCCGAAAAAATGGCCCAGATAATGAAAGAGATAGGCGAGCATGAGCGACAGGTTATCAGTATCACTCACCTGCCCCAAATTGCAGCCCTCGGTTCTACACATTATAAAGTTTATAAAGAGGACACCGCCAAGGGTACTGTCAGCCACATGCTGCAACTAAACGACAATGAACGCATCAACGAGATTGCACAGATGCTCAGCGGCAGTGACATCACGGAAGCGGCGGTCAGCAATGCAAAGGCGTTGTTGAGGATTAAGAATTAAAAATTAAGAATTGCTGCGCAAACCGAGAGAAGAGCCAAGCTTGCTTGAGCTATTCCGAACCGATGGAGCAGTGTGAGGAGAGCCGAGCTAGCTCGAGCTATCCCGAGTCGCGACAGAGGAAGACGGAGTCAAAGTGCAGCCAGCAATCGATGAAGTCAATAAAAAATTAAGAGAATATGAAAAGATTATTTACCATATTGCTGTCGGCATGTATATGCTGTATGGCTTCTGCACAGCCCGACAAGTGGTTCAAGAAGTCGGCTAAGGCTGTGTTCACACTAAAGACATTTGATGCAAGCGGTACACTCATTGGCAGCAGCAACGGATATTTTGTCACTGCCGACGGAGTGGCCGTGAGTAGTTATACCCCATTCCGCGGAGCGGCAAAGGCTGTGGTAATCGATGTCAACAACAAGGAATATCCCGTCAAGTCCATCATAGGTGCCAACGAGGTATATGACATAGCGAAGTTCAGGGTTGAAGCGACTAAGTGCCAAACACTACGCACTGCCTCATCAACGGCAGAGAACACTCAAGTATGGCTTTTGCCTTTCAATGCAAAGAATGCATACAGTTGCAATTCCGCCAAGATTACGGCAGCGCAGAAAGTAGCTAACGACAATGACTACTATACCCTTGAAGGAACTGTGGCAGAAAATTCAGTGGGCTGCCCTTATCTCAATGCCGCCGGCGAGGTGGTGGGATTACTCCAACTTTCTTCCAGCGATGACAAAAACACGCAGTATGCCGTTGGAGCATCTTTTGCCACAAGTCTCAAAATGACAGCCTTTGGCATGAACGATGCCGCCATGAAGGCTACATCCATCAAAAAGGAACTCCCTGACGAGCTTGACCAGGCCATCACCACACTTTATTTAAGCAGCACATTAGGCAATGCCGACACCTTTGTCGAAATCGTGGATGACTTCATTGCCAAGTTCCCCCAAGCTCCCGACGGCTATAGCTACAAGGGCCAGATTATGGCAGCTAAGGATAACTACACCGAGGCTGACAAGTTTATGCTCAAGGCAATCGAACTTGCAGACAACAAGGCTGAAGCACATTATAACTATGCGAGGCTGATGTATCAGAATCTCGTTTATTTCCCCGAGAAAGCCTCACAGGCTTGGACATACGAAAAGGCTCTTGACCAGATTGACCAGGCTGTGTCTGCGGATCCCCAACAACTATACATGACACAAAAGGCAGAGATTCTTTTCATATCAAAGCGCTACGACGAGTCGTATAATACATATCGTGAAGTGCTTGACAAGTTCAGCAAGACCCCTGAAGCCTTCTATGGCGCGGCCCGCTGCAAGGAGATGCTTAACGACTCCACAGCTTTTATCGCCCTTCTCGACAGTGCCGTGGCTACTTTCTCCCAGCCCTACCTCAAGGAGGCTGCTCCCTATCTGTTTGCCCGTGCCCAAGCACTTGCCGGAGCCGGCAAATACCGTCAGGCAGTAAACGACTACAACGAATACGAGAAGCTGATGCCCGCACAAGTCACCGGACAGTTCTATTATATCCGTGCACAAGCTGAAATCAACGGACGTCTGTTCCAACAGGCAATAAACGATCTCGACAGGGCAATAGCCAAGAATCCCGAGGTATTTTTGTTCCACTCAGAAAAAGCGTCCCTCCTGGTTCGTGTCAATCTCCTCGACGAGGCGATAGAAGCAGCCAACGAATGTATCAGAATTTCTCCTGATGCGAGCGACGGCTACCTATTCCTTGGTCTTGCCCAGTGTCTAAAGAACGACAAGTTACAAGGTGTTCGCAACCTGCTCAAGGCAAAGGATTTGGGCGATCCCCAGGCTGATGTGCTCATTGAGAAATACGGCAAACAGTGATAAATAACAGTTTCTATGATATATTATTTCTCAGGAACAGGAAATACGCGATGGGTGGCAACGAGCATTGCGAATAAGATACATTGCGATGCCATCGACATTTGTTCGATGGCATTTGACGATTTCGATCATGCATCGCTCCTGTCACGTATATCCCTTGACGAGCCAATAGGTTTCGCTTTTCCCATACATGGGTGGCAACCTCCGCATATCGTACGACGTTTTGTGCGTTCACTGCCCCACTCTATCTTTGCCTCCAGGTATGTCTTCGCCGTATGCACATGTGGCGATGAGACGGGTCTAGCCCTCGACATCTTTGCAAAGGAACTCAATAAACGTGGCATGAAACTCAATTTGACAGAATCTGTGCAGATGCCTAATACCTATGTCTGCCTCCCCTTTATGGACATCGACCCCAAAAATGTTGAGGAAAGCAAGATTAAGGCTGCAAAGCTACAGATACCCAAGATAGCAGAACGCATTCTCAATCGAAAGGAAGGAGAATATTTGACCAAGGGCTCCGCCCCATGGTTTCTTACACACGTCATTGGAGAATATTTCAACCGAAGAATGGTGAACGACAATAAATTCAAGGTTGACCTTTCGGAATGTGCCCATTGCGGACGTTGCCATAGGGTATGTCCAGTGGGAAACATCATAGATTCTGGATTTATGTCGGAATTTACCCCAAAATGGAAACATGACGGCACATGCACGGGATGTCTCGCATGTTATCACGGTTGTCTGAAACACGGCATAACTTACGGGGATATAACACGCAAGCGCGGACAATACCGTCCCTTTGCCCGACTTGACCCCAATCAGGAATCAAAGTGACATGTACCACTGATTCACGACAAACTAACGACCCTACATACCTGTCCCTGTAATCTTGTGCTTTAGGCATAATACTTGAAGCCCCCACTAACTCCCCCTGAGGAGAGAACATCGGTTAATGATGATGTCGGGCAGGACCTTAGTGGTATAGGGGCCAGTCTTTAGCGTTGACCCTGCCGTCGTTGTCTTTATCTGGTGCAAAGGTACAACATATTATTTTCACCGATGGCTCAGACTGGCGCAGACTTTCGGGGCAAGCTAAAAATTTAAGTTCTGGGCGTGCAATAAGTTAACTTTTAAGCATTTTATAAGTTAACTTGTTACGACGCGAAAGGTTAAGTTATGAACATGCGACAAGTTAGGTTATCTAACCGTCAGGTTCGCCGATATAGTACCATATCAGACGCTGTTCGCGATATGATGGCCTCGCTGGTCTTTTTTGCGATGACGTTGGCACACTGTTTCGAGCCGATGATGTTGGATGCCCAAGCCTCCTGTCCCTCCTCGCTTGTCGAGCGGAACTTCTCGCCATGTCTCTCCACACATTTCTCAACAACCTGTATCACGGCATTGAACATTTTCTCCTTATGTCCGGGTTGTCCATAAGTTTTCTGACGCTTGGCGCGACTCCCCAAGAGTCGCTCGCGTGTGCGCACGCGATTCCTCCCGAAGGGATATTAGAAAAATCTTTGATATATTTATTTAATAGGTGAAACAGCCCATCTTTTGAGTTGCCGGTTGACCTGTTCCACTCAAAAGTTGGGCTGTTCCGCTCAAAAGTTGGGCTGTTCCGCCCTCCGGTGATGCGAACCACATGATGCCATAATAGAAGGTAAGACCCTACATCGGATGAAAGCTGCGCGATAACGTCAGCTATAACTTCCGATGTAGGGTCCTATCTTATGTAAAACCGCATTAACGAATGCAAAATAAATTCCTAATCCCTAATTCCTAATCCCTAATTCCATATTAGTAGAACTTGAAATAGCGTTTCGCATTGTTGTATGAGATATCCTCAACCATGCGAGCGAGAACCTCCTGGTCGTTGGGCAGAAGACCCTTCTCAACATCATTACCGAGGATGTTGCAGAGCAAGCGGCGGAAGTACTCATGACGAGGATAGCTGAGGAACGAACGTGAGTCGGTAAGCATACCAACGAAACGGCTGAGCAAACCAAGCACTGAGAGGGCGTTGATTTGGCGGGTCATACCGTCGAGTTGGTCATTAAACCACCAACCAGAACCAAACTGGATCTTTCCTGGTTCACCACCCTGGAAATTGCCGAGCATTGTGGCGATAACCTCGTTGGCGCATGGGTTCAATGTGTACAATATTGTGCGCGTAAGTTTATCCTCCATGTTGAGCTTGTTGAGGAAGCGGCTCATGGCACGAGCAGTGGTGAACTCACCAATTGAGTCGAAACCAGTGTCAGGACCGAGCTGCTTATACATCTTTGTGTTGTTGTCGCGGATAGCTCCATAGTGGAACTGCTGGGTCCATCCTGCATCGGCATCCATCTCTGCCATAATGGTGAGGAAGCAGTTTTTGAACTGGCGAACCTCAAAGTCAGAGAGGCTCTGTCCGCTCATTGCCTTGGCGAAGATGGTCTCAATCTGGGTGTCGGTGTATTCCTCATCGTAGAACTCCTCAATACCATGGTCGGAGAGCTTACATCCGTTCTCGGCAAAGAAGTCGTGACGCTTCTGCAGAGCGTCAACCATATCCTTGAATGACTTGATGTCAACATCGGCTACAGCGGCAAGCTGCTTAATATAATCAGCGAACTCCGGTTTCTCGATGTTCATTGCCTTGTCAGGACGCCAAGCGGGAATCATCTTGATTTCAAAACCACTCTCGCGAGTCTGCTTGTGATAACGCAGGTCGTCAACAGGGTCGTCGGTGGTACATACGCACTCAACATTATAGTGGCGCATAAGTCCGCGGGCAGAGAACTCAGGCTGCTGGAGCTTCTCATTGCACTCGTCGAAAATCTCGCGTGCAGTCTTAGGTGAGAGCTGCTTAGTTATGCCGAATGCTGTTTTCAGCTCAAGGTGGGTCCAGTGGTAGAGAGGGTTGCGGAATGTGTAAGGCACTGTCTCTGCCCACTTCTCAAACTTCTCCCAATCGGTGGTGTCCTTGCCTGTGCAGTACTTCTCATCTACACCATTGGTACGCATCGCACGCCACTTGTAGTGATCGCCACCAAGCCACAGTTCTGTAATGCTCTTGAACTTATGGTCGTTGGCCACCATTTCGGGGATTAGATGACAGTGATAGTCGATGATTGGCATTTTAGCCGCATGATTGTGGAACAAATCCTGCGCCACCTCAGTGTCGAGCAGGAAGTTTTCGTCATTGAATTGTTTCATTGTTTTACCTTATAATTTTTAAATGAGTTGTTATATTTTTGATTTTATGGTGCAAAAATACAAAAAAAATTCGGTATTCTCAAATTTTTTACTTAATTTTGCACGCAAAAAGAACGTAAACGATGTCGTTAGTGAATAAAGTACTGCTAATTTACACCGGTGGAACTATCGGAATGAACAGAAATCCACGCACCGGAGCATTGGAGCCATTCAACTTTGAGCATTTGCTTGCAAACGTGCCCGAGTTGAATGATTTTGATATTGATATACACACATATCAGTTTAATCCGCCTATCGATTCAAGCGACATGTCGCCGCAGTTATGGATTGACCTCGTGCATATCATTGCCAACAATTATATGCAATATGACGGGTTTGTTATTCTGCATGGCACGGATACCATGGCTTACACGGCATCCGCTCTGAGCTACATGCTCGAGAACTTGACGAAGCCGGTTATCCTCACTGGCTCGCAGTTGCCAATAGGACAGCTTAGAACAGACGGCAAGGAGAATCTCATCACAAGTATTGAGATTGCATCCACCAAGAGGCACGACGGAAGGGCGATGGTGCCTGAGGTGGGCATATATTTCAACGGACATCTCATGAGAGGCAACCGCACCACAAAGCAGAGTGCCGACAACTTCAACGCCTTCGAGAGTTTCAATTATGGTCATCTGGCAGATGCCGGTGTGACTATAGACTATCACGAGAGCCGCATATTTGAGCCGGAATTCGACAAGCCTATGGAACCTCGATTCCAGTTGGAACCCAGTGTGCTTGTATTCACCCTCTTTCCGGGAATACAGGAGAAGTTGGTGAAACAGATACTCACCACGCCCGACCTGCGTTCTATTGTGATGCGTACATACGGCAGCGGAAACGCGCCTCAATATCCTTGGCTCATCAACATGCTGAAGGAAGCCACAGCTGCCGGCAAGGTGATTATCAATATCAGTCAGTGTATGGCTGGAAGCGTTGAGATGAGCAGATACGACACTGGATATCAGTTGAAATCTGCTGGGGTTATCAGTGGCTATGACAGTACGGTGGAAAGTGCCGTAACCAAACTGATGTATCTGCAGGCAAGATATTCCGACTCACATCAGGTGCGCAACTATATGTCGAGGAGCATCAGGGGGGAGATTACGGTATGACCTCGTGTATGACCGCCCAATGAAGTCAAATTAGTAAAGAGATATTATGGACATAAACGAGATAATACAAAAGAATGTCGCACTGCTTTCAAAACATTCGGTGAAGGAAGATTCCCTGGTACCGGGAAGCCATGCTCCACTGCCTTCAATCGAGGCGGTGAAGAAAATCATCTCTCTTGTAAAAACAATCATTTTTACGGATTATTTCTACAAGAGACAGCCGGAAGAGGAAATCAGGTCCTACTATATCGGCGTACACATGGAGCAGCTCTACCTGCAACTGAAGGAACAGATTGCCCGTGGACTACTCTTTAACAGCGACCTCGACGAGGAGGCTACACCCGAGAAGGCCAAAGGTTTTACAGCCAGGTTTATCGACCGTCTCCCGTATATCAAGAGTATGCTATATACTGACGTGGAGGCTATGTTCCAAGGCGACCCCGCTGCCAATAACTATGGTGAGGTGATATACTGCTACCCTATCGTAAATGCCATGACTCATTATCGCTGTGCCCACGAACTGCATCTTATGGGAATACCCGTACTGCCAAGAATAATCACTGAGCTGGCTCACTCGAAAACCGGTATAGACATACATCCCGGTGCCGATATCGGCGAATATTTCTGTATTGACCATGGGACGGGAGTGGTTATTGGCGAAACTTGCATCATAGGCAAACATGTGCGTTTGTATCAGGGTGTTACACTCGGTGCCAAGAGTTTTAAGTATGACGAGGAAGGCAATATGGTCAACTGTCCACGACACCCGATACTCGAAGACAACGTGACTGTATATAGCAACTCCTCTATCCTGGGACGAGTGACCATAGGACACGACTCTGTAATCGGTGGTAACATCTGGCTTACTCACAGTGTGCCGCCATACTCTAAGATTCTCCAGAGCAAGGCCGTAGATGTGTCGTTTCAGGATGGACTGGGAATCTGATTTTTGGATAAACAGAAATTAAATAATTAAAGAAATAAAAATTGAAAACCTAAATACATAATATTATTATGAAAAAACTTATTGTATCACTATTCTTGGGCGCTCTCGCATGGCAGGGTGCCACGGCTCAGAAAAGCTTCCCTTGGAACAATCCTGAGCTGAACCAACTGAACCGGGAGCAAAGAAGGGCTAACTTCTTTGCCTTCGAAAACATCGGTCTCGCCGAAAAGGGCGACAAGACCAAGTCGGGACGCTATCTGTCAATGGAGGGCACATGGAAATTCAACTTCGTGCGCAACCATCAGGATGCTCCTAAGGATTTCTTCCGCCTTGACTACAATGACAAGGATTGGGTGGACTTTCCCGTTCCGGGACTATTCGAAATCAACGGCTATGGTGACCGTATCTACAGAAACGTGGGATATTCATGGTGTACCACGTTCAAGTCCAATCCGCCTTATATCGGAGAGACAGAGAACTACACCGGCTCATACCGCAGGGAGTTTGAACTTCCCGCTTCATGGAACGGTACCGACGTGTTCTTCCATATCGGTTCTGCCACAAGCAACGTGTCTGTATGGGTGAACGGCAAATATGTGGGCTACAGTGAGGATGCCAAAATTGCCGCCGAGTTTAATATTACAAAATATCTGAAGAAGGGCAAGAACCTCATCGCCATGCAGGTGATGAGATGGTGCGACGGCTCGTATCTCGAAGACCAGGACTTCTGGCGCTTTACGGGTATAGCCCGCGAGGTATATCTCTACTCTCGCGAAAAGACTCGTATTTCCGACATAATATTGGATGCAGACCTCACCAACGGATATAAGGACGGTGTGCTGACGTATGACATACCTCTCTCAGGAGATAAGAAGGCTACTGTAGATGTGACACTCAAGGATGCCACCGGCAAGGTGGTCAGCAATGTACAGTTGCTGGCTATGTCACCAAATCCTCGTGGTGTCATCAACGTCCCCGGAGTGAAGGCATGGACGGCAGAGACTCCTTATTTATATATCATGGACATCACGCTGAAGAAAAACGGCAAAGAGATTGAAAGCGTGAGCAAGAAGGTGGGATTCAGAAAGGTGGAAATCAAAGGCGGACAAATGCTCGTAAACGGTAAACCTGTACTTATTAAGGGTGCTGACCGTCATGAACTTGACCCCGAGACGGGATATGTAGTAAGCATCGACCGAATGATTCAGGACATCAAGATTATGAAGCAGCTGAACATCAACGCCGTTCGCACATGCCACTATCCTGATGACCCGCGTTGGTATGAACTATGTGATGAATATGGACTGTATGTTACTGCCGAAGCTAACATTGAGTCGCACGGAATGGGCTACGGCGACCAGACCCTCGCCAAGAACCCACAGTTCCACAAGGCTCACCAGGAGCGCAACGAGGCAAATGTGCGCACACTGCGCAACCATCCTTCTATCATCGTATGGAGCCTTGGCAACGAGGCTGGCTACGGCAAGAACTTTGAAGATGCATACGACCTTGTGAAGTCTCTCGACAAGACTCGTCCCGTGCAGTATGAGCAGGCACGACAGAACGGCAAGACCGACATCTTCTGTCCGATGTACTACGACTACAACGGATGCGAGAAATACTCACAGGGTGACAATCCACGTCCACTAATACAGTGCGAGTATGCACACGCCATGGGTAACTCTATGGGCGGATTCAAGGAATATTGGGACATGATAAGGAAATATCCTAAGTATCAGGGCGGATATATCTGGGACTTCGTTGACCAGGGTCTCGCAGATGTGAGCCGCATCACAGGGCGACGTATCTTCACCTACGGCGGTGACTACGGACGATACCCCGCAAGCGACAACAACTTCAACTGCAACGGTATAATCGCCCCCGACCGCAGCCTCAATCCCCATGCCCACGAGGTGGCATACTACTATCAGAACTTGTGGATAGAGAACGTGAACGCTGAGGAAGGCAAGTTCACGATATATAACGAGAATTTCTTCCGCTCCTCTGACTACGCTTTGCTTGACATCTGCGTCAGCGTGAACGGTAAACCACGATATAACAGTGGCGACATCAATATCGACGGTATTGCACCTCAAGGTCGTAAAACATTCACCCGTCCTGCTCTCGCCTCTAAGATTAAGGAACTTAAGGCTGAGAATCCCAAGTCGGAGGTTACCGTGGAGTTCTATTTCAAGTCGAAAAACGGAGAACCGCTCATCGACAAGGGACAAACTTTGGCAAAATATCAGTCAGTAGCTCAGTCATATACATATCCGGATTTGAAGGCGGAAGCTGAAGGCAATGCTCCAAAGGTCATCGAGACCGATTCGTATATCAAGATGGAAGCAAACGGAGTGGCAGTAACTGTAGGCAAGTATTCCGGATGGATTGACTATCTAGACATCGACGGCAAAGAAATGCTCGTGGAGCGCGAGTCCATTACCCCAGACTTCTGGCGCGCGCCCACTGACAATGACTACGGCGCAGGACTTCAGAATAAGTTTGGAGTATGGAGGAATCCTGGATACCAAGTCACCTCGGTAAGTCATGAAGCTGTAGGAAATAGCCGCGTGGTGAAAGCTATCATCAAGATGGAAAACGTTAAGGGCGAACTTGCCATGACATACACCCAGAAGGCCGACGGCACTATACTCGTGAACCAGGACTTCACTGCCACTAAGGATGCCAAGATTGCCGAGATGTTCAAGTTCGGAATGCAGTTGCAGATGCCTGGGCAGTTCAACGCTATCGAATACTACGGTCGCGGTCCTGTGGAGAACTACTCCGACCGTCATTCGAGCGAATTCATCGGGTCATACACGGCAGATGTTGCCGATGAATATTACGAGTATGTCCGTCCGCAGGAAAGCGGCAACCACACGGATGTGCGCTCTTTCAAAGTATATGACAAGCGCACCGGTGAAGGTCTGCTCTTTGAGTCAGACGCCCCCATGCAGTGCAGTGCGCTCAACTATCTCACCGAGGATCTTGACGACGGGCCTTCAAAATATGACAGGAAGTGGAGCCGCCATAGCGGCGACCTCAACCCGCGTCATCTGACAGCAGTACACATCCTGAAATATCAGATAGGTCTGGCTTGCGTAAACAGTTGGGGAGCATGGCCATTGCCCGAGTATCGCCTGCCTTATAAGGACTACTCGTTCAATTTCACGATAAAGAAAACAAAATAATAAGAATGAAAATGAAGAAATTGTTGATTTTCGCCGCTTTGCTGCCATTGGCAGTGTCGGCACAGGAAGAAAAAAAAGAACTTAAAGCAACATTGTGCGAACAAGTTGCATTCCCAGAAACTATTGCTGCAGGCAACTACAGCGGCATAACTTGGCTTGGCGGCAACGAGTATGCTGTCGTATGCGACAAGGCGAGAAGCGACGGTTTCTTCATTTTCCATATCAATATCGACCCTGACACGGGAGTCATATCTCATGCCTATAGCAACGAGTTCCGGTCAAGCGAATATGCCAACCGCGACATGGAGGGAATAACATTCTTCCCTCGCGACACCACCATCTTCATCAGTGGTGAGGCAGACAACAGAATAAGGGAATACCGCCTTGACACAGGCAAGCGTACCGGCCGAGAGCTGAACATACCCGATTCGCTACAGGTGTCTGCACCCAACTACGGTTTCGAGTCACTGACATACAATGACAAACAACATCATTTCTGGACTGTCAGCGAGAGCACTCTGCCTATCGACGGAAAGCCGTCCACCCTGAAGGACAAGCACGAAAACGTGCTTCGCCTTCTCTGTTTCGACGACAACCTCGAAATGGTGGGCATGTATGCATATCTGATGGATGCTCCCAATGTTTCGCCAAGCAATGGAGAGGGGTATTGTTTCGGTGTGAGCGATATGTGTGCACTCGACGACGGAAGACTACTGGTCATGGAGCGCGAGCTGTTTGTGCCAACCCTCAGGATCGGGGCCTGGGTGAACAACAAGATATACGTAGTTGACCCTACCCGAAAGTTAACCACGCCGTTCATTGAAAAGAAACTCCTTATTGAGTTCAAGACAAAGTTTACTGGACTGAAGAACACATTCGCCAACTACGAGGGTATGTGTCTTGGACCAAAACTCAACGACGGGCGTCAGACGCTTGTGCTTGTCTGTGACTCACAAAATCAGTTAAAGAAACTGAAAGACTGGTTGACTACAATTATCATAGAATAACATTTTTAGGCAGATTAACATTTTTTTCTCATATCTTCTTTCAAGTATGAATTATTATATGTACCTTTGCAGCATTGATAATTCAGAATTAAAAATTATGAAAGAAGATATGAGAAAATTATTTTTTATGGCAGCCGTTGCGTTGACCGCAATGGGCGCAAATGCACAGAAAGTGAAATATTCAATCAGCGGTGTTGTAGCTGATTCAGTCAAGGAGGTGGTAATCGTTGTAAATAACAACAAAAACTCGACCCAGACAATTGCCGCTGCCAACGGACGATTCACAGCAACTGGCGAAACAGAAAAGAACGACATGCTGACAGTTGGTCACGACATCGCCAAAGGCTTTAACTCCCTAAAGGTATTTAACGACGGCGAGGCCATTGAGTTGAACCTCGTGGAAAATACCATCAAGGGTTCTGCACAAAATACAGCCCTCGGCAATCATATCCATGCCAACGAACCTAACAATGTACGTATGCAGACTCTTGCCAAGGAATACCACTCACTGCGCGGAAAGAATGACCCGGAGTCAGAAACTCGTATGGGGGAAATAATGAAGGAAGCCATGAGCATAGAGGAGCAGACAAGCAAGGCGAATCTCGACTACATCAAGTCTCACAAGAATGATGTCACTCCCCTCGCCTTCCTCCCCGACATGATTTATGACCTGTCGTTCAGCGAGCTTTCGGATATTCTCACTCCCGATGCGGCATATTACAATCACCCGATGGCGGCACGCCCCAAGAAAATGCTCGAAGGCCTAAGGAAACGTCAGCCGGGAGTCATGTTCACTGATCTCGTGATGAACGACACCGAGGGTAAGGAGCGCAAGCTCAGCGAGTGGGTCGGTAAGGGTAACTATGTGCTCGTTGACTTCTGGGCTTCATGGTGCGGTCCATGCCGCGCTGAAATGCCTAACGTTGTGGCAGCTTACGAGAAATACCATGCCAAGGGTTTCGATGTTGTAGGAGTCAGCTTCGACCAGAAGGACGATGCCTGGAAGAAGGCAATTGAGCAGATTGGAATGAAATGGCACAACATTTCCGACCTTAAGGGCTGGCAGTGTGCCGCCTCAGCAGCTTACGGAATAAGCAGCATCCCATCGAATATCCTTGTTGACGGTGAGGGCAAGATTGTTGCCGCAGACCTTCGTGGCGAGGCTCTTCAGGAGAAACTTGCCGAAATTTACAAGTAAATTATCAGACAATTAATGAACAGCCAATTTTCAAAAGAAGTATCGCGCATATTAGCGCTCAGCAGAGAAGAAGCGGCCCGACTCGCCAACGACACCGTTGGAGCCGAGACGCTTCTGCTCGGCATATTGCGTCAGGGTAACACTACGGTAACTGAAGCTTTAGAAAAACTGCACAGCGACCCAATGCGAATAAAAAGAACACTCGACATGAAGATGAGGGTTGACCATATTTCTTCGATGCCTAATATGGAGAGTATATCCCTCAACGAAAGTGCAAACAACATACTGCGACTTGCAGTGCTCGAAGCGAGAAGGCAACACAAGAAGGAAGTGGATGTCCCACATCTTATGCTTGCCATTCTACATGACTTTGCAGATAACGGTGCAAAACTTGTACTTGAGGAGAATAATGTCACATACAATAAGTTCCTCGGACTAGTTGACCCGGAAAGTCTTCCTAAAAACGACATCGGCCTGCCCGATGACGATGATGAAGATGACGGATTTGCCGGAAACTACGGCTCATCAACAAACGACATCAACAGTAATAGCGGTACAGCCACTAAGACGGACAAGGTAAATAGCAGCACTCCAGTAATTGACAACTTCGGCACTGACCTGACCGAGGCAGCTGCCCGTGGTGCGCTTGACCCAGTTGTCGGACGCGAGAGGGAGATTCTTAGAGTTATGGAAATCCTGGGCAGAAGAAAGAAGAATAACCCAGTGCTCATTGGTGAACCGGGTGTCGGTAAAAGCGCAATCGTCGAAGGCTTAGCACAGATGATTGTCAACAAGCAGACATCACCTCTGTTCTACAACAAACGTCTTGTCAATCTGGATATGGCATCCATTGTGGCTGGAACAAAATATCGAGGACAATTTGAGGAAAGGCTCAAGGCACTACTCAAGGAATTGGAAAATAATCCAGATATAATAATATTTATTGACGAGATTCATACTCTTGTAGGTGCAGGCAGCACTCCTGGCACTATGGATGCCGCCAATATTATGAAGCCCGCGCTTGCGAGGGGCATAATTCAGTGTATCGGAGCCACGACTTTAGATGAGTATCGCAACAGCATCGAGAAGGATGGTGCATTGGAGCGCAGGTTCCAAAAGGTTCTTATAGAGCCTACAACAAAGGAACAGACACTTCAGATCCTTACCAATATACGTGGAAGATATGAACATCACCATCACGTAACATATACCGACGATGCACTACAGGCATGCGTTACACTTACGGATAGATATATCTCCGACAGACAGTTCCCCGACAAAGCTATTGACGCGCTTGACGAGGCTGGTTCACACATTCGCATCAGCAAAAGTCAGGTGCCAAAAGAAATTACTGACAAACAGGACGAACTGAAGAAAGTGAAGGTGCAGAAGCAAGGAGCCGTAAAAAATCAAAACTACGAACTCGCAGCTGCCTACCGTGACATGCAGACTAAGCTGGAGAATGAGCTTAAGGAAATGAACGAACGATGGGCTAATGGCGATGATGTGGAAAAACAGGTCATTGACTCTTGCGATATCGAGAACGTTGTGTCGATGATGACTGGAATACCTGTGCAGAAACTCGGTGGAAAGGAAGAAATACGACTTAAAGGTATGGGAGCTGAACTGAAGAACACCGTTGTGGCACAGGACAAGGCTATCGATAAAGTGGTGAAAGCCATCCAGCGAAACCGTGTTGGCTTGAAAGACCCCAATCATCCTATCGGTGTGTTTATGTTCCTTGGTCCTACTGGTGTTGGAAAGACTTTCCTCGCCAAGAAACTCGCAGAGTTTATGTTCGGTACCAAAGATGCCCTAATTCGTATTGACATGAGCGAGTATTCCGAACAACACACAGTGTCGAGACTTGTGGGTGCCCCTCCGGGATATGTGGGATACGGTGAGGGCGGACAGCTGACCGAGAAGGTGAGACGACATCCCTACTCTGTTGTACTGCTCGATGAAATAGAGAAAGCCCACGGCAACGTGTTCAATATGTTGCTGCAAGTGTTCGATGACGGTCGTCTGACGGACGGCAACGGACGTACTGTGGATTTCCGCAACACAGTAATCATTATGACAAGTAACGCCGGAACGCGACAGTTGAAGGACTTCGCACGTGGTGTGGGTTTCACTGCTGCAGGAGCTGGTATCGGACTTGCATCTGATGACAAGGACAAGGAATATGCACGCAGTATCATACAGAAGGCACTAAGCAAGCAGTTCTCGCCCGAATTCCTAAACCGTCTCGATGAAATCATAACCTTCGACCAACTGGATATCAGCGCAATACGCCAAATCATTAACGGAGAGCTTAATGGTTTGTTCTTGCGTATCGAGGGACTTGGATACAAAGTTGAGATTACGGATGAGGCAAAGGACATGGTGGCGAAGAAGGGTTACGACGTGCAATTTGGAGCACGCCCACTGAAGCGTGCTATACAAAACCATATTGAAGACGGACTCTGTGAAATGATTATCAATGGCGACTTGAAAGCTAGTGACACGATATGTATCAGCAAGAAGTCGGACAAGGACGAACTGGAGTTCAATATTAAAAAATGAAATTATCTGAATTAAGCACAGGTGAAAAGGGAGTTATCGTTAAGGTACTCGGTCATGGTGGATTCCGCAAGCGCATAGTTGAAATGGGATTCATCAAGGGAAAGGTAGTGGAGGTGTTGCTTAACGCACCACTGCAGGATCCCGTGAAATACAAGGTCATGGGCTACGAGGTGTCGCTCAGGCACAAAGAGGCCGAAATGATTGAAATCATATCTACCGAGGAGGCAAAGGCTCTCGAAAAGCAGTATGCGGGGACATGGGAGAATGGCAACCTCACCGAAGTGGAGTCACCTAAAATGTGCGACGACACACCGATGACAGATGAACGACTGCATAACGTGGCGATGAAGAAGAGGCGCACCATCAACGTGGCTCTCGTCGGAAACCCCAACTGCGGTAAGACATCACTGTTCAACTTCGTCTCAGGAGCGCACGAACGTGTGGGCAACTACTCGGGCGTAACAGTCGATGCAAAGGAAGGACATGCTTCGTTTGAGGGATATGATTTTAATATTGTCGATTTGCCCGGCACATATTCCCTTTCAGCTTATTCTCCAGAGGAGATGTATGTTCGTCGCCAGATTATTGACAAGACTCCCGACATAATCCTCAATGTACTCGATTCAAGCAACCTGGAGCGTAACCTCTATCTCACAACCCAACTCATAGATATGCATCCGCGCATGATATGTGCGCTGAATATGTACGATGAATTTGAGGAAAGGGGCGATTCCATCGACTATAAGAAACTCGGCCAACTGCTTGGTGTGCCTATGGTGCCCACTGTATTCAAGTCGGGAAAGGGTGTGAAGACTCTTTTCCATATCATCATCAACCTTTACGAAGGAGTAGATTTCATCGACAAGAACGGAAATATCAATCCCGAGGTTGCACAGCAGATACAAGACTGGCACAAGGAATACGACGACGAAGGCATCGAAGAGCACAGTGAGGACTTTGCGCATGGCGATAAACCTAACAACAGTGTATTCCGCCATATCCACCTTAACCATGGAGCCATAATCGAGAGAGCCATTGAGACAATTCAAAAGGAGCTCAGGAAGGAGACATCGTTAAGATACAAGTACTCAACGCGTTATCTTGCCATTAAATTACTGGAGACGGATTCTGAAGCTGAGAAGGTGGTAAGAGATCTGCCCGATGGTAATATCATTCTTGCCATACGCGACAAAGAAACCAAACGGATTAAGGAGGAAATGCAGGAAGACTCAGAAACTGCCATTATGGATGCCAAATACGGCATCATCCACGGTGCATTGCATGAGGCAGGATTCGAGAAAGGCAACAAGAGCGACACTTATCAGACTACCCATATCATCGATGCATTGATAACCAACAAAATTGCTGGATTCCCCATATTCTTATTACTACTGTATGTCATGTTCCAAGCCACATTCAGCATAGGCCAGTATCCTATGGACTGGATTGATGCCGGCTTTGGGGCTTTGGGCGAAATAGTGGCGAGCTACATGCCCGACGGTATGCTCAAGGACATGATTTCTGATGGTATCATCGCAGGAGTAGGTGCCGTAATGGTGTTCCTCCCGCAGATTCTAATTCTATATACCTTCATATCTTTTATGGAGGATTCGGGCTATATGGCAAGGGCGGCATTCATCATGGACAAACTGATGCACAAGATGGGGCTACACGGCAAGTCGTTCATACCACTTATCATGGGATTCGGATGTAACGTACCAGCTGTTATGGCCACCCGTACGATTGAAAGCAAGCGCTCGCGCCTTATCACCATGTTGATACTGCCAATGATGAGTTGTTCGGCGCGCCTGCCCATATATATCATGATTACGGCGATGTGCTTTGATGTCAAGTATCAGAGCCTCATCATCATTCTCCTTTATGTGTTAGGTATTATTGTGGCTATCATTATGAGCAGGATTTTCAGCCGTTGGCTCGTTAAGGGCGAGGACACGCCATTCGTCATGGAACTGCCGCCATACCGTATGCCTACAGCCAAGTCAATAGCAAGGCATACTTGGGAGAAAGGCAAGCAATATCTAAAGAAAATGGGTGGAGTGATTCTCGTGGCAAGCATAATAATCTGGGCACTTGGTTATTTCCCACATAACGATGAACTGACACGCCAGCAACAGCTTGAGCAGAGTTATATCGGAATGATTGGCAAGACTATCGAACCTGTCTTTTCTCCACAGGGATTTGACTGGAAACTCAGTGTGGGTCTTATCTCCGGTATTGGCGCCAAGGAAATTGTGGCATCCACAATGGGTGTACTCCATGATGACGGTCAGACTCCGATTGCTCCCGTCACGGCATTCTGCTATCTCGTATTCGTGCTGCTTTATTTTCCGTGTATTGCTACTATTGCCGCTATCCGAAACGAGAGCGGTTCGTGGAAATGGGCATTGTTTGCAGCTTGTTATACGACAGGAGTGGCATGGTGTGTATCGGCATTAATAAACTTGATATTATGAGAGACATTAAGGATTTTCAACTTCTTGAATATAACACATTCGGTATTAAGGGCAAATGCAAACGGTTTGTAGAATTTGACTCTATAGAAGAGTTAAAGTCTGTGATTGTAACACTGAATGACACCGACCGGCCGCTTATGATTCTTGGAGGCGGAAGCAATGTTCTGCTTACCAAGGATTTTCCCGGAACGGTTCTTCATTCCAATATCGTTGGGAAACCCGTTGTTGAAGAACCTGCCGATGAAACGGACACTATTTTCGTAAAGGCGGGCAGTGGAATGATATGGGATGATTTAGTGGCATTCTGCGTAGAAAACGGCATTTATGGCACTGAGAACCTCTCGCTCATCCCTGGTACGGTGGGTGCGAGTGCTGTGCAGAACATTGGTGCATATGGTGCAGAAGCAAAAGATATTATATATAAGGTGGAGGCTGTGGAAATTTCCACGGGCAATACGGTATGTTTCCACAACGCAGACTGTCAGTATGCCTATCGCCAGAGCCGTTTCAAGAAGGATTGGCGGGATAAGTATATCGTAACCTACGTCACCTATCGACTGTCCGCTGTATTCAGACCGCATCTTGAATATGGTAATATTCGACAGGAACTTGAGTGCGAAGGGATTGTCACTCCGACACCCAAACAGTTGCGTGATACCATTATCAGAATACGTGAAGCCAAGTTGCCTGACCCAAAGATAGAAGGCAACGCGGGCAGTTTCTTCATGAATCCAGTGGTTGACAAGGCAAAATATGATGCCCTTGCGTTAAAAAATCCGGGTATGCCCCACTACACTGTTGACGAATATCACGAGAAGATTCCAGCAGGATGGATGATTGACCGTTGCGGATGGAAAGGAAAAACTGTCGGCAGGGCTGGAGTGCATGACAAGCAAGCCCTTGTATTGGTAAACCGCGGTGGAGCAACCGGCAAGGAAATCGTTGAACTGTGCAACCTCATCCGCAAGGATGTCATTGACAAGTTTGGCATCGATATTAACCCAGAGGTGAACATCATATAGGATATGGCAAAATTGACATTTCTCGGAACTGGAACAAGTTGTGGGGTGCCTACGTTGGGGTGTTTCTGTGATGTATGCATGAGCGCAGACCCACACGATAAGAGGTTGCGAACCTCAGCCCTTTTGGAAACGGAAAATACCCGCATACTTATTGACTGCGGTCCTGACTTCCGCCAACAGATGTTGCAACAAGAATTCAGGAGAATTGACGGTATTCTCATCACCCACTCTCACTACGACCACGTGGGTGGCATTGATGACCTGCGCCCATACTGCCGTTTTGGCGACATCGATATTTATGCAGACAATATCAGTTGCGAGAGCCTTCACAAGACCATGCCATATTGCTTTGCGGAGAAGAAATATCCCGGGGTCCCATCCATTAACCTTCATACTATAAATCCTCATGACGATATACATATCGGTGATTTCGACATTACCGCTTTTGAGGTTATGCACGATAAGTTGCCTATACTTGGTTATCGTATAGGTAATTTAGCTTACATTACAGACATGAAGTCAATAAGGGACGAAGAAATTGATATTATCAAGGGAGTGGAAATATTGGTTGAGAATGCACTTCGATGGGACAAACCCCATCATTCCCACCAGCTCGTAGGTGATGCGATAGACTTCGCCCGACGGATTGGCGCAAAGCGTACATACCTTGTACATGCCAACCACGATATAGGCAAACATAGCGACATCAACAGGAGATTACCCGATGACATACGTTATGCCTACGATGGACTGACCGTAACTTTTAATGAATAGCGTTATTTCGCAAATCCCTTATGACCTTGGCAGGTACACCCGCCACAAGAGAATATTCAGGCACATCCTTAGTAACCACAGCTCCTGCCGCCACTACCGAATGCCTGCCTATATGTACCCCTGCTGTTATTACGGCATTTCCCCCTATCCATACGTCATCCTCTATTACAATCGGTGACGTTGTGACTCCTTGGCTCAAAATACGCACATCAGTGTTCTCAAAATTATGATTTAATGCCGATACAAGAATACCTTGAGCTAGGCACACGTAGTTTCCAACAGTCACCGGACCGATAATGGTGTTATGCAGGCCAATGATGGATTCATCGCCTATTATGACATCACCGACAGCATTGTTTATGCATGAGTATGATTCGATGACCGAATCTCTGCCTATCTTGAAACGCCGGTATGGAGGGGTGTCCATCCTCACGGTGCGGTAAATATGCGCCCCCTTCCCTCTTTCTTGGTACAGTGGGGCCAAAAGCCTTATATACCACCGGGGTCTTGTCAGTTTCTGATTCATTATCAGATAATCAAGCCACTTTTTTATTACTGGATGATTACCCATCATCTCCCTAATTCCATTTCTGTTCATAACCAATTTGACATTTTAGTTTCGACTATGGTGCACATCCTCATACAAGGCGAGAAGACTCTCAGCAGTAAGCTTCCATGAAAACAACTTCACGCGTTTCAGTCCATATTCCCTCATCATGGCATAATATTTCGAATCGTTCTCCAACCTGAGCATCATGTCAGTAATGCTATCAGGGTCAGTCGGGTCAACAAGTGGTGCATCTACTCCCGCCACCTCAGGCATTGATGACGTATTGCTCGTAATTACAGGTGTGCCGCATGCCATTCCTTCAAGCAATGGAATACCAAAACTCTCACGCAACGAGGTATAAAGGAATGCGAATGCTGCATTATATACCGACACTAAGTCCTTGTTTTCGATATATCCTGCGGCAACAATATGTTCCCGGGCATATTCGATGTTGTTCCTTTTTAAAATGTCATCAATAATCTCATAGCCGAGGTCTGCCACCAGCAGCTCCCTCTTAACCTTTGACAGTTTGAGATACTTGGCGTATGCAACGACCGTGCGCTCTGAATTCTTCTTTGGGTCAGTATTGCCTAAGAAGAAAAAATAGCCACTCTTGCGGATATACTTGCCGTAGGCACACTCAACATCATTTATAGGCATAAACCATTCGTTGTAGCCATTGTAAATCATCTGCATCCTTTCGCGCGGAATGTTAAGTTTGCATACTATGTTCTCATATTCATAGTTGGACACAGTGATTATCTTTCGGCACTTGCCCAATATGCGCGGCACAACAAGTCGTCTGTAGAGCCAACCCATATTTTGGTATAGCGACTTGTTGTTCTTGTCGCGTGGTTCAAGGAATATTATGTCGTGAAGGGTGAGCACCAGTGGAATACTGGTGAAAATCGGGGCTGTATTGCTCGTGCAGTGCAACAAATCCACACCAAGACTACTTGCAGCACGCGGCAGTGCCCACTGCTCCCAAAGAGGATATGACGGACATGACACCTCTATGATGTGGAAATTAAATGTGTCACTGACACAACGGTCGGGACCTGGTTTCACGAATATAAAATAATCGTTCTTAGTGTCAATCTGCTGAAGCCATTTTATCTCCTGCAGAACGACATAGTCCATACCATGCTTGTTGTTGCGGAATATCCGCTGTGCTTCAATACCGATTTTCATTAGTTTCGCTTTTTAGTATATATATAAAAAAAGAACATGACCTTAATCATGTTCTCAATTCATTCAGCGGTGCGTACGAGACTCGAACTCGTGACCTCCTGCGTGACAGGCAGGCATTCTAACCAACTGAACTAACGCACCAGTTTTTCATTTTCTACTGGCGGTGCGTACGAGACTCGAACTCGTGACCTCCTGCGTGACAGGCAGGCATTCTAACCAACTGAACTAACGCACCAGTAGTAGTTGCTTCATTTAAGCGGGTGCAAAGGTACGGACTTTTTCTCAAACTTACAAGCGTTTTTGAAAGAAATTACTGAAAATATGTTAAAAACACTGCATTTCGGTATTTTTCCCCATCAAAAAGCCATTCTTTAAGCACATGAGACGTCTCAAAACCTATATTTTTAAACAATTCAAGTGCCCTTTCGTTACTCTCGTCTATTACGACATATAGCTGATGGAGGTGTATTATATTGTGAGAAAACTTCAGAATTTCTTCCACTATCTGCCGGCCATATCCCTTTTTTCGATATTTCTTCCTTATCACCAGTCCCAGTTCTGCACGGTTATGCCTTGGTTCATAACCAGTGATATCCACAATGCCCACCACATCGTCAGTGTTTCGTGTAACAGCCATGAGTCTCACCTGCCTGTCTGCATAAATGTCGCAAGTGGCATTTGCAATATAATCGTGCAGCAGATATCGTGAGTATGGCACAGTGGTATATCCTGAACTCCATAGCTCGATGTCGTTTTCTATCGAATAGAGAACGTCAAGGTCTTCCGGTTCCAAAGCCCGCAGTCTTATTTCATCCATATACTTCTATTGGTGTAATGATAATATTCTTTTCTTTGTGGTAAATACCTAATCTTACATTCTGCCGTGATGACTTTTCCATTATATCCACAAGGTCTTTATAACTGTGCTCTGCCGCATCATAAACAACCACGAGAAGGCGGTTTGCATTGTTTGGAATGTCATCCACACATTCAATACCGCGCCTAACGGCTATCTCACGGCATCTTGCCTTCATCTCCTCGTTGCCGATGAAATACATTGTTGGCAGTTCGCAAACATACCGTTTGGAGAAGCCCAATGACTTCCGCATCCTTTTAAACAATGCATTCACCAACGTCAGGAAGGCTATGAAATACACCGCCAACTGCAGCGGCCATACCACTATCCACGACAAATGAGAATAATGTTTGCGCATGAAAATTAACATGGCGTTATAAAAAACGTGGACATACTTAAACGAGGTTTTCTGCGTGCTCTCGCCCTTGTAGTGGACAATGTCGGCCGGCACATACCAGTTCTCCCAACCGCCCTTGAGCAGCCTATAGGAGAGGTCAACATCCTCACCATACATAAAAAAATCCTCGTCGAGAAGTCCTACCTCGTCCAACGCCTTCCTGCGCAACAGGAAGCAGGCCCCACTTATTACCTCTATCTGCTGCGGACTGTCCCATGGCAACCAACCCATATAATACTTTCCATACCTTGGATGGGTGGGCTTACGGCGACACAGTCCCACCATCTTGTAGAATGATGTCATCGGTGAAGGCAAGCCACGACGAGATTCACGCGCTAACGAACCCCAATCGTTGTGCATTCTCACTCCTATACCGCCTGCCTTGGGATGTGAATCGGCAAAATCAAGCATTTTCTTGACGGCATCTTCTGCCACGAAGGTGTCAGGATTAAGAAGGAGTACGTATTGTGCCTTAGATTGGCGTATAGCTATGTTGTTGGCCTTGGAGAACCCGAGGTTGTGCCCCGTGTCAATCACTCGCAAACCCTCCACTTTTGACAGATACTCCACCGAGCCGTCCTTTGAATGGTTGTCAACTACAACTATCTCAGAGTCTATTCCGTCAAGTGCACGGCGCAGACTCTCCACGCACTGCTCGACAAAATATTTCACATTATAATTTACTATGATTACCGTTAGCTTCATTTCTTCGGGGATGTATAAACAAAGGGCAGACAGATAAGCAGTATGAGAGCCATATATCCAAACGTCGTATTCATAAAAAGATAGTAGCCTATCGTGTTAAGCAGCAATGGCACTGTTATCATGAGGATTCTTAAAGCACCCCATCTTCTCAGTGCCAAGGTATCGCCCTCAGCCACCTTGCGCTCCACATCCTTAGCTTTAAACAGGCGAAGGGCAAGAGGAATCATCACTATGGTCAAAAGTTCCATTATTATCACTACGAGGAACTCTTCCTGTGCTTTACCGGCAAATACTCCCGTTGGCAAAACGTCACACTCATATACAGTTGCTATCAGCAGTGGCACTGCAACTGTTCCAATAAACAAGTTACGCAAATATTTCTCTACAGTCATACTATTTATATAATTTGTTATTTGACATAGGAATAGTCAATTCACGGGTGTTCGGTTAATAATGCTTCTACCCAATGTCAGTTCGTCTGTATATTCCAGTTCGTCACCCACAGATATGCCGCGGGCTATCATACTGATTTTTATTCCGAATGACGAAAGGCGACGTGTGATATAGAAATTGGTGGTATCTCCCTCCATCGTGGACGCCAGTGCAAGTATTACCTCACTGACACCACCCTCTCCCACTCTTTCCACGAGTGAGTCTATCTCCAGGTCGTTTGGTCCTATGCCATCCATTGGCGATATTACTCCTCCCAATACATGATACAGCCCTTTGAACTGCTGCGTTGCCTCTACAGCCATAACGTCCTGCACGTTTTCAACAACGCATATCAGCGACCTGTCGCGTTGTTGACTTGAGCATATAGGACAAACGTCATCGTCGCAAATATTATGACAACAACTGCAGCGTTTTATCTCGTGGCGTGCATGTAAGAGTGACTCTGCCAGACTGTCCGTCTGCGCCTCATCCTGCCTTAGCAAATGGAGTACTAAGCGCAAGGCTGTCTTGCGCCCAATACCAGGCAACTTCGACATTTCGCCTACCGCCTTGTCTAACAGTACAGAAGGATATTTCGTAACCATCACCACATTATTATTGTAATTCTATAATATATTGATATTAAATTCTTCAAATCTCCCCCAGTTCAATCCATCTCAGTGTCTTCTCTTCAATCTCGTCCTTGATGATGGCAAGCCTCTTGGATTTTTCTGTCAGGGCATTCACGTCAAGTGTTCCGCTGCACAGAGCCTCTTCTGTAACTCTCTGTTCGGTTTCAAGATCGGCAATCTCCTTCTCCAGACGTTCCATCTCAAGACGCTCCTTGTATGTCAACTTTCGTGGCTTATCCACATTTCCGTCACGCCTGCCAGATGACTTTCCGCCATTTGAAGCAGCCTTTGCAGGTTTCTGGTCTGCCTCGCTCTTTGCCTTGAGGGTCAACCACTCTCGATATTGCGTGTAATTTCCAGGGAAATCCTTTATTTCGCCATTGCCTTTGAACACCAGCAGATGGTCAACCACCTTATCCATAAAATAGCGGTCGTGGCTAACCACGATTACACATCCGGGAAAGTCAGCCAGATACTCTTCCAGTATCTGTAACGTCACAATGTCAAGGTCGTTGGTAGGCTCGTCAAGCACAAGGAAATTGGGATTTTTCATCAGCACCGTGCAAAGATAGAGTTTGCGTCGCTCACCGCCGCTGAGCTTATATACATAATTATATTGTTGCTCTGGAGTGAACAGGAAATACTGTAGCAACTGTGATGCCGAAAGTTGCTTTCCTCTTCCGATGTCAACATATTCCGCAATGTCAGTAATCACGTCTATCACCTTCTGTTGCTCGTCAAACTGCAGTCCCTCTTGTGAGAAATAGCCGAACTTCACGGTATCGCCCACCACTATATGCCCAGAGTCAGGTTGCAGCGTACCAAGCAACATCTTGACAAATGTAGATTTGCCTGTTCCATTATTTCCCACTATACCCATCTTCTCATATCGGCTGAAGTTATAGTAGAAGTCCTTCATGATAACAAGTTCGTCGAAAGCCTTTGATATATACTGACATTCAAAGATTTTCGTACCTATATACACATTAGATGATTTCAGTCTTAACTGCCTCTCCTCCATTCTCTGCTTAGCCACCTTCTCCAGTTCATAGAATGCGTCCTCTCGGTATTTAGCCTTATGTCCTCGTGCCTGCGGCTGCCTTCTCATCCATTCCAATTCGGTGCGGTAGAGATTGTTAGCCCTGGCTATCTCCGCCCTTTTGTTGTCTATGCGCTCCTGTCGTTTCTCCAGATAATGGGCATAGTTGCCGCGGTAGGTATATACCGTACGGTCGTCAAGCTCTAATATCACCGAGCATACGCGGTCGAGGAAGAATCGGTCGTGAGTCACCATCAACAGCGTCTTGTTGCCTCGCGAAAGGAATCCCTCAAGCCACTCTATCATCTGCAGGTCGAGGTGGTTGGTAGGCTCATCAAGTATCAAAAGGTCAGGTTCGGTGATTAGCACATTGGCAAGAGCCACGCGTTTCTGCTGTCCTCCACTCAACTGCCCCATAGGCTGGTTAAGGTCGCGAATTTTCAATTGCGTCAGCACCTGCTTTGCCTTGAGCACCTTTTCCTCCTCGCCCTTATGGTTAAAACACGCCTCCAGAACAGTATCGTCAGGGTCGAACCTTGGCGTCTGTTCCAATATAGCCACCTTTATATCCTTTCTGAAAATGATGTTCCCCGAATCAGGAGAGTCATTTCCTGCAAGCAGTGAAAGCAGTGTTGACTTACCCGTACCGTTCTTGGCTATCAACCCCACCCTCTGCCCTTGCGCCACCGAGAAGCTTATGTTCTCGAAGAGCACGAGCGCGCCGAATGATTTCGTCAGGTTCTGTACGTCCAAAAATGGAATCTCTGCCATATTGCGCCTAAGCCTCCTTCAGGCTCTTGTTTATATCCTCGATATATCCGAGGATATCATCCTTACCGGTTTTCTTCTCGCTTGACGTGATGAACATCCGTGGCAATTCCTCCCACGTTTCACTCAGCGTCTTCTCGTATAGTGCCACACTCGCCCTCGCTTTAGCCACGTTGAGCTTATCGGCCTTGGTGAAGACAATTGCAAATGGTATGCTGCTCTCTCCCAGCCAGTTGATAAAATCCAAGTCAATCTTCTGAGGTTCAAGTCGTATATCTACCAATACAAACACATTCACTAATTGTTCCCTTTGCAGGATATATCCCCGTATCATCTGGTCGAGTTTCTTTATTTCCGTCTTCGACCTCTTGGCGAAGCCATAACCCGGCAAATCCACGAGATACCACTCTCGGTTGATAATGAAGTGATTTATAAGCAATGTCTTACCGGGAGTAGCCGATGTCTTTGCCAACTTCTTGTTGTTGCAAAGCATATTGATAAGGCTCGACTTGCCCACGTTAGACCTACCGATGAAGGCATATTCTGGTTTTGTGTCTGCAGGGCACATCGACACGGTCGGTGCACTGAGAGTGAATTCTGCGTTTTTAATCTCCATGTATTGTTGTATGTTCAAGTATTGTTATCAATAAACCCTTGGCCCGAATATTCTCGTCCCTACCCTCACCATAGTACTTCCACACTCTATGGCAATAGGATAATCGTCGCTCATTCCCCATGAGCGCTCGCAGAAGTACTCAGCATCAGCGAAATACTTCTGTTTCACCTCGTCAAAGAATAGTTTGGCTGTTGTGAACTCATTTCTTATCTGATTCTCGTCATCCACATTAGACGCCATCATCATCAGTCCGCAGATTCTCACGTTTTTCATCTGCTCCCATTCACCGTTGTCGAGCAACTGCCGGCAAGCGTCGGGTGTAAGTCCGTACTTGGTTTCCTCCTCAGCGATATGCAGCTCCAGCAGCACGTCGATTACCCTGCCGCTCTTTTCTGCCTGTTTCTGTATCTCCTTCAGGAGTTTCAGCGAATCCACGGCTTCAATCATTGAAATATATGGCGCAATGTACTTCACCTTGTTTGTCTGCAGGTGTCCGATGAAATGCCACTGTATATCCTCTGGCAGTTCCTTCACCTTGCGCGAAAGTTCCTGTTCGTGGCTTTCACCGAATATGCGCTGTCCCTCGCGGTACGCCTCCTCTATATACTCGGCGGGGTGAAACTTGCTTACAGCCACAAGCCTCACCCCATCGGGCAGTGTAGAGAGCACGTCCTTAAGATTACCTTTTACGTCATACTCCATATTCTGCTCTCCCCACTTCTTACTGTTGTTCGTATTCGGGCTTATCTTCCTTTTCCTTCTTCTTGTATTCGAATACGTCCATGATGGAAGTCTCGCTCACGTTGATTGTCTGATAGTCAATCATTGTGCCGCCCATCACCTCGTCGATATTCTTGATGGCAGAATTGATGTTACCTGCATTCACGAGATAGAACACCGAAGTCTTCTTTTCCTTGTCGGTTTTCTCGTCTATGGTGATAAAGGCAAGTTTTGTCTTGTACCACTTGTCGGCAAGGTCACTGTCGGCAAAGAATATCTCCTTGTATGGTGCTATCTTCAAATCGGCGATTTCTATTTCGCCACTCACGTATGACGACATCTCTTCCATAATCCTTTCCTCAGCCTCACTGAAACTGAGAGCGTCAACGGTATATAGTTCCACCACTTTCTTGGGCATACCGTCTTCCATCATCTTTTCATAACGAACTTTACATTCAAACCAAATTGCTGTTCTACTTCTCATAACTTTCTAATATTTAAGATTTTATCACGTCTCCTTCTAAACCATTGGAGCACAATTAGGGTGCAAAGTTACAAACTATTTCGCAAACCACCAAGAATTTCCATGATTATTTGCATTAAAAAAACTAAGGGGTACTATTCATTCTCCCCCTTTTGAATACCATATTTTACAAGATTCTTTTTCTTCTCTTCGGTAATCTTGTCGATTATCTGTGTTGCTATCACTTGGCTCTTCTCATTGGTCAGGTTGGCTTCTCCCGCCAGTCTCTGCTGCACCTCTGTCAGTTCGGCAAAAATCTTTTTGCTCGATGCCATGAAGTTTTTCTCGCTTGCACCCATATATTCGGAATTATACACCTTTGACAGAATGCGGTCAGCCTCTCTCTCAAACTGCTTGCGGAAAATCTCCTCGCTTTTCTTGACATGCTTCTCATACTCCTTTTTCTTCTCTGGCGGCATCCGGTCGAGCGAGTCACCGCTTATGACTCCCAGTTCTGTGACTGGGTCAAAACCGTCGTCAAGCAAGTCGTCGGTGGATTGCCTCGGCGCGGGCTTCACATACTCCATCTCATTGGTCTCGGGCATCATGCCGAAATAGAAGCCCACTATGCACAAAGCAGCCACAAGTGCAACAATAAACATAGTGACCGAACTGCGTGTAGCCTTCAATGCTTTCAACGACGAGCGCATAGCTCCAACATCACAGTACCTGTCATCCGGATTATCCATTGTCGCCTTCTTCACCAACCTCTTGTATTCCAATGGCATATCGCCTGTTGAATAAAGCCATTCTATAAACTTGCCAATGGAATACACCTCACTACGCTCATCGGCAGTACCTTCTGACATCACCTCGGGGGCGACGTATGATGACATATCGCGATAAATATCGCCCTGGTCATTCATGTTTAGATAAAACGAACCATGTGACAGAAGCAACAACTTATTGTCACCCACCCTGGCCAGCACATTATCCGGCGAGTAGCAAAGGTGATACACGCCCTTTTCATTTATATATTCAGCAGCATCGAACACCTGCTTGATTACGTTATCGAGAAAACCTTTCCTGCCCACAAGCGACGGATTGTCGAACAACAATTGTGAAAAAGTTGTGAAACGTCCCTTTTCCACACTGAGCGACTTCGGGTCCCCACACGAGGTCTCGCCTATTACAAAGTGCAGCTGATGTGGAGAAGATAAATTTGGATTCTCCTCACATTCCCTCTTCACGTCCTCCAGAAAGAGAACACTGTCAGAAAGATGGCAACGCAGGTCGAGCACATTCTCATATTTCACACCATTCTGTTTCTTGTGAAACAGTCCAATGGGCAACAATGCGCCCTTGGCTATTTGTACGTTGCCCAATGACAACATCTCATCATAATTCATAATCTTCAATCCTTAAAATTTCGAATAAATATTTTGCAAAAGTACAACTTTTACTCGAAAAAGTACAAAAGATGATGAAAAATTATGTTAATCATTAATATTTGCCGCCAATAATTTTGCAGTTTGTCAAAAATGCACTACCTTTGCACCCAAAAAAAAGGAAAAATGCCGGAAATTTCAGTTCGTGGACTTGAGATGCCTGAGTCACCTATCAGGAAACTCGCACCTCTTGCAGTCGCCGCAAAAAAACGTGGCACCAAGGTTTATCACCTCAACATCGGACAGCCAGACCTGCCCACACCTAAGGAGGGGCTCGATGCGCTCAAGCACATCGACCGCAAAATCCTTGAGTATTCACCCTCACAGGGTTATCTCAGTTATCGAGAGAAACTCGTTAACTACTATCGCAAGTATAACATCAACATCACCGCCGAGGACATTATCATTACCTCAGGCGGAAGCGAGGCTGTTCTATTCGCCTTTATGTCCTGCCTCAACCCTGGCGATGAAATCATAGTGCCCGAACCTGCTTATGCCAACTATATGGCATTTGCAATCTCGGCTGGAGCAAAGATTCGCACCATAGCCACCACCATCGACGAGGGTTTCTCACTGCCAAAGGTGGAAAAGTTTGAGGAGCTTATCAACGACCGCACACGTGCCATCATGATATGCAACCCCAACAATCCCACCGGCTATCTTTATACCAGGCGCGAGATGAACCAGATACGCGACCTGGTTAAGAAATACGACCTCTACCTTTTCTCCGACGAAGTTTATCGTGAGTACATATATACTGGTTCGCCATATATCAGCGCATGCCACCTTGAAGGAATACAGCAGAATGTCATCCTTATTGATTCTGTTTCAAAACGTTATTCAGAGTGTGGCATACGTATAGGCGCACTTATAACCAAAAACGAGGACGTGCGCAAGGCTGTAATGAAATTCTGTCAGGCCCGCCTCTCCCCTCCCCTCATCGGCCAGATTGTTGCCGAAGCGTCACTCGACACATCTGAGGAATACCTGCGCGATGTATATGACGAATATGTTGAAAGGCGCAAATGCCTTATTGACGGTCTTAACCGTATCCCTGGAGTATATTCACCAATACCAATGGGAGCATTCTACACCGTTGCAAAGCTTCCCGTGGATGACAGCGAGAAATTCTGCCGCTGGTGCCTTTCGGAGTTTGAATACGAGGGAGAAACTGTCATGATGGCTCCCGCATCCGGATTCTATACCACTCCCGGAGCTGGCTACAACCAGGTGCGTATAGCATACGTATTAAAAAAGGAAGATCTCGTAAGGGCTCTCGTGGTACTGCAAAAGGCTTTGGAGGCATATCCCGGAAGAGTGGATGAATAAGAAGTTCTAACCTGTTGTTATGCATAGATGAACCTGTCGTTTTTTATAGCCAAGAGAATTTACGGTGACAAGGGCGACCGCCGCAAGGTGAGCCGTCCCGCCATACATATTGCCACGGCAGGTGTGGCAATAGGACTTGCCGTGATGATACTCACCGTCTCTGTTGTATTGGGATTCAAACACACCATTCGCGACAAGGCTATTGGTTTCGCCGGACATATACAAGTGGAGAATTTCCTCACTATGCAAAGCTCCGACCCTTATCCAGTCTGCATTGACGACAGTATGATGAATGTGCTGAGAAAAATTGAAGGGGTCAGACACGTCGAAAGGTTTGCATATACACAAGGCATTCTCAAGACCGACCAGGACTTTCTCGGTATAACATTCAAGGGCGTAGGCCCTGAATACGATTTTTCTTTCTTTAAGGAAAATCTCGTTAGCGGCACTATACCCTCCTTCAGCGACTCAGCCAACAAGGGACAAATACTCATATCGGCTGCCACATCTGACAAGATGATGCTCAAGACAGGCGACAAGGTCTTTGCCTACTTTATATCTGACAGCGGCGTGAAAGTGAGGAAGTTCACTGTATCCGGCATATTCCAGACAAACATGAGCCAGTTTGACAACACCCTTTGTTTCACCGACCTATACACTGCGCGAAAGTTGAACGGATGGGAAGACGGTCTGTGTACTGGTGCAGAATTGAAAGTGAGCGACTTCAAGGAAGTAAACACCGTGGCAGGACGGATTGAACAAAAGGTCAACCGTACATCCGACCGCGATGGTAACGTCATCACTTCCCAGACAATCTACGAGGCTTATCCCCAGTTGTTCTCATGGCTTTCATTGCTCGATATCAACGTGTGGATAATACTTGCTCTAATGATTTGCGTGGCGGGGTTCACTATGATTTCCGGACTTCTCATCATCATCCTTGAACGCACACAGATGATAGGTGTGCTCAAGGCATTAGGTATGAGAAACAAGAGCGTGCGCCACACATTTCTATGGTTTGCTGTTTTCATAATTGGAAAGGGACTCATTATCGGTGATGCTATTGCCGCCGCCATTATTATACTTCAGATTAAGACAGGATTCATCTCCCTCGACGCATCAACATACTACGTGAGCGAGGCTCCCACAGAGGTGAACATCCCCATTTTCCTGCTTATCAATGCCGCCACTCTGCTCATCAGCGTATTAGTACTGGTAGGTCCAAGTTATCTGATTTCCCACATTCATCCAGCAAAATCAATGAGATATGAATGATTTTTTGTTCTAAATCTCATAAAAACAACACTTTTTTGGCATTAATATAAAAATAATGCACAAAAAGTTTTGGAATGTGCAGAAAAAGATATATCTTTGCACAAAAATTATACAATTGTGCAATGAAAACATTCAGCAGTTTCAATAAATACATTGAAAAGAGTATTATCAACAACTGGAACCAGAACGCCTTGACAGATTACAAAGGCATCACACTTCAGTATCACGACGTGGCGCGAAAGATAGAAAAGCTCCACATCCTTTTTGAATATTCCGGAGTAAAAGAGGGCGATAAGATTGCCCTTTGCGGACGAAACTCCGCCCATTGGGCGGTGGCGTTTTTCGCAACCCTGACATACGGGGCAGTGGCGGTACCTATACAAAATGAGTTCAAGCCCGAACAAATCTACAATATCGTCAACCACAGCGAATCCAAACTGCTCTTCGTGGGCGACTACGTGGTCAAGGAAATAGACCCAAAGGAGATGCCAACACTTGAGGGTATCGTTAATCTTCCCGACTATTCCCTGATGCTCTCCCGTTCCGAGAAACTCACCTACGCACGCGAACATTTAAATGAAATATTCGGCAGACGGTTCCCATGCGCATTCCGCTCTGAAAACGTAAGCTATCATGAGGATAAGGCAGAGGAACTTGCAATCATCAATTATACAAGCGGTACTACTGGATTCTCCAAGGGAGTGATGCTGCCCTACCGTGCCCTTTGGGGCAACCTCGACTTCTGTCTTGATGCCATCGGCTCGCATATAAAGCCAGGCAGTTCAATACTCAGCATCCTTCCCATGGCACACATGTACGGAATGGCAGTGGAATTTATCTTCTCATTCGTACATGGTTGTCACCTTTTCTTCCTTACCCGCCTGCCGTCACCAGCTATCATTGCACAGGCTTTCGCCGACATCCATCCTGCAATAGTTATCTCTGTACCACTTGTTGTTGAGAAGATTATCCGCAAGTTAGTATTCCCGAAGATTCAGAACAACAAGGTAAGACTTCTGTGGAATATGCCAGTCATCAACAGAAAGGTGAAGGAGAGAATATGCCAGATGGTGATGCAGGCATTCGGAGGTAACGCCTACGAGGTGGTCACCGGCGGCGCCGCCCTCAACCAGGAGATTGAGACGTTCCTAAAGAGCATCGACTTCCCGATTACTTCAGGTTATGGCGCCACGGAATGTGCCCCGCTCATCACATTCAGCGACTGGCACGACTTCCAGCCAGGAAGCTGCGGTACACCTTTATATAATATGGAGGTTAAGATACTTAGCAGCGACCCTGAGAACATACCAGGCGAAATTGTGGCCCGCGGCACTAATGTAATGTTAGGATATTACAAGAACGAGGACGCCACAAAGGAGGTACTTGACAAGGACGGATGGTATCACACCGGCGACCTTGCCACAATGTCTGCCGACGGTCACGTCTTCATACGTGGACGCATCAAGAACATGCTGCTTGGCGCAAACGGACAGAACGTCTATCCAGAGGAAATCGAGGACAAGCTCAACTCAATGGCTATGGTCACAGAAAGCCTTATCGTACAACGAGGCGACAAACTTGTAGGATTGGTATTCCCTGACTTCGAGGAGGCACAGTCGATGAACTTCAATGACGCTGATATCGTGAGTGTGATGGAGCAGAACCGCAAGGAGCTAAACGAGCAACTCCCGTCCTTCAGCCATCTCTCGGCAATAGAAATACGTAATGAGGAGTTCCAGAAAACTCCAAAGAAGAGCATCAAGCGCTATCTTTACAAATAACTTGTCAACTCGCCAACTAATAATACAGTTATGACTTCATTCAACGAAATAATTGAAAAAAGCATTATTGACAACTGGGACTTAGACGCCCTGACAGACTATAAGGGCATCACCCTCCAGTATCATGATGTGGCGCGAAAAATTGAAAAACTCCACATTATGTTTGAGAACTCAGGATTGCAGCGCGGCGACAAGATTGCCTTGTGCGGCCGAAACTCCGCCCACTGGGCAGTTGCCTTCCTCGCCACCCTCACCTATGGCGCTGTTGCAGTACCCATTCTGCATGAGTTCACACCCGAACAGATTCATAATATTGTGAATCATAGTGAGGCGAAGATTCTCTTTGTGGGAGATATTGTCGCCACACAGGTGGATGCCACCAAGATGCCGGCTCTTGAAGGTATCATAAATATTCCCGACTACTCTCTCGCCTTGTCGCGCACAGATAAACTTACATACGCACGCGAACACCTCAACGAGATGTTCGGCAGGAAATACCCCAAGTTTTTCCGCCGACAACACGTCAGCTACTACCACGAGCAGTGCCCCGATGAACTGGCACTCATCAACTACACCAGCGGCACTACAGGATTCTCCAAGGGAGTCATGATACCCTACCGGGCAATATGGGGCAACTACGATTTTGCCGTGCACGTGCTCGGTAATGTGCTCAAACAGGGCGACAAGGTCATCAGCATTCTGCCTATGGCACACATGTACGGTATGGCATTCGAGTTCATATTTGAATTCCTTCAGGGTTGCCATATCTATTATCTCACCCGCATCCCTTCTCCAGCCATCATAGCACAGGCATTTGCCGACGTACAACCACAAATTATCATTGCCGTACCGCTTATCATCGAAAAAATCATACGCAAGAAGGTATTCCCGAAACTACAGACTGGAAAGGTGCGCCTGCTTCGTAATATCCCGCTTATCAACAAGAAGGTGGAAGAGAAAATCTGCGAACAGGTGAAAATGGCTTTTGGCGGCAAATTCTACGAGATTATAATCGGTGGCGCAGCATTCAACCAGGAGGTGGAACAGTTCCTGCACCGCATCAACTTCCCATTTACCGTAGGCTACGGAGCCACCGAGTGCGCCCCCATTATATGCTATTCCGATTACCAGTCGTTTGTTCCCGGCAGTTGCGGAAGGGCTGTAATACACATGGAGGTGAAGATTGACAGCCCCGACCCCGAAAACATACCAGGAGAGATTCTCGCAAGGGGTACTAACGTGATGCTCGGATACTACAAGAACGAGGAGGCTACACGGCAGACCATCGACATCGAGGGATGGTATCACACCGGCGACCTTGGCACGATGGACTCCTACGGCAACGTATTCATCAAGGGACGCTCCAAGAACATGCTCTTAGGTCCCAGCGGACAGAACATCTATCCCGAGGAAATAGAAGACAGACTCAACTCTATGCCACTTGTAGTGGAGAGTATAGTGGTACAGAGAGACACCAAACTCGTGGCACTGGTTTATCCAGACTTCGACGAAGCTAAGAATATGGGTATCGGCAAGACTGACATCGAGGCGCAGATGCAGCAGAACTTGCAAGACCTCAACGCTACCCAACCCGCCTACTGCAAACTGTCCTCTATCGAAATACAGAATACAGAGTTCGAAAAGACACCCAAGAAGAGTATCAAGAGATATTTATACAAATAAGGAAAAAAGAAAAGTCCCTACAAGCGCGACATAACCGCCACTTGATAGGGACTTTTTGCGGAGAGTGAGGGATTCAAACCCCCGATACCCGGAAAGGGTATACCGGATTTCGAGTCCAGCGCATTCGGTCACTCTGCCAACTCTCCTCGTATTTGCGGGTGCAAAGTTAATAATTTTATTGGAAACCACAAAAGAAATTTGCAATTTTAACATAAATGAACACATTTGACATCCTATTCCTTGCTGTGGCTCTTGCCATGGACTGCTTTACGGTATCAATAGTCAGCGGTGTGATTATGAAACGTTGGACAGCCGCTCCAATGCTGCGTATGAGCTTTCTATTCGGCTTGTTCCAGGCTCTCATGCCATTGGCGGGCTGGCTTGGCATATCATTCTTCAGCACTTACCTTGCTTCCGTTGACCATTGGATAGCTTTTGGCCTTCTTGCCTTCATTGGCGGCAAGATGATAAAGGAGTCTTTTGAGGATGAAGATGAGCAACATCCTCATTTCAACCCCTCGCGCCTGCGCACCCAACTCATGCTCTCCATAGCTACAAGCATAGATGCACTTGCCGTTGGTATCTCCTTTGCATGTCTTGGTTACGAGTCTCTTTCTTCCCTCACATTCCCGCTAACCGTCATCGGTATGGTATCTGTGATATTTGCCATTGCAGGTCATCTACTCGGCATACACTTTGGCAATGCCATTGCCCGTCGGCTGCGTCCGGAGCTTTTCGGGGGAATAGTACTGCTAATCATAGGTGTGAAGATACTCGTAACACATCTATTTGAGTTGTAATTCTCTAAAACCTCAACGAGGCGCACAGTCCCTTGCCGTTGCCATCGAACAAGGCGGGAGAGATGGACAGTTCAGTGTTTTTGCCGAAGGGGGTGGCATAGATAAGTGCAGCACCTGCACCAATTGCCGCACCGACAATCACATCCCACCAGTCGTGCTTATCAGCATAAGTGCGCCCCCAGGCCACGTATGCCGACACAGCGTAGGCTGGAATACCCCATTTCCATCCATATCTCTTCATAAGGAAAGTGGAACCGTCGAAGGCTAATGCTGTATGGGTACTTGGAAAAGCGTGACTGCCACTGCCGTCGGGCCTGTCCTTCTTGACAGCTGCCTCAAGGGCATAGTTCACCACAAGTGTCGTAGCGGAACTCAACCCCAACTGCACGGCACCCTTCATATCGTCATTGGAAATTGCAAGGCATACTCCAGATAACGTTGGCACCACACACAACACATCCGTAGACCTATCAACAAACTTTGACTGACCTTTCACATTAGCGATACCCAAAAACATCGCGACAAAAAACAATATTCCTCTCATAAATAAAAATAATAAAAAAGAGACCCCTTCTTGCGAAAGGGTCTCTTCGAAGACTTGGTTATTGCGAATTACTTAACCTTCTCTACGATAGCCTTGAAAGCCTCGGGGTTGTTAACGGCGAGGTCAGCGAGCACCTTACGGTTGATCTCGATACCAGCCTTGTTCAGAGCACCCATAAGCACTGAGTAGCTCATACCCTCAAGACGTGCGGCAGCGTTGATACGCTGAATCCACAATGCGCGGAAATTGCGCTTCTTGGTGCGGCGGTCACGGTAAGCGTAGGTCAAACCCTTCTCCCAGGTGTTCTTGGCTACGGTCCAAACATTCTTGCGGGCTCCAAAGTAGCCGCGAGTAAGTTTCAAAATTCTCTTTCTCTTTGCTCTTGAAGCAACGTGATTAACTGATCTTGGCATAGTTTTCTTACTTTTAAAATGTTAGACAATAGGGATTAACGGAGACACAACAGGTCGCGTACCTGCTTGAGGTTACTTCTGTCCACGATAGTGTCGTGTACCAGATTACGCTTTTGCTTCTTTGTCTTCTTAGTCAGAATGTGACTGTGGTAAGCATGTGCTCTCTTAACCTTACCTGTACCGGTGAAGCGGAATCTCTTCTTAGCTCCGGAATTTGTCTTTACTTTTGGCATTTTTTTTAATGTTTTAATTAATTGTTATTTATTTTACAGTGGCAACGCATATACCGGGCGTTACGCACTTTCTTCTTATTCCTTTATATTCAATTTCTTCTTGGCGTCAGCACTCATCTTGGCATTTGCAAAGAGTCCACCATTTGAGGGGATTTCAATGTCCTGCTCTTCTACCTCTGCCTGAGGTTTGCGAGTGTCTTTCTGCTCAATGGCCTTCTTCTCACGATCCAGCGCCTGTTGGCTCTTCTTTGCCTGGCCTGCCTTCTTTGGCGCAAGATAGAGGAACATCTTCTTGCCTTCCAGCGACGGCATATGCTCAACCTTGCCGTATTCCTCAAGGTCGTTGGCAAAACGCAACAGAAGCACCTCGCCCTGCTCCTTGAACAGGATTGAACGTCCACGGAAGAACACGTATGCCCTCACCTTGTTGCCGTCCTCAAGGAACTCCTTGGCATGCTTGAGCTTGAACTGGTAGTCGTGCTCGTCGGTCTGTGGCCCGAAGCGTATTTCCTTCACCTCCACCTTCACCTGCTTTGCCTTCATCTCCTTGGCACGCTTTTTCTGCTGGTAGAGGAACTTCGAATAGTCGATGAGACGACATACGGGGGGATTGGCATTGGGAGAAATCTCCACTAAGTCAACACCCTGATCACGCGCCATGTCAAGAGCCTGGCGTGTGGGAACTACTGTAGATCCGCTGTCTCCGACAACGCGGACTTCACGTGAACGTATCTGCTCATTGATACGATACTGGTTCTTTATATTGTCATTCTTCATTCAACTATTTTTGAAAATCGGGTGCAAAGGTACTAATAAATTTTAAGAATTAAGAATTAAGAATTAAGAATTTTATCTTACGCCTCATCTTTTAACCTTTTTTATCACTTTAAGGCTATCATTTCGAGGAATTGTTCCTCATTTATTATCTTAACTCCTAATTTTTCAGCCTTTTGCAACTTGGCCGGTCCCATATTTTCACCTGCCAGCACCATACTGGTCTTGGCACTTATCGAGCCTGTGTTCTTGCCGCCGTTCTGTTCTATCATTGCCTTGTATTCGTCTCTGCTATGTTTTTGGAACACACCGCTTATGACTATAGTCTTGCCTGCAAGGATATTGGTGGCAGAAGACAACTGCACTTCGGTTAGGCTCATCTGCAGTCCGTATGCTCGCAGTCGCTCAACAATCTCAACATTTTCGGGCGTATGGAAATAGTTTATCACGCTCTTTGCCATCACCTCGCCTATACCGTCTATCTGAGTTAGTTGGTCAAGTGTGGCTGACATAAGTGCATCGATGTTCTTGAAGTGGCGGGCAAGAATCTTGGCAGAAGTCTCTCCCACAAGCCGTATGCCAAGAGCGAATACCACACGCTCGAATGGCACGTTGCGCGACGCCTGTATGCCATCCACTATCTTGCGTGCCGAACGCTCGCGGCTTCCGTCTCCATTGATATCCTGCACATCTATGTCATACAGGTCGGCAACATTGCGTATCAGCCTTCGGCGATAGTATTCGTCAACGGTTTCCGGACCAAGGCTGTCTATGTTCATCGCCTTTCGTGATATGAAATGCTCAATCCTGCCCTTTATCTGAGGCGGACAGTTAGTGTCGTTGGGACAGTAGTGGGCAGCCTCGCCCTCATAGCGCACGAGAGGAGTACCGCACTCTGGACACACAGAGGCGAAAGTCACTGGCATGGCTCCAGGTTCACGGCTGTCAATATCCACTCCCACAATCTTGGGGATAATCTCTCCACCCTTCTCTACATAGACGTAGTCGCCCAAGTGCAGGTCGAAACTGCGTATGAAGTCCTCGTTGTTCAGCGTGGCTCGCTTTACCATCGTGCCAGCCAACTGCACCGGCTCCATATTCGCAACTGGGGTTACGGCACCTGTCCTGCCCACCTGGAATGTAACATCCACGAGTCGCGTGCGCTCCCGTTCCGCCTTGAACTTATATGCTATCGCCCATCGCGGACTCTTGGCAGTGTAGCCCAACTGCCTCTGCTGCGCGAGTGAGTTCACCTTCAGCACAATGCCGTCGGTGGCTACTGGCAGGTTCTTTCGCTCCGTGTCCCACTTGTCTATGTAGGCATATATCTCGTCCAGGGTCTTTGCCTTAATCATACCCTCGCTAATCTTGAAGCCCCACTGGCGCGCGGTTTCAAGATTATCATAATGACTGTCCGACGGCAGTTCGGCGCCTAACATATAATATAGGTACGCGTCAAGCCTTCTCGACGCAACCAGTGCCGACGATTGGCTTTTTAATGTTCCACTGGCCGCATTACGTGGATTTGCGAAGAGTGGTTCCTCTGCTTTCTCACGTTCTGCATTAAGTTTTTCAAACACTCGCCACGGCATAAGTATCTCGCCCCTTATCTCGAAATTGTCGGGATATCCCTCTCCTGCCAGTACAAGCGGAATGCTTCGTATGGTGCGCACGTTGGCAGTCACGTCGTCACCATGCACTCCGTCACCTCGTGTTACTCCGCGCACGAGCTTGCCGTTCTCGTATGTCAGGCTGATTGACAGTCCATCGTATTTCATCTCACAGCAAACCTCAAAGTCTTCGCCATGAAGTCCTTTTCTTACACTCTCATACCATTCTGCCACCTCCTGTCTGTTATATGTATTGGCAAGTGAGAGCATGGGATAGCGGTGTGCCACCTGCTTAAACTCGCTTGTGATGTCACTGCCCACTCGTTGCGACGGCGAGTTGTCATCGTGCATTTCGGGATGGCGCGCCTCCAGTTGCTGAAGTTCACGCATCATCATGTCGAACTCTTCGTCTGATATAACCGGCGAGTTCTCTACATAGTATCTGTAGTTATGTTCATGCAGTTCCTTCCTCAACTGCATTATTCTTTCTTGTTCGTTCATATATATATGTTTAATTCATACTGAGCGTATATTTCTTCTTCTTTGTCTTCGCCCTGTGCGGTATCGACGGGGAGACCACGTCAGCCCCAGGTTCTATTTGCCTCACCCCACTGTACTGCTTCCATCGCTGACGTATGCGATAAACGTAATCAACCGTTTCCGTGCCACGCATATATCCGTATTTGACTATAGGGTCGCGGTAATACTTCGGTTGGCTCAACTTCAGCACATACTCCGACACCACATCCCACGACTTGCAGTCCTTTCCGTCACGCTTCGCCAATGCCATGGCATCACGAATATGATTATACCCCCCGTTGTAGCACGCAAGCACAAAGTTCTTCTTGTCATACCTCGACGGCACGTCGGAAAACTTCGCCTCCAACAGCCCTAAATATTTGGCTGCTGCTGCGATATTGCTCTCCGGGTCGTGTATCTTCTCCATGGGCAACCCTAATTGCGATGCGGTGCCAGGCATAATCTGCATCAATCCGAGAGCACCCGCCCACGACTTCGCATTAGGGTCGAAGGTCGATTCCTGGTAACATTGTGCAGCCATCAACCTCCAGTCCCACCTGATTGGCCTCGAATAAGTCATAAACAGATGGTCATACCTTGAGATTATGCCCGCGGCACTGTTGAGCATCGGCGCATATACATGCCTTACCACACTGCGCGAACTCAGGATAAAATCCTCATCCTTCTTCACCTCCGCCATATACTTGGGCTTATACCACTCCCTAAGAGCCGTCACAAGCTGTACGTTCTCCCCCATCACCGCCCAGTGACCGGTGGAATCCGCCCCCGCCCCGCAGAACGTGAGCATGGCAAGTGAGTCATCAGGCAAGCGTATGTCGGCAGGACGCAGCAAACATCCCACTATATCACCGTCGCCGTCGGCAAGGCGGCGCAACATCTCTAACGTATCACGGCACACCTCCACGCGCAACCTCACTCCGAGATGGTCAGCAAACCTTTGGCACAGCATAAATTGCTGTCCCATCTCACGCCCGCGGAAATCGTAATACGTCTCTGGACCGCTCACTGTGAGCATTATCAGTTCGCCGTTTGCCTGTATCTGTCCTAGGTCGAAAGCGTCAGATTCAGTCGAGTCCTCGGCATTGCCCCATATCGGTTCCGGCTGTTTCACACGCGACGAGCAGCCTTCCAATATAAATAAGGTGTAGCACCAAAAAAAGCCCAAAACGGCTGTAAATAGCGTCTTATTTCTCAATTTTATTACATTTTTGGTGCAAAAGTACACATTTTCTTGCATATTACCATATTTTTCACTAATTTTGCATCGAAATTTTGAGAATTAAACAAAAAGAACAAGAAATGTTAAGAATTGCAGTACAGTCAAAAGGCCGTCTTTTCGACGACACAATGAATCTTCTCGCCGAAGCAGACATAAAGGTCAGCGCAAGCAAGCGCACCCTTCTGGTGCAGTCATCAAATTTCCCCTTAGAGGTGCTTTATCTCCGCGACGACGATATCCCGCAGAGCGTGGCAAGCGGAGTGGCAGACCTTGGCGTGGTAGGTGAGAACGAATTCGTAGAGCGTGGCGAGGAAGCGGAGATTATCTCCCGCCTCGGATTCAGCAAATGCCGACTCTCGTTGGCTATCCCCAAGGACATTGACTATCCCGGACTTGAGTGGTTTAACGGCAAGAAGATTGCCACTTCATATCCTGGAATACTGCGACATTTCATGGATAAGCACGGTATCAACACCGAGATTCACGTCATCACAGGCAGTGTGGAGATTTCTCCGGGCATAGGTCTCGCCGACGGTATTTTCGACATCGTCAGCAGCGGCTCAACCCTCGTGAGCAACAACCTGCGCGAGGTGGAGATTGTCATGCAGAGCGAAGCACTGCTCATTGGAAACAAGGACATGGACGCGGAGAAGCGCAAGACCCTCCAGGAAATGCTATTCCGCTTCGAGGCGGTACGCAGTGCCGAAGACAAGAAATACGTCAGGATGAACGCCCCCAAGGCACGCCTTCAGGAAATCATCGACGTGCTTCCCGGTCTTAAGAGTCCCACCATCATACCGTTGGCGGATGAAGACTGGTGCTCTGTCCACACAGTTCTCGACCAGAAACGATTCTGGGAAATCATCGGAAAGTTAAAGGACATGGGGGCACAGGGCATCCTTGTCACTCCAATCGAAAAAATGATTCTGTAAATGGAGACGATATTATATCCCAGGAGGGAGGAATGGAAGGAGATTGTCGAGCGACCGCATCTCGACGTCTCCCAGCTTACTGCCACCGTACGCTCCGTGCTTGATGACATAAAGGCACGGGGTGATGAGGCAGTCAAGGAATACGAACTGAAATTCGACCGTGTCCAACTTGAATCCTTGGCAGTAAGCCAGGCGGAGATGGATGAGGCTGAGACACTTGTTGACGACGACCTGAAAGCCGCCATACAACTTGCCCACGACAATATCAAGACCTTCCATGAGTCAGAGAAATTCGTCGGACAGAAAGTGAGCACCCAGCCCGGTGTCACCTGTTGGCAGAAGAGTGTCGCCATCGAAAAGGTGGGACTCTATATCCCGGGAGGAACGGCCCCACTGTTCAGCACGGTACTCATGCTTGCCACACCCGCCAAGATTGCCGGTTGCCGCGATATTGTGCTCTGCACTCCTCCCAACCGCGAGGGTAAGGTCAATCCAGCCATCCTCGTGGCGGCACGCATTGCCGGCGTGAGCCATATCTTCAAGGCTGGCGGTGTACAGGCCATCGGCGCCATGGCTTACGGCACTCAGTCCGTGCCAAAGGTATATAAGATATTCGGTCCTGGCAACCAATACGTAATGGCAGCCAAACAGGAGGTGAGCCTTCACGACGTGGCTATCGACATGCCCGCAGGCCCGTCGGAGGTGTGCGTAATTGCTGACGCCAACGCCAACGCATCCTTCATCGCAGCCGACCTCCTTTCCCAAGCAGAGCACGGTATTGACTCACAAGCGATATTCATAACCACCTCTGAGTCAAAGCTTGAAGAGGTAAAGAACGAAGTGAGTCGTCAACTCGAGCTGCTTCCCCGCAAAGAGATAGCAGCCAAGGCACTCGACAACAGTAAGTTAGTGGTTGTAGCCAATGATAACGAGGCCATCGACCTCGCCAACACCTACGCTCCCGAGCATCTCATAATCCAAACCGACAATTACGAGACTCTCGCCGAGAGGGTCATCAATGCGGGCAGTGTATTCCTTGGGAAGTATGCCTGCGAGAGTGCCGGCGACTATGCCAGCGGCACCAACCACACCCTGCCCACCCACGGATATGCAGTGGCTTACAACGGTGTTAACCTCGACAGCTACTGTCGCAAGATTACCTTCCAGCATCTCACCGACGAAGGCATCCGCCACATCGGCCACGCAGTGGAGACCATGGCTGCAGCCGAGGGACTCGATGCACACCGCAATGCAATGAGTATTAGGATTGAGAAATTAAAATAAAAGTTTTTAGTTCTTTATGAAGACATTACAGGAACTTACACGTAAAAATATATGGGAACTGGCACCTTACAGCTGTGCCAGAAACGAGTTTAGCGGCAGAAACGCCAAGGTGTATCTCGATGCCAACGAGAACCCCTATCACGCGCCCTTCAACCGCTATCCCGACCCGCTGCAGCTCGACCTCAAGGACAAGCTATCAAAGATAAAGGGTGTGCCGGCGGATAATATCTTCCTCGGCAACGGAAGCGACGAGGCCATCGACCTGATGTATCGCTGCTTCACCGAACCCAAGGTTGACAACGTGGTGGCTATAGAGCCAACCTACGGTATGTATAAGGTATGCGCCGACATCAACGATGTGGAATACCGCCCCGTATGTCTTGAAGAAGGCTTCCAGCTCAACGCCGGAAAACTACTCGCCGCCACCGACGACCACACCAAACTGATATGGATATGCTCGCCTAACAACCCCACGGGCAACGCCCTTAACCGCGACGAGATTACCAAGGTAATCAACGGTTTCGACGGCATCGTCATAATCGACGAGGCATACAGCGACTTCTCCACGCAAGTCCCGTTCCGCCATGAGATATCACGCTATCCCAACCTTGTTGTGCTCAACACCATGAGCAAGGCATGGGGCTGCGCCGCCCTGCGCATCGGAATGGCTTTTGCATCCAAGGACATCATTGAACTGATGAACAAGGTGAAGTATCCCTACAACATCAACCTCCTTGCCCAGCTACAGGCCATGGAGATACTCAACGACCCCTACGAGGTTGACAAGTGGGCTCGTCTCATATTGCAGGAGCGCACGAGGGTGATGGACGCCTTCCGTTTCCTCAACTTCACCAAGAAGATGTACCCCACCGACGCCAACTTCTTCCTGGTTGAGGTGGACGATGCCCAACATATCTACGACTACCTAGTATCGCAAGGCATCATAGTGCGCAACCGCAACCGTGTGACGATGTGCGGCAACTGCCTCCGCATCACCATCGGTTCAAAGTCTGAAAACTCCGAGCTGTTGGCGGCTCTTCGTGTTATGTAATAATCTTATAATAGCCACAAACAGAAATCACTCACATCAACAATAAGTCCGTATTCACGTCTGCTCTTGTGAATACGGACTTTTTCCATTCCTCCAAACATTTCTCATATTATTTACAGATTTACCATGCTAATACCACCCTGCCGTAGGGGCTTACCTTATGATTTTTTCTTCCGCGAGGCTCACCTTTGCCTCAAGGTCAGCCGTTGACAGATGCTCACGCCGCATCGTCTCTATTGCCTTATATAAATCGTCCAATCTACTCATATATAGTTTTTCTTGTTCATTATCAATTTATTCATCATAACTTGCCTATTTCCCCGCACTATTCCTTGTAAAAAGTAGCATATAGTTCAAATGCTTCTTTTTTTGATAAAACTTGCTTATCGTCAATAAACACCAGAGATTTCCACTTTTCCTCTCCTACCAATCCTTTTCGTTGGGCTGTAAATGATTTGAACTCTTGTTTACTTTTCAGTATTTCATTTACTTTTTCCCATGCAGAATATTGGCTTTCCTTTAACATATCAAGACTAACGAAGGTTTTCATACATACTATGTCACGACGAGCATCATATTTCATCAATACTAACCCCTTTCCATTCGCTGCGACAAAATTCGTATCATCATAATATATGACAATAGACGTGTTCTGCTGGGAAAAAGCAAGCAATGTTTCCCCAATAGAGAAGTCTTTATTTTTTAGAACCCTTTCGGCATACCTATGCAGCATATGTACTGAAATTGAGCTATACCCAGGAACGCATTGTATTTTCGATAAGTATTCATTCGTCTCTTTGATATAAGCAAATCTTATTATACCAAATTTGCCCGCCCTATTACAATGTATCACAATAATATAGTCTGCATTATCGGTATGATAGTCAAAATACTTCCATATCTTGTCTTTCATTCCTCTTAGCAATTCACTTCTCATCTCCTTTATCCTATACTGTCCCCATCTTACGATTCTTTCATGATCCGCAGACAGAATGCGAAGGAGGTCGCTTGAATTCATTGATGATGTCAACATAACGTATTCTTTTTATACATCTTATCAGTTACTGCATTTCCATTACTTGCCAATATCCACCCTTGTCAGGGCCTATTCTTTTTAAGAGCCCCATTGATTTAAGGCGCTTTATGTGATACTGTATTCCATCTATCGTCATACTTTTGAATTTCATCTGCACATCTTTTACTGTAGCATAAGGGTTATTCTGAAGACAATTATTATTTCATCTTTCCATTCTTCCAAACATTTCTCTGATTATTTGCAGTTTAATCATGCGAATACCCTGCCGTCGTAGGGTCTTACCTCGTGTAAGACCGCACTCTGCCGCTTTCCATTCTAAATCCTTAATCCGAGATGATAGAAATCAGAAATTATTTTGAAAGACTCAATGAATTACGTAATCAAACCATAATAATGATCTAAAACCTCAATTGCTGGGCATTTCAACATAATAATCGGATCTATAAAAAACAAACAATCATCATCTGCTAAAACATTATCGCCCTCGTAAGATACATCTGTAACCGACAGCCACTCATTACCATAATAATACCTATCCTCTTTCTTCAAACCTAACCCATCCTGGAGATAGGATTCAATTCTATTCATTGATGGCACAGGATACTTATCAGATATATAAGGTTGGCTTAACACAAGCCTTACTTCACCATATTCTTCTCCTATACCAACAAACTTATATCTTGTGTTTGGAAATAACATGTTATGCACAAGATGTTCATAAATCACGTCTTGAGAATGTAGTCGTTTCAGATTAGATTTAGCGAATGGATTACGCACTTTATACACAAGAGAATTCTTTTCGTCAAAGTACACAAGACTCTCACCAGAAGGCAATCTCTTTCTTTCCCCTAAAGCATCAATTTGTGTTTTAGTAACATAAAGTTCATTATCCTTAGCTATATAATTAGGCGCGCGCTCTCATTCTCATACGCTGCATTTCCCGTGCCTTGCTCGTAATCTCCATATTGTTCAGAGGATAGCCCAATCTCAAACACTCTAATATCGCTTCGGTCGCTATCTGCCTCACTCCTACTTTCAAGCTCTGCACATAAGTCAATGCACTCACGCCGTTTCTTAAATATATATTCGACAATTTTTCTTCCATAATCCCACATAAGCATAAATTAATAATTAAATGTTGCCGCAAAGATACAAACTATTTTCCATTCCTCCAAACATTTCTCAGATTATTTGCAATTATTTTGCTTCTCTCAACTCCATCCAATCAACCCCAAGCGTCACATGTCACATGGATTTCGGGAAGATTTTCCCTAAATATCAAGCAAAACATTAAGCTTGGTCCTCCTATGTGAGTCCGCTATGACTCCGTTGTGACTCCGCTTTTTATGCAGACAGATATTATGTCTTTTCCTGATTTCACTAGACACTTTTCCTTTTTATAAACTAAAACAGTAGACAGTCCTGCAAAAGCCATACTGAATCAATAGACACAAGCGTAAATGTCGTACTGATATTCTTGACATGTTGGTTTTGCTGGAAAC
>JALERP010000161.1 GCA_022764085.1 Prevotella sp.
ACGGCTATGCCGTGGCACCACGCGTAGAAGCACTGCGCCAAGGCACGCAGATGCACAAAATTGTGATGCAGTTTGTGGGATGGGAACTAAATAGGATGGAGGAAGTATTATGAAGTACCCTATAGGAATACAAAGCTTTGACCGAATACGTGAAGACGGTTACGTTTATGTTGACAAGACGGCATTGATTTATGAGCTTGTCAGCAAGGGGACTATTTATTTCCTCAGCCGCCCTCGCCGCTTCGGCAAGAGCCTGCTTATCTCCACACTCGAAAACTATTTCCTCGGACGCAGGGAACTGTTCCGCGGACTTGCCATCGACTCGCTGGAGAAAGAGTGGAAGGAATATCCTGTGTTCCATATTGACTTCAACGGAAAGAACTTCACCTCGCCTATGGAGCTAAAGGAAACCATTGAGACCTTCGTTGCCATGCAAGAAGAGGTGTATGGCAAGAATCCCCTCGCCAACACCTATGGCGACCGTTTGACTTACGTTTTCAAGAAAGCACACGAGAAGACCGGCAGGCGTGTTGTGGTACTTATCGACGAATACGACAAGCCGCTGCTCGACGTGATGAACACTGGTTTGCCTTCACCAGTAGCTGAAGGAGATATAAAGACTCTTGAAGACTATAACCGCGAGATTCTCAAGGGATTCTATAGTGTGTTCAAACTCACCGACAAGCATCTGCAGTTTGTGCTGCTCACGGGAGTGACTAAGTTTTCTCAGGTCAGCGTATTCAGCGGTTTCAACCAGCCGAAGGACATCAGCTACGACTCCCGTTTCGACACACTTTGTGGCATCTCCGAAGAAGAACTTCTCTTGGTGTTCAAGGATCAGATAAGGGAACTTGGCGAGATGAACGGAATGACAGAGGAAGAAACCATAGCAAAGCTGAAGCGGAAATATGACGGTTATCACTTCAGCAAACAACTGAAGGACATCTTCAATCCGTTCAGCATACTAAACTGCCTCGACTCTAATGACTTTCAGAACTATTGGTTCTCCACAGGCACCCCGACATACCTTATGCGCCTCTTGGCAGACAACAACGAAAACATCAATGAGTTGGCAGGCAAGGAATACCCTGCCGCAGAGTTTGTAGATTACAAGGCAACAAAGCAAAAGCCACTGCCCATGATCTATCAGAGCGGCTACCTGACCATAAAGGGCTATGACCCGACCTTCGATGTCTATCGTCTCGACTTCCCCAACGAGGAGGTGCGCAGCGGTATGGTTGCGCTGCTTGCGTCTGACTATTTCAGCGACGAGAACTATTCCAACTCGTGGCTGGTCGACGTCACCCGTGCCTTGCGCAGTGGCGACATCGAGAAATTCAAGCTCCAGCTGACCGGCTTCCTCGCCAACATCTCCTACCGCTTCCAGCGCAAGCAGGACGCAAGGGCGTGTGAGCGTCATTTCCAATACACCTTCTACCTCATCCTCCAACTTCTCGGCAAGTACGACACCTACGTTGAGAAGGAGACGAGCCAAGGGCGCATCGACTGCGTGTTGGAGTGTCCCGACTATGTCTATATCTTCGAATTCAAGCTTAACTCCACTGCGGAAGTAGCCTTGAAACAGATAGACGAAAAGGGCTATGCCCAGCCATACGCCGCCGACAAGCGCAAGATATACAAGGTAGGCATCAGCTTCTCTTCCGAGACAGGCACCGTAAACGACTTTGCCTACAAGCCTTGTGAGTAATTGTAACAAGCCCTCATCACTACTGTCATACCTTTATAAAGGAAAAGACATACACTTTTGATAAAAGCATGATAATGTTTATCATATAATTAGAAAAACATTTGGCAATGTCGTTTTTTATTGTTACTTTTGCGGCAAAATTAATAGATTAGCACAATGGACGGAATAAGACAAATACCTTACGGAGTGTCAGACTTCTTGTCGATAAGGGAAGACAATTTGTATTATATCGACAAGACAATGTATCTGGCTGAACTGGAAAGTCAGCCAGACACACTGTTTTTTGTCCGCCCTCGCCGCTTTGGTAAAAGCCTATTTATAAGTATGATGCAGGCATACTACGACAAGGCAATGGCAGGGCGGTTCGACGAGCTGTTTGGCGACCTGTGGGTAGGCAAACATCCGACACCGCTGCGCAACAGGTATCAGGTGATGTATTTCGACTATTCAAGGGCTGGAGGAACAATCGAGCGACTTGAGGAGAATTTCAATGAATACAGTTGTGGATGTATCGACTCATTTATTGACAGATACAAGGATGAATATCCCGAAAGAATTGTCGAGAAGGTATTACAGACCAATTCCGCCCGCGCCAAGCTCAATCTTATCAACAAT
>JALERP010000178.1 GCA_022764085.1 Prevotella sp.
CTTGTTGAGAAGCTCAAGATAACTGTTCCAAGTCTCCTCATAACGTTCTTCTGCTATTTTCATTGTTACCTTTTTAAAAAACGCGGCAAAGGTAAACAATTAATTTGGACAACGCAATACGTCATCGTGGAGACGCTTACAATTGGAAGATGAATGGGTATCAAGTGAAGAAGCCCGAAAAGTGCTGGGGGTATCTCCTAAAACTTGGCAATCTTACCGAGATAAAAGGTTGCTGGAGTTTGCGCAAATAGGTAGAAAAATCCTTGTGCGGAAAAGCAGTTTGGAGGCTTTCTTGGCTGAACATACTATCAACAAAAAAGGAGGTAACAATGATTGATGATTATTTGACGAAGCTGATGAAGACCGAAGTCTATCAGCTTAAAGATGGTACTAAGACAAGTTATTATTGGATTGATGGTGATGGCAATCTGCCCGAAAGACTATCAATTAATGAACAAGAATTTACCAATGTGCAGCGCAAGGGCAGAAATACAATGCACCCAATAGCAGGGCAGATTGTCGGCAAATTCAAAAAGAATGAACAATCCCCCTACAAGCTAAATAAACCATATACTTTGAGAAGCCAGATTTGGCAGTACGAAGACTATCCTGCATTGATGGGATTTGGCACTGTGGGCATTTCAGATTGCAGTGGCAAGGTAGAAGATGTAGGGGATTTGATGATTTTTAATCGAATCGACTCCACAAAAATCAAAATACGAATTTTCCCGGCAATGGGGGACAACCCCGACAATATAAAGCAGTGTTTGAAATTTGTAGATACATTGGCAGATTAAAATGAAAGTGGGGGTGCTTTTCGGCACTCCCCACCATTGGAATTTAAAATTTGATAGAGCAATGATAGACTACATACGAGCATCAATGCCAATCGACTGCAAAGATACGAAGATTTTTTTAAATCTCCAAAATCCCGATGTATTTTCAAGTGGTTGGCTAAGATATTATTTAGATGGCTGCAAGAAAATGGAAGTTTGGATTAATCCTGCTAATGGGTTACTGGAGATAAAAGGTAGTGTTTCATATTTCATACAAGGGCACAATTTCAGCTTCTCTAAACACCAATTTTTTGAAGCCATAAAGCATATCGGAAATCTACTGCATTTACCATTGTGGGAGGCTTTGATTGAAGAATTTGAATTTGGTGTAATATGTGATGTTGCGTACAAGCCATCGGATTACATTGCCCACCATTATTCCCCGACATCTGAACATCTGACAAAGGAAGAGAAAGCAAAGGACAATGGCAATTTTGCTTGGTGGGCAGGTAAAGCAGAAAAGTTGAAAATGTATGATGCAGGAAAGAATATAATGATGAAGCAGGGATTGCACCTGCAAGACATCATTGCCGATTGCGGCTGGAATCCTGCTGGGCAATATCTTAAATGGGAAGTACATTACATTAAGCCCGAACTATTAAACAATGGCAGGGCAATCCGCATCAAGAATTTATGCAATGCGGATTGGTATGCCACATTCAAAGAAGATTGTTATATTCAATATAAAAGATTAATTCCTATGAAAAGTATAATAATGCCGACAAACAAAAAAGACCTTACTACTCCCGATATAATGGCATTGGCATTTTTGGAAGATGGTATGCACCGAGAAGAATTAAAAAAACTGCTTTATGCGAAAGTAAATAGTATTTCTGATGATATATTATCTAAATCAGATAAAGATGCAAGGAAGAGGCAGATTAAGAAGTTAATCGACAAGCTGGAAGATGAACCGCAAAGCAAGTGGGATTTGTCGGCTGAAATTGCCAAAGCATTGTCGGCTGATGTATAGGGGTAGAATCCACTACCCCTTTTATTGTTTACGAAAAGCATAAGAATTGTTATGCTATCTTTCAATCTCAATCCATCGTAATGCAGTGATGGTGTTACGAGTAAAAGTTATGAGTTACGAGTAAATTTTGGATTGAAGATTACCCGAAGACTAAATCCCTATATGAATGAATAAGCAAAAAAAGGTATGGTATCACAATATGCCATTATTTTTTGATTTGGCTGCATTTAAATGTAACAATGGGTAAATTATAAGGTTGGTACATTATAAGCCCTTAAATCTAAAACAAATGGCTTATTTTGATATTGTATAAATAAGAAAAGCAGGACTATAATAGTAAGTTATATGATTGGTACGATGAAAAATACCAATTTACTGCTTACAAACAAAAGCCTCAACAATCATCATACTACAATATCAAGTAAATGGCAGTTATAAATGCGCTGGAGATACCATTTTTGAGAAAAAAAACCGAAATGTTGATGCAATGTTGATGCAAAATCAAAGAATAATCCCCCAACCTACTGAATATCAGAAGATTGAGGGATAAATAAAGTACCCAGAGCCGGGGTCGAACCGGCACGGATTGCTCCACTGGTGTTTGAGACCAGCGCGTCTACCGATTCCGCCATCTGGGCTGTTTGCGGGTGCAAAGATACAACATATTTTTGAAATTGGCAAATATTTACTCAAAAAAATACAAAAAATTTGCTCATATCAATTATTATTCGTAATTTAGCGGCTGAAAACGGACACATATTATTTAATAATCGCTATGGAAAAAAGAAATAAGGACTATTGCGTTATCCTTGCAGGAGGTAAGGGACGCAGACTTTGGCCGAGCAGCCGCGACAGCTATCCGAAGCAGTTTATCGACTTCTTCGGCATTGGCCGTTCACAATTACAAATAACATACGACCGATTCGCAAACATATTGCCCAAGGAAAACATTATCATAACAACCAACAAGGAATATGCCGATATGGTGAGGCTGCAACTGCCCGGATTGGCTGAGGAAAACCTCATAGCAGAGCCTATCAGCCGCAACACCGCACCAAGTGTGGCATGGGCTGTTGCCACCATTGCCAAGCGCAATCCTGAGGCGGTTGTGGTAGTGACGCCAAGCGACCAGTTCGTGCTCAACGACGACGCTTTTGGCAAGAATGTACAAGAGGGTCTTGACGTTGTCGGCGAGCGCAAAGCTATACTTGCCATGGGTGTGAAACCAAGTCGCCCGGAACCTGGATATGGTTATATACAGATGGGAGAACCTTCGGGTGTTCAGGACATTTATAAGGTTATGTCATTCACCGAGAAACCGGAACGTGACTTTGCAAACATGTTTATGCAGAGCGGAGAGTTCCTTTGGAACACAGGATTGTTCCTTGCCAATGTGGGGTATCTGAGACAATGCTTCTGTAAGGTATATCCAGAGGTGGCAAATGCTATCGGCACAATGGAGGGAGGGGTAACTCTTGACAATGCGTTGAAATTTTGCAAACAGAGCTATGGCTCATTCCCAAACCTGTCTATAGACTATGCCGTGCTTGAGCATTGCCCCGATGTATATGTGATGAAATGTGACTTCGGCTGGGCAGACCTCGGCACATGGCACAGCATATACGAATGTCTGAGCCGCAATAGCAATGACAACGTGGTTATTGACTCCACTGTGATGATGGAGAACTGCAAGGACAATGTTATCAAGCTGCCTAAGGGAAAACTTGCGGTACTAAACGGTCTTGAGGGCTTTATCGTTGCCGAAAAGGACAACGTACTGCTTATCTGCAAGAAGGGCGACACCTCTGGACAAATCCGCAAATACGTGAATGAGGCACAACTGAAATACGGGGAGGAGTTCGTGTAAATTAAGAATTAAGAATTAAAAGTTAAGAATTAAGAATTAAGAAAATATGTGCATACATAATAGCGCAGCCCTTTCTTAATTCTTAATTCTTAATTATAAAATTCAGAAGTTGCTTCTGATTTTCTCCGCTATCGCTGTCATTTCCTCACTGCTGAGCTTTAATTTCTCGCGACGAAAATCAACATCTGCTTCAGAGTTCATCGGAATGAGATGAATGTGGGCATGAGGCACCTCAAGTCCAAGCACCACTTGTGCCACTTTCTTGCAGGGAAACGCCTTCTTTAGGGCAACAGCAACTTGCTTGGCGAACACTTGATATTCAGCCAACTCGTCATCATCCATGTCATAGATATAATCCACCTCACGACGAGGTATCACCAATGTGTGACCCTTAGCCACAGGATTGATATCGAGAAAAGCGTAGAACTTATCGCTCTCCGCACATTTGTAACTGGGAATTTCACCGGCAGCAATCTTTGAGAATATGTCCATACCTTATTATATTATATAAATGAGGATTTTATTATGCTATTGTGATGCTCTCGATACGCAAGGTGATAGTGCCGCGCGGTATCTTGATTTCAACTTCGTCTCCCACTTTCTTTCCGAGCAAGCCCTGTGCAATGGGGGTCATTATTGAAATCTTGCCTTCACGCAGGTTTGCCTCGTTCTCACTCACGATGGTATAGGTCATCTTGGCCTTGGTGGTAAGATTTGTCATCTCTACCTTTGACAGAATCTGCACAGTGTCGTTGCTCAGTCTCGAAGTGTCAATGATCTTTGCCTCTGAAATAGCGAGCTTCAGTTTATTGATTTTATCTTCGAGATGAGCCTGTGCCTCCTTGGCTGCATCATATTCAGAATTCTCACTCAGGTCACCCTTGTCACGAGCCTCAGCAATGGCTGCTGATGCCTTAGGGCGCTCCACGCTTTCCAAGCGTTTCAACTCGGCTACCATATTATCGTAGCCCTCTTGCGACATGTAAGCCATAATTACTTGATTTTATTTAAATTGTTATTAATGTTAGCGGTTCTAATGGGCAGAAAAAAATTAGAATTCCGACATAGGGATATGTCGGAATCCTCTTTACTTATTTTTTGTCTATCCTGTTGAACCGATGCAAAGGTAGGCATTATTTTCGATACAGCCAAATTTTTCTCCTCGAAATAACAAAATTTAATAAATTCTAATGGTTATCGTTTTATATACAACAAAGCCTGACGACGTATCGCCAGGCTCTATTGCTTAAAAATAAATTAACCAAATTCACAGCCTCACGGCCTCCTTTTGTGTTATCCGAAACAATCTAATATTTTACCAAAAAAAACTAACCTATCAAACGAAACAAATCAATCTTATTACCTAATAACCTTTATAACTAAAAACCTAAGTATGATGTATCCTAAATCGAAATTCTTATTCACCTTTAATGTCGTTGACTAACACCCTTGTTGTCTTTTGACGATGCAAAGGTACGACAATTTTTTCAATTACGCATCATTTTTATCTTGTTTTTTTATGAATATTGTTGTTATATTGATGCAAATCAATGATTGTGTTCGCACACAAGTGGTATTTTCACTGTTTTTGCAAAAAATGGTCATAATATAGCTTCAGACCGAAGAACAGTATCAAAGCCGACACCCAACCGCCCAAGACATCAATGGCATAATGGGCATAGATATACACCGTGGAAAGGCAAAGAAGCACGTAGAACGGCAAGAGCCATAAAAGCAGGCGGCGATTATGCGCTGTCCATATCAGCAACATCAAAATGGTGCTCACTCCTACATGACTGCTCGGAAAGGCTGCCGTGGGACGCTCACCGGCATTATGGGCATCGGTGACAAGGCGATGGAACAGGCCGTCGTGCCAACCGGGATTAGCAAGACAGTCCTGATGGGTGGCAAACCAATCGTGGACATTGGGGAATACTCCATGGGAAATCCGGTCGATGCCCACGGCTGCATAATAATACTGCGGGCCTGCCACCGGCAGTACTATATATATAAGGTAATATATAAAGAATGACGTGAGAATGATGAAGGCGGCACGACCAAACTGTTCATAACGCCAGAAGAAGAAATAAAGTGCCGTGGCGGCTATCATCGGATAATATGACCAATAGCCAAGGTTCATTAGCTCGCTGAAAACAGGCGACGAGAGCCATTGAGAGAACAGCAGTGCCGGCTGACAACCAAAAAGGGCCTGCTCCCATGAGGCAAACACATGGTCGAGGTTGGGGAACATGCGGTTGAACTCGTATGTGTCGGGATACCACCAGGAAAGTAATGCCATCTGAGCCAATATTCGACTCAAACGGGTGAGACGACACGGAAACATACGATATACAGCCCATAGGGCAATGGTCATGAACACAATCTGCATCCTACCCCAAAGCATGTCCCCAGGATTATGCACCTTGGTATATGTGAATAACATAAGCAAGGTAGTGATTACCAAGTAGCCCATCACCACCCACTCTATTGCCAATAGTCCCTTGACGGGCTTCTTTTCTTTCGTGAATAATTCCTTTATCTTCATCATAACCATCCGTTATCCTTATACCACTTGATTGTCTGTCTCACTCCCGAGTCGAGGTCGTATTCCGGATGGAATCCCAACTCGTCTTCTGCCGGTGATATGTCGCAACGCCAGTTGCGCTGCTTCATTATGTTATACTTGTCATTATTAAGAGCGGAAATCCTACCTGTCATCCTTCCTACATACTCACCGAAGAAGGTGATGACACGCAATAGCCATATCGGAGCCTTGAGGCGAAGCACCCACGGATGACCAAGTTCCCTGCAGATGAGTTGACTGAAATCACTCGAACTGTAGTTCCTGCCGTCGCTCAAGAAGTACTTGCCCCCTATCCTTCCATTCTCCAATGCAAGGAATATTGCCTGCACCACGTCAAGCACATAAACAAAGGTGATTGTCTGCGGCTTATATCCCGCGGCAAAGTCAAGATGCCGGCTTATGCTCTTTGCCATCAGAAAATAATCTTTCTCGCGCGGGCCATACACACCGGTTGGCCTGAGTGTAATGCAAGGCAGGCCCTTGGCAGTCATCTCGTCGAGATATTTCTCGCTCTCTAACTTGCTACGTCCGTAATTGGTGTTTGGCTTGGGAATGTCGGTGTCCATAATATCCTTGTGGGGATATTCCTCGCGAATATTTCCGAAGACACTCAGGCTGCTTACATACACAAAACGCTTTAATGGCATGTTCAACTGCAACAGGGTCTCAACAAGATTTTTGGTGCCCAAGGTATTTACACGATAGAAATCGTCGGGATTGATGCACTTGGTAACTCCGGCGGCATGCACCACATAGTCGAAGCGCAATCCCTGCATCTCACCTGTCATCTGCAACTTGTCGTCGAAATCAAGATGGATGAAGTTTATACGTTTGTCAGCGAGATACTTGCGACTGCTCGTAGGTCTCACTGCCACCCATACGTTCATCCCTTTTTCCAGTGCCTTGTCAACAATGAAGCCGCCAATAAATCCGGTAGCTCCCGTTATTAGTATATTAGCTGAATTTTGCATGATAATCTTTTCATTAAATGTCTTTGCGGCTGCAAAGTTACTCATTTCTTTTGGAATAAGCAAGTTTTTATTACGAATACTTCACCAAATAGCAACAAAAACAGGGGGAAATACGGCAAAATTAGGGAATATTACACCTATTATGAAAAAATATACGGCAAAAGCTTGCGTATTTGCATAAATATGTATAACTTTGCAGCCATAAATGAATAAAGATACAATGAACAAGACGAGAGACGACAGGCTCGACACACTCAGAATGATAATATCGAGCCGCACAATGAGAAGTCAGGAGGAACTGCTCGGCGCACTGCGTGAGGAGGGGTTCCAACTGACGCAGGCAACACTGAGCCGCGACCTCAAAATGCTTAAGGTTGTGAAAGCTTCTGGTGTTGACGGCAACTACGTTTATGTGCTGCCCAATATAACAATGTACAAGCGCGTAAGCACTCCCGCCCATGTGAAGGAAATGATGCGTGTGCCAGGATTCCTGTCTATCGCCTTTTCGGGAAATATGGGCGTCATAAAGACACGTCCAGGATATGCCAGCAGCATTGCATACAACATAGACAATAGCCATATACCTTATATATTAGGTACTATAGCTGGCGATGACACTATCTTTATCGTAGTGAAGGAGGATGTCGAGGAGCGTGATGTCGTATCGGCATTGAGCAAGGTGGTGCCAAATATGGTTTAGCTATATGTGAAAATATGAAATATAATATAAAGTAGGATATAAATTATATAATAGATAATGGACAACGAAGAATCTACAGAAAGACAAACCCTAACACCCCCCACCGGGGGGCAAGGGGGGGACTCACCAACAGCCCCCGCCGGGGGACAGGGGGTGACCATAACTGTATTGGTAGCCGACCCCTCTCATGAGAAGTATGTCGATACCATTTTACAGACTATCGCTGATGCCGCCAAGGTGCGCGGCACTGGTATCGCAAAGCGCACCCACGAATACCTCGCCACCAAGATGAAGGAGGCAAAGGCTGTGATAGCTCTCAGTGGCGACCGGTTCGCCGGATTCAGTTATATCGAGACTTGGGGCAACAAGCAGTATGTCACCACCTCCGGTCTCATCGTTCATCCTGATTTCAGAGGATTGGGAGTGGCCAAGAAAATCAAGGACATGACATTCACTCTCGCACGCACACGTTGGCCACACGCCAAGATATTCAGTTTGACGAGCGGAGCTGCAGTGATGACGATGAACACACAATTGGGTTATCAGCCTGTAACTTTCGCTGACCTCACCGACGACGAGGCCTTTTGGCGCGGCTGCGAGGGATGCATCAATGTAGATGTGCTGCATCGCACCGACCGCAAATACTGCATCTGCACCGCTATGCTCTACGACCCCGAAGAGCATCTGCCGGCAAAGATACCACAGGACGTGCTTGACAGAATCAAGAAACTGGAAGAATAGCGGAACATATCATTAAATAGCAATAATAATAAAACAAGGATAAAATATAACAAGATATGGCAAAAAAGAAAGTAGTAGTAGCCTTTTCAGGCGGTTTGGATACCTCCTACACTGTGATGAAACTCAAGGAGGAAGGTTATGATGTTTATGCTGCATGCGCCAACACTGGCGGATTCAGCGACGAACAGTTGAAGAAAAACGAGGAGAACGCATACAAGCTCGGTGCAGTGGAGTATGTAACCCTCGATGTTACTCATGAGTATTATGAGAAGTCGCTGAAATACATGATTTTCGGCAATGTACTCCGCAATAACTGCTATCCCATCTCTGTGTCATCCGAACGTATATTCCAGGCTATTGCCATCGCACGCTATGCCAAGGAAATTGGTGCAGACGCCATCGCTCATGGTTCTACGGGAGCAGGCAACGACCAGATTCGTTTTGACATGACATTCCTTGTAATGGCTCCCGGAGTGGAAATCATCACTCTTACCCGCGACAAGAAACTCACGCGTAAGGAAGAGGTGGACTACCTCAACGAACATGGATTCTTTGCCGACTTCACAAAGCTGAAGTATTCATATAACGTAGGTATTTGGGGAACAAGTATCTGCGGCGGCGAACTGCTCGACCCGACACAAGGACTGCCCGAGGAGGCTTATCTCAAGCATGTAACCGCAAAGGAACAGGAGGCTACACTGAAAATAACATTTGACAAGGGTGAGATTGTGGCTGTCAACGACGAGAAGTTTGACGACAAGGTAGCCGCCATTCAGAAGATAGAGGAGATTGGAGCTTCTTACGCCATCGGACGCGACGCAAACGTGGGCGACACCATTATCGGCATCAAAGGACGTGTGGGCTTTGAGGCTGCAGCCCCGAAGCTCATCATCGAGGCTCACCGACTCTTGGAGAAGTCAACTCTGAGCAAGTGGCAGCAGTACTGGAAGGACCAAGTGGCAAACTGGTATGGCATGTTCCTGCACGAGAGCCAGTATCTCGAACCGGTGATGCCAGACATTGAGGCCATGCTTGTCTCATCACAGCGCAACGTAACCGGCACAGCCATCCTCAAGCTCCGCCCTTACGGCTTTGAGACTGTGGGAATTGACTCAGACAACGACCTCACAAAGTCAAAGCTCGGCGAATATGGCGAGACACAGACCGGTTGGACCGCCGACGAGGCAAAGGGCTT
>JALERP010000122.1 GCA_022764085.1 Prevotella sp.
GGTGGCCAATGCTATGGACATCAACAAAAACTTATTGGCAAAATATATTTATGGTATCGCAGTTCCAACCCCTGAACGTCTTTCTAATCTAAAGTGTGTTATTCACGCATTGGGTAAAGAGATGCAGCTGGCATAATTACAAATTACAAATGAAAGGACAAAGAAAAAGGGAGAAAAACTTAAGTCTTGCTCCCTTTTAATTCCTAATTGACTTTCGGAAGTTATTTTAAACCACAGAGTTTAAGAGATTCAAGTTTCGCATTTGCTTAACTTTTTGGAAGTTAAGGAGTTAAGGAGTTATTGCTCCCTTTGGTCGCTAGGAGGAGTTTCCTTGAGCGGTAGCGAAAAAAGCCATTAGTTTAGAGCCTTGGATATAAGCGCAAATACATTTGGCTTAACTCCTTAACTCCTTAACTTCTTAACTACCAATAAATTTCCTTACTTCCGAAAGTTGAGTAAATTATTGAGAGAAGGGCATCGGGGAGCATACATAGTGTCCCTCTCTTTTTAGATTCAAATACCGCAAGATTGCGGTATTTGAATCGTAGTTATTATATCAATAGAATCATTTGGATGAGATAACATGGAATAGTGTGGGCGCAATTTATGAGAATGCTACCACAAGTCCTGCCATCACTATGCTCACCATAGACATCAGTTTGATGAGGATATTGAGCGACGGACCGCTTGTGTCCTTAAACGGGTCGCCCACTGTATCACCTACCACTGTTGCCTTATGACACTCAGAACCCTTGCCGCCGAAGTTGCCCTCTTCAACCATTTTCTTGGCGTTGTCCCATGCTCCACCGGCATTGGCCATAAACACGGCAAGGGTGAAACCGGCAGTAAGACCGCCTACCAATAATCCCATTACTCCTGCCACACCAAGCAATAGTCCGACAACAATGGGAATGGCTATGGCAAGAAGACTCGGGAATATCATCTCCCTCTGGGCAGAACGTGTGCTTATCTCAACGCAGCGCCCATAGTCGGGAGTGCCCTTGCCTTCAAGTATGCCCTTGATTTCGCGGAACTGGCGGCGCACCTCCTCAACCATAGTCTGGGCGGCCCGACCTACGGCCCCCATCGTGAGACCGCAGAAGAGGAATGCTGCCATTCCACCAATGAAGGCTCCCACAAGCACCTTGGGATTCATCAGGTTTACCTGGAAATAATTCATATAATCGAGCATGTTGGCAGTGGCGGGATTAAACACATTGCCTGCTGCATCTACAAACGACTGACCTTCCTCAACAGCACGCACCATGGCAATCTTTATCTCCTCCACGTATGAGGCGAGCAGGGCGAGGGCTGTAAGGGCGGCACTGCCAATGGCAAAGCCCTTGCCTGTGGCGGCAGTGGTGTTGCCCAGGGCGTCAAGGGCGTCCGTGCGATGGCGCACCTCTTCTCCCAATTCACTCATCTCGGCATTACCGCCGGCATTGTCGGCAATAGGGCCGTAGGCATCCGTGGCAAGTGTGATGCCAAGTGTGGAGAGCATACCTACGGCAGCGATACCAATACCGTAAAGTCCCATGGATATGCTTGCGGCAGTCATCGAGAGGTTGAAACCATTGGCAAAGAGATAACTAAGCATGATGGCTACGGATATCGTGACCACAGGAATCATGGTGGAGATCATACCAGTGCCTATACCCTGTATGATGACAGTGGCAGGACCAGTCTTCGATGCTTCTGATATCTTCTGCGTGGGTTTATAGCTATGACTTGTATAATATTCCGTAGCCTGTCCGATTACCACACCGGCAACAAGTCCGCTTACCACCGAAAACGACACGCCGAGCCAGTTTTCAATCTGAAGGAGATATAAGATAATGAATGTGGCGACAGCGATAAGTCCTGCCGACACATTGGTGCCAAGACCGAGCGAGCGGAGCAAGTCGCGCATGGTTGCATCCTCTTTGGTGCGCACTGTGAAAATGCCTATCAGCGACAGGAAAATGCCCACCGAGGCGATAATCATCGGTGCCACCACGGCCTTGAGCTGCATGTCGATGTTCATGGCAAAAGCCGTGGCTCCGAGAGCGGCTGTAGAAAGAATACTACCGCAGTAGCTCTCATATAAGTCGGCTCCCATACCAGCCACATCGCCCACATTGTCACCCACATTGTCGGCAATGGTGGCGGGATTGCGCGGGTCGTCCTCGGGAATATTCGCCTCGACCTTTCCCACGAGGTCGGCTCCCACATCGGCAGCCTTGGTGTATATGCCACCACCCACACGTGCAAACAGGGCCTGTGTGGATGCACCCATACCGAATGTAAGCATAGTGGTGGTGATGGTTATGAGAGCCATGCTGGAACCTTGGTAGAAATAGCTTAGCACGAGAAACCAGATGGCTATGTCGAGAAGTCCAAGACCCACTACGACAAGGCCCATAACGGCACCCGAACGGAATGCCACCTTCAGTCCGCTGTTGAGGCTTTTTCGGGCTGCATTGGCAGTGCGGGCGGAAGCGTAGGTAGCGGTCTTCATACCGAAGAAGCCGGCCAATCCGGAGAAGAATCCTCCCGTGAGGAATGCGAACGGCACCCATGGATTCTGCACCTTCAGCACGTATGCCATAAATGCAAACACCACGGCAAGAACGATGAAAACAATGGTAACCACCTTATACTGCTGTCGCAGATAAGCCATGGCACCTTTTCTTACAAACTCCGCAATCTCAATCATCCGCGGAGTACCTTCATCCTCCTTCCTCATCTGGCGGAAGAAGTAGCCTGCCATTGCCAAAGCCACTAGAGAGGCTATGGGCACAAGCCAAAATACAAATGGAATGTTCATAGGTCAAAAAAGTTATTAATCCATACTTAGGTCACATTGACCAGTTATCGCCGCAAATATACTAACATTTTCCCATTTCACCAAACATTTCGCCGATTATCTGCTGATTTACACTTAAAAAAAGTTATTTATTTTGTTAGACCAAAAAAAAGTGTTATCTTTGCACGCTATAAAACGCAGGTGACCACGAGGTGCCTGAAAATAAGTGGAATAAATAACATAGAACGATAAGAATAATTATGGCTAAGAAATTTGCCGAACACAATGGCTTGAATTTGACTCAAGTGAATAAAGACATACTTGAGCAGTGGAACGCTAACGACGTGTTCCACAAGACTATAGATGAACGTGAAGGATGTCCACAATTCGTATTCTTCGAGGGGCCTCCCTCTGCTAACGGACATCCGGGAATTCACCATGTGCTTGCACGCGCCATTAAGGACACTTTCAACAGATACAAGACGATGAAGGGATACCAGGTTCACCGCAAGGCAGGATGGGACACCCATGGTCTGCCAGTGGAACTGGGGGTGGAGATAGAATTGGGTATTACCAAGGCCGACATTGACAACCACGACTCAGACAAGTACATTTCTGTTGAGGACTATAACCGCAAGTGCCGTGAGAACGTGATGATGTTTACTGCCGAGTGGCGTAAGCTCACCGAGGAAATGGGATATTTCGTGGACCTCGACCATCCGTACATCACATACGACAACAAGTATATAGAGACCTTGTGGTGGCTGCTGCGCCAGCTCTACGACAAGGGACTGCTATATAAGGGATATACCATCCAGCCTTATTCACCCGGTGCAGGCACCGGTCTGTCATCCCACGAGCTCAACCAGCCGGGATGCTACCGCGACGTAAAGGACACCACGTGTACTGCCCTCTTCGAGATAACCAATCCCGACGCTAAATGGACAAATTGGGGAAAACCGTATTTTGCCGCATGGACAACCACTCCATGGACTCTTCCTTCTAATACAGCCCTCTGTGTCGGTCCGAACATCAAGTATGTGGCAGTGGAGACATATAATCCTTACAATGACGAGAAGATGACTGTCATAATGGCTGAGTCGCGCCTCGACGCTTATCTCAAGCCCGAGGGCAAGGATGCTGATATGGAGGCATACAAGCATGGCGACAAGGTCGTGCCATATCGTGTTGTGGCTGAATATACCGGTAAGGAACTTGTTGGATACAAGTATAAGCAACTGATGCCTTGGGTGAAGCCTTGCCTGAAGTTGGGCGACCTCGCTCCTGAGTATGCAACTGCATACGCTGCGGAGCACCCCGAGAAGGTGTTCGCCTCTGAAACAGGCAAGGACAAGTTTGTGGAGATGGAGGAATGTGCATTCCGCGTTATCCCCGGCGATTATGTCACGACAGATGACGGTACGGGTATTGTGCATATCGCCCCGACCTTCGGTGCCGACGACGCCAAGGTGGCAAAGGACGCCCATATCCCATCGCTTTTCCTTATAAATAAAAAAGGTGAGACACGTCCGATGGTTGACCTTGAGGGAAAATACTATGTGGAGGCGGAACTCGACAACAACTTCATTGCCGCTTGCGTGGACAGTGCCGCCTACGGACATCATGCGGGAGACTATGTGAAGAACCCATACAAACCCGAATTCAACATCGACGGAAAGTATGACGAGAAGGCTGCCGCCAAGGCTGAAGACCTTAACATCGTCATCTGTTTGGAGATGAAGCAGGAGGGCACTGCATGGAAGATTGAGAAGCATGTGCACAATTATCCGCATTGCTGGCGTACCGACAAACCGGTGCTTTATTATCCTCTCGACTCATGGTTTATCCGTTCAACTGCCAAGAAGGAGAGAATGTTCGAATTGAACAAGACCATCAACTGGCAGCCGGAATCTACTGGTACAGGACGATTCGGCAACTGGCTTGAGAACCTCAACGACTGGAACCTCTCGCGCTCGCGCTATTGGGGTACTCCGTTGCCTATCTGGCGCAATGAGGACGGTGAGGAGAAGTGCATTGGAAGTATGCAGGAACTCTACGACGAGATAGAGAAAGCCGTGGCTGCCGGAGTGATGCAGAGCAACCCATTGAAAGACAATGGATTCATTCCAGGCGACTACTCGCAGGAGAACTACGACAAGATAGACCTACACCGCCCGTATGTTGACAACATCGTGCTCGTGAGCGAGAGCGGTAAGCCGATGAAGCGCGAGAGCGACCTCATCGACGTGTGGTTTGACTCCGGTTCGATGCCTTACGCACAGATACACTATCCGTTTGAGAATAAGGAGATGATTGACGAGGGCAAGGCATTCCCTGCTGACTTCATCAACGAGGGAGTTGACCAGACACGTGGATGGTTCTTCACTCTGCATGCCATAGCAACGATGGTGTTCGACTCTGTGGCATTCAAGAACGTTATCTCTTCAGGTCTTGTACTCGACGCCAAGGGCAACAAGATGTCGAAGCATGTGGGCAACGTTGTTAACCCGTTCGACCAGATTGAGAAATACGGTGCCGACCCGGTGCGTTTCTATATGATGACCAACTCCGAGCCTTGGGACAACCTCAAGTATGACCCAGAGGGAGTGGATGAGGTGAGACGCAAATTCTTCGGCACATTATATAATACGTACTCCTTCTTCAGCCTATATGCCAATGTCGATGGCTTCGACTATTCGCAGCCCGAAGTGCCGTTGGCAGAGCGTCCCGAGATTGACCGCTGGATATTGTCGGTGCTCCATTCGCTTGTGAAGGGTGTTGACAAGGAGTTGCAGAACTACGACCCGACACGCGCAGGGCGTCTTATCGACGCATTCGTCAACGACGACCTCAGTAACTGGTTCGTGCGTCTCAACCGCAAGCGCTTCTGGGGTAAGGAGATGAGTCAGGATAAGCTGTCGGCTTATCAGACACTATACACCTGTTTAGAGACTGTGGCAAGACTGCTTGCGCCGTTTGCACCGTTCTATGCCGACCAGCTCTATCTCGACCTTACCAAGGCAACGGGCAGGGACAATGTATGCTCTGTACACCTCGCCAAGTTCCCCGAGGCCGACGAAACCTATATCGACAAGGACTTGGAGCAGCGCATGGGTATGGCGCAGAAGATAACATCAATGGTGCTTGCCCTGAGACGTAAGGTGAACATCAAGGTGCGCCAGCCGCTTCAGGAGATAATGATACCTGCTATTGACGATGAACAAAAGCGTCATATAGAAGCTGTTAAAAACTTGATTATTAACGAGGTAAATGTAAAGGAGCTAAATTTTGTGGAAGGCTCGGGCATCCTCGTCAAGAAGGTTAAGTGCAACTTCCGCACGATGGGAAAGAAGTTTGGCAAGATGATGAAGGGCATTGCCGCCGCCATGGACGCACTCTCTCAGGAGCGCATCGCCGAACTTGAGCGCAATGGCAGCATAAAGATAGCCGTTGACTGCGACGAGGTCGTTGTGGAGGCAGCTGACGTGGAAATCATCAGCGAGGATATACCCGGATGGCTCGTGAGCAATGAGGGCAACCTGACAGTGGCACTTGAGGTGGAACTCACCGACGAACTGCGCAACGAGGGAATGGCACGCGAGCTTATCAACCGCATACAGAACCTGCGCAAGGACGGAGGATTGGAAATCACCGACCGCATCAAGGTGACCATCACTCCTGACGACGCTATCAAGAGTGCAGTGGAAAGCTATGCCGAATATATCAAGACCCAAGTGCTTGCCGACGAGATTGTGCTCGCTGATAATGAAGGAGCAGAAGTGGAACTTGATGATATCAAGGCGAAAATCTTAGTAATTAAGAATTAGAAATCAAAACACAGAGTTGCAGAGGAACAGAGATATTAAATACTAAATCTCTGTACTTTTCAGAAAACAAAGAAATTTAAAACTCCGTGCCTCAGTGTCTCTGTGTTCAATAATATTAAATATACAACTACTATGGAAGAAAAGACACGCTACTCAGATGCAGAACTCGAGGAGTTCAAGCAGATTATCGACGAGAAACTGCGCCTTGCCCGTAGAGACTACGACGAGATGATGAGGCAGTTGATGAATGCTGATGGTAATGACTGTGACGACACGTCGCCTACCTACAAGGTATTGGAGGAGGGCAGCGCCACACAGAGCAAGGAGGAGCTGATACAGCTCGCCAACCGCCAGCAGAAGTTTATTCAAGGTTTGGAGGGGGCTCTCATCCGCATCAAGAACAAGACCTACGGCATCGACCGCATTAGCGGCAAGCTGATACCGAAGGAACGACTGAGAGCAGTACCTCATGCCACGCTCAGCGTGGAGTCGAAACTCAACAGGAAGAAATGACAATAAGACCTACCAAGGTAAAAAGAGGCAGGATGGTGATACTTCTCGTATTGGCCATTCTGCTCATTGACCAGACGATAAAGATAGCCGTAAAGACCAACATGACCCTTCACGAGTGTATTCCCGTGTTCAGTTGGTTCAAGATTCTCTTTATTGAGAACAACGGTATGGCTTACGGTATGGAGATAGGCAGCAAGCTGCTTCTTTCCATATTGCGCGTGTTGCTTGTGGGAGTCATCTCCCTGTATGCCTACCGTGTCGCATCCAAGGGAGCGCGAACAGGCTTTATCGTATGTCTGTCGATGATAGTGGCAGGCGCGCTTGGCAACATCATCGACGGTATGTTCTACGGTCTGGTTTTCGAGGAATCCACGATAGTGCATTCTGCATCATTAGTGCCAATCGGCGAAGGTTACTCTTCATTTATGATGGGCAAGGTGGTGGATATGTTCTATTTCCCCATTATCGAGACCACATGGCCTGTGTGGGTGCCGATGGTGGGAGGTGAGGAATTCATATTCTTCAGTCCTGTGTTCAATTTTGCCGATGCATGCATTTCTGTAGGTGTGATATGGATGGTGCTGTTCTATCGCAAGGAGGTCTCTGAGGTGTCGTTGGAGAAACTGTTGAAGAAGAATTGAGAAATCTGAATTGAGAAATAAGAAATTAGAATTTAGAAGTTGGGAAAGAAACTGCACATAGTGATTTGGGCTGTCTTATGCGTTATGCTGCTCATAGGATGCAAGCCAAGTGTGCCGGGCGACGTGATACAGCCTGATGACATGGAGGATATCCTGTTCGACTATTATCTGTCGCGCGAGATGGCGACAAAGCCCTCTGTTGAAGGGACAACACCATATTTGCGCACCTTGTATTACAATGCAGTGCTGAAGAAACACGGTGTCACGGAGGCGGAGTTCGACTCGTCGTTGGTGTATTATTATGGTCATGCCGAGGACTTTGCCAAGATATACAATCGTGTCAACGACCGTATGGTGGACTATGGCAAGTCGCTCGGGGTAAGTTCCAACGGCATGAGAAGTTCGATGACACGCTATTCGGCTAATGGTGACACTGCCAATATTTGGCGGGGGGCCACAAGCGTTATGCTGACTCCGGCTCCACCCTATAACCGTTTTGACATTGAACTGAAGGCCGACACGTCGTATCACAAGGGTGACTCGTTTATGATGTCATTCTATGCAAATTATCTGTATCAACAAGGGACCAAGGATGCCACGGCTTATCTTGCTGTGAGGTATTCAAACGACAGTATCGCCACGTTCCGCACGTCTGTGGGCGTATCAGGATATGCCCAGTTGAGGGTATCGGAATGTATCAAACACGACATCAAGTCAATACGAGGGTTTGTTTATCTCAATAGGGGCAACGATGAGTCAGAGACAGTAAAACTGATGTTTATAGACGATATACAATTTGTTCGCTTTCACAAGAATGAATCCAATGTCACGCAAGATAGGCGTCCACCATTTGGTGCTTCCCGACGGGACGAGTTTAGGCAAGTCGGTGGTGGAGTTAGACAGCTCGGGTCAGGTGACTCGCTGGCACCCGTTAGACCGGGAAGAACCCCGAACCGAGTGGTTGGGGGGCACGATGTTCCTGTCAAAAGGAAATGAAGAAGGATTATATAACTCAACTTTCGGAAGTAAGGAAATTTATTGGTAGTTAAGGAGTTAAGGAGTTAAGGAGTTAAGCCAAATGTATTTGCGCTTATATCCAAGGCTCTAAACTAATGGCTTTTTTCGCTACCGCTCAAGGAAACTCCTCCTAGCGACC
>JALERP010000024.1 GCA_022764085.1 Prevotella sp.
CCTCCCTCAATATTAGTAGTTCTCTCATGCAACTGATACCAGAGGTTGCGGTTGCTTACATCCTCCGCAGGTATCTCTCTATGATAAGCCGTAGAAGAATGACGGAAATACGGAGCGAAAGGCATGGCTGCGTCTGTCTCCTTATACATTATATTATTAATGGCGTGTGAGGCGGTAGAGCCTTGAGTCAAGCCACCTCCTACGACTGTGCAGTTGAGCATATAGCCGCCGGAGCCGAGATCGACAAGGTCTGAGGTGGAGGCTGTGGGCATCGTGTTGTCACGTATAAGCGTGTTGTAGAGCAGTCCCGACTGTAGCTTGACGAGCGGCTGGTCAGTGGCAGTAATCTCATTGTTGGCAATGATGGAGTTGCGCAGGGCCACATTGCCTTGCTTTATATCCACCACGGGCGATGTAGCGACATTGGCAGAGTTGTTATCTCCGCTGCCTATCTCAAGTCCGTCGAAGAGACAGTAGGTTAAAGGCTCCACCGATTTTACACCATTCACGATAGTATGCTTGGAATAAGAAGAAGCCATACCGTCGCGGTCGGCGTCCATAGCCTTGATATATGTTTCAATCTTAGTGTCTTCGTATGACTTGCTTCCGTCATCATGCGTTGTCTCCTCTACTCCCATATTGATAGCGGATGTTGACGGCAGACTTCCATAAAGCGTTACGTGGTTGCGCATGGTGATGGTCTCACCTGTGGATGTAGCCATACCCTTGACAAAGACATATGACTCTTCGCCATTAAGGACATCAGAATAAACAGCTGCGGCATCGATGGCTTTCTGGAGATTGCCCTTGGTATATGCCTTTTCCCATGAGAATCCGTTGTAGTCGGCACTTGACGACACACGTTCGGGATTGACATACAACACACGGCTCAGAGTGGCGATACATTCGTATGCACCTCGCTCCATACCGGCAGAGCCGTAATAGCGGCTGTTATTGGCAAGGTCGAAGTCCTGCTTCACCATGTCGGCATAGTCTTCATTGGTATCACCATTAGTGCCCGACAGACGTGTCTTAAATGGATACCTTCCCGTGAGGTCCTTCACGAGTTCCACATATTTCTTAGGCGATGCCTTACCGATAATCTTTGCGCTCGGGTTGACCCGGAAGTCACGCAAGGCCTTAGCCCAACTGTCAGCAGCCGCTGTTGCCGGGTCGAAGAAGTTCGGGCCTAATAGCACGTTGTTGTTGTCCGTTGACAATGAAGTGTTATTATTTGAGTCATCTGCCGAAAGAGCAGTTATGGCGTTATATGTCATACGTTCACTTTTCCCATTAATAAACGAATTGCCATAGTCATTAACTTTGTTTTGCCACAGTACGGAGTTGTGCAATTCAGAGCAATACGAGCCAATGCCGCTGTTCTGCAAATTCACAATACCGTTATTAAGTGCGAATGTACAGTTGAGCACCTTGGTGTCGTAGGCAATAAGCGGGTCGCCGAGGTTACTGTGGAATACGGAGTTATAGACGAGAGCCTCTCCTCCACCTTTTCCTATGGTGACGGCAGGGGATATGTTGGTCTCCCCCTCCTTGCCGTTTATGCGGAAGTCACACTGGTTCATAGTGAGCTTGTAAATCTCAGTGCCAATATCTCCAATCTTATACATCTTTTTGTCTCCTTCCAAAGTCACCTCGCTCACCTTTGGAGCATCGGCAAAGACAGTATTCCCTGATTCATCGACCTTGTACTGTGCCTTGTAATACACTCCCGCTCCGCCATTGGTGATGCCTTTATCCTTGTCGGTCTCCTCATGCACCATAGAGCGGACATTGCAGAATGTCAGTCCTTTGAGGAATACAGGCACGACATAATCCTTCACCTCGGTATTTACAACTTTCGACGAGTTACCCGAAGATATCCTCTGCCTTATATCCCCAATCACGAATACGTGTCCGAGTAGAGTCTGATCGACACCCGAACGCTCAGATGCGAACATATACGCGGGATATTGGCTTATGTCATAAAGACCTTCCACCGAACTGCTATATCCTGCCTTGATGGTAAGCGAGTTTACACCCTCTGAGCTAATTCCATTCCAGTCGGGCGGAACCACACCCGTGTTAATATCCGTTGTGATGGTGAAGCCGAGGTTGTTGTTGATGGTATATACCGGCTGGTATTGTCCTTCGAGCATACGTATCTCCTTGTCGTGTCCGTTGCGCGAGGCAAGCAGCGTCTCTATGGCACGCTGCACGTCACTCGTAGCCGTTGCCCACGTCTTGCCGTCAGCCACAGATGCACTGATTCTCTCCTGCTGCGTCACCCACAGCACATCGATATGACCGTCCTCCTCCGCCGGGTCGAGCTTCACGTGCTGGTATTCATACACACCGAGGTCGATGTAAGTCTGGTGGTGCGTAGGGTTGGGGTCGGTGGATATACGGAGCATAGCCTTGCCCGTACCGTCGGCGTATGCCATATACTCGTCGTTACCTATGGGCACCGCCGTCTCCTCTGTGTTCACATTGTCATAGTCGTAAGCCGTGCGGCGATAAATACCGGCACCTTTTACCTGATTCTTCCCATCAACCATTTCATATACAAACGTTGGGTCTTCCCCTGTCAAGTCTTGCTGTAGGAATGTCCATCCGTTATCCACGAGGTTGTTGATACGTCCTATCATCCAGTCGGCGGAGGTGTAATATCCTGCCCTTCCCGCCTTCGACGACGGATTGATGAAGTTAGGTCCGTTGATGGCGTCGTTCTCTGAGTCGATTATGATGTTGCAGGTCACGGGGTTAAGACCTGTTGTTGCATCTGTATCGGGATTTGTGCCTGCAACTTTCTCTATCGACTCGTTGTCGCTGCCGAGCTTGTTATAGTCTCCTGTCCACAACTTAGGGATATACGTTCCGAATCCGGTATATGTCTGGAGTCGGTAGTCAATCTTGTTTGTTGAGTTCACCGGAGCATTGCCCTTGCCTTGTTCGTAAGCGCAGAACCACAACATCTCGGCGTTCTTTGAAGAGTTTGCATTATCCAAGGTGAAGTTGGCAACCATGTTCATTCTCTGGTCTCCAGTCACCTCATTACCCCAGAATATGGAGTTGACAATCTTGTGCGGATTATTCTTCACAAGTTCGGTGTCCGTTGATTTTCCGCCCTTGTTTGCTGAATAACAATAAACGGCAGGATAACCGTTTGCAAGGTTGCGCACCACGTCGCAGTTGATCATGTGTAGCGAGGCATACTCTCCAAGCAGCACAGCACCGCCCACACCAGTCTGCTCGCCCCCGTCAAGTGAAGGAGATGTGTCAGCCTCATTGTTTGCAAACAGCGAGTTCACTATTATGGTGTTGTAGCTGGCGTTGATGGCTCCGCCACGTCCTGAGTATGTCACGTTGTTATCCCCCACTGTCTCAGTCACCACCTTGGCATAGTTCTGCACGAAATTGCAGGCAAAGACCTTCAGCTCGCTGTCAGTGAAGATGGCGCCACCAAGGCAACCTCCGTTGTTGCGGAAGTTGCAGTTGCGCAATTCGAGAGGTATGCTGCGGTAGCCTACGGGACGGGCGATATTTGAATTAAGGAACTGTTCGCCTGTAGTCCAGTTTCCCTCCACGCATATCGCTCCACCTTTATAATATGTTGACTTACTGTTCACGGCATTAGCGTCATATCCCATTGCCATGCCGTCCTCTATCTCCACACCGTCGATGATGACAGGCTCGCCACGTGTTGATGGCAGGATGCCGTTGCCACCGCCATTGTATGTCCTCGTTGCCGTTGGCAGTCCGCCCACATGGTTTTCATCTGCTATGCAAGCGATGACGTGATATACGTTCTCCGAAGTGTTTGAGTTCACCACCTGTCCTGAGAGTATGGTCTGCACAGCCATCTCCCACGGTTCGGCAATGTTGTTGTGGTTGATGTCGGAGAGCTTTCGACCTTTGATTATGTCCTTTATCTCAGGATGGGAAATCACGACAGAAGAATTGTTATAATTAAATGTCGTATTGCCCGTAGATTCTGAAGTGTTTCCATAATACGTGTCTCCACTTTCAGAACTTGTTTGCTTTACCTCTACACCGCCTACTATGGTCACACCTTCGGGCACGAGATAAGTACGTCCGCGGCTATTTACATATTCTCCCTTAATGTTACGCATAGGGTAATATGTTCCGCCACTAAGGACAATCTGAAACTTCTTGTCTTTGTTTGTATAGTTTCCATTTGTGTCCTTCAGCTTACGCGCGTCCCTCACATACTCCAATGCATCGTCGAGATAACGCATGGGATAGGCAAACGACGAGCCTTCCTGCTTATAGTAGTCACTTTGAGTCTGGTTCTGCATCACCTCGACGGATGTAGTAGCCACGTCCTCCTCGTTTTTCACCACAAAGATGCGGGTCATGAGATTGTTGGTAGTAGCCACTGGCAGCACCAGTTTGCCGATGGCTCTCGCTCCGATGTCGATGAAGTCGTTGCCGTCGAATGTGCGGTTCACCTTCGCCATGTCATCGGCAGTGAGGGCATCACTCGCGACAAGGGCGTTATAGTCCTTGTACTCCATGCCTCCACGCGCTAACAGACTGTATTTCTTTATCTTATAGAATTCGTAGGCATTGTGCATACGCTTCACCGTATTGCTCTCAGCATCGGTATAGTCATGGTTATACGTATCAGTGTCAAAGCGCACACCCTTGTCCACATCGGTGTTCACTGAAATGTTGTTGATACCCGGCTCACGTGTTGTCTCCGTGGCGCAGAAGGAGATGGGATAGTCATCTATGGTGAGCGTGGTGTTTCCGGCATCTGAGGGTGTTACCATACCATTTACGTTCGACTGCTCGCTACCCGTGTTCTGCCAGAACAGCACACTGTTTGCCCTGACATTCGGCGTGCCGTCGGTGGTGAACGAGATACCTCCTCCCGCTCCGCTTGCCGTGTTATATATGATGTCGGACGTGAAGATGCGG
>JALERP010000055.1 GCA_022764085.1 Prevotella sp.
ATTTGCCAATAACCTGATGGAGAAGAAATGTATGAAGTTAAGCGAGGATGTATTTGGATATGTTTATGACGTAGTTGATGGTCAGACATGGTATGTTCAGCATATACTAAATCGTTTATATGATATTGGTGGGGAGATTGACATTCGGCTTATAAATGATACTATAATGGCATCGGTAATGGAGCAAGAGGTGGCATTTCTGAATTATTACGAGTCGCTCACATATAATCAGTCGCAATTGCTGCTTGCTATAGCAAGAGACAAGTCAGTGGAGTCGGTACTATCTCAAGATTTCATCCATCGCCATAGTTTGCCTGCCTCAAGCAGTGTAAGCCTAGCCCTAAAGGCATTGATTGAAAGGGAGTTCGTATATAAATTCAATGGAAAGTTTATTATTTACGACCGATTCTTCGCAATTTGGCTAAGAAATTTGTAATAATTAAGGTGCAGCCTCGGCAATCGGGGCTGCACCTTAATTATATAATAGAATGAGGGAGACAACGTTTATTGGGCCATAACCTTGCGAACATTGTTTCCTTGTTTGAGGATGACAAAATTACCTGATGAGGGTGAAGAAAGGCGTTGGCCGGAGAGATTGAAGTATGAAGTGGAAGATTTCAACATATCATCCACTGTCACTTGGGATATACCTGATGTCACAGGCTCCTTGTCAATCGTGACCTTTCCGTCAGCCACCACCAAGTGTAGATAATTATTCATCTTGCCACCTTCAACCCTTGGCTCTACAAAATCACCATTATATTTAAAAAACATCTTTACGATATATTCACCATCTTGAATATCAGAAGGCAACGAACAAACAAAAGCCAAATTTTGACGATAATAATACGGCTCTAGAGTAATAGAGAAATTACCCTTTTGTATTTTCTTTATAAAGTTGCCATTGCTGTCATATAAACCAATACCGTATGACCATTTGGCTGATATGGGATTAAAGTTGAAGATCTTTCCTACACTGATATTAAAACTTTTATATCCAGTGTCGCTACTTGCCAACTCAGTTGCATCCGTCTCAATGGGGGCTATAGCTGGCAAAGGCAGATAGTCGCCATCAATTCCGTCGGTGTTGGGAACAATACCATAAATAGCTGTCTGGCCATCCGTGAAGGCATAAGCTCCTGGATCAAGGCGGAAGATGTCGTAGTAGCCGTCATCATTACCTCCCCAACCCCAGTTTACATGCACCAGGTCTTTTTCGTCATATCCTGAAATGACAAATGCATGTCCTGCAGCATCCTGGCCTCCTCCTTTGGGTGAAGATGCACTATAATAAATGGGACGACCATCTACTATCTCCTGCTTCATTTTCACTAACCATTCCTCCTTAGACGAATAATATTCAGGACTGTCAAACACCAAAGTTGTATGCTTATATCCAAAGAAATTGAACAATGCCAAAGGTACATCTTTATCATATGCGCTACTTCCATTCTTGGAATAATTCATTTTCAAACTTATTCCACAGTCGAACAGCAATTTTGCTACGGCATCAGCTGCTTCCTCGTCTTCTTTAAGTTCTTTCGTGGTGTTTTTCATCAAGTCCCATCTGTATTCACTCTTTGAGAAATCCACGCTTATGGCTTTGCCATTGTATGTGGTAAATGATGCTCCCGTTCCTACATTAGGCCATTTGTGATAGTTCATGATTTGACCCATAGCCACAGCCACACAACCCGCCGGACAATCATCGGGACAATACTGGTTGTAGGGGGCAGGCTGGTTCCATTGTGTTTTCACCATAGGTTCTACTTTGGCAGGAAGATCGCTTGAGCGAGTAGCTGAGTAATCACTTGCTACGGCAATGCCATTTCTGATATCCTCAACATATTGCGAATAGGAATCAAGAAAAAGTTTGAGTGCATCAGGCATTGACTGACTGTCAATGTGCCCTGTGGCTGAATAACCTATTATCTCTGGCAATTCGTCCTCTGCTGCCACTATGGCAAATCCCTTGCCGTCGGTGGAATTGAATATGTAATACCCCGCTTCACTAACTACCGACCTTGTTGATACGTATGGATTGCATATCATCACGTCTGTGTTGATATGTCGTTTACTTGTCAGAAAGTCAATAGCGATTTTCTTTGCCTTCTTTTCATTGATGGTTCTGGCTGAAGCTGCCGAAGCTATCAAGAAGAATGATAACAGTAATAAAATCCCTTTTCTCATAATACAGATGATATTTATGATGGTTATTAGAAACAAACAAGAGGAATGGCAAACAATGCCATCCCTCTTGCCTTAAGATAATATTTTTGGTGGCACTCTAATTGTTATTAGAATCCCAACTCTGAAGCCAAATCATAGCCAGGGAATGCGAGGTAGAGGTTGTTAATACCAAAACCACCTAAATCACCTACATACCAATACGGGGCGATTGTCAAGTATTGAATATTTCCCTCATCATCGTATGTTGCCACACTCTTTTCATCATCAGCAGCAAAATTCGGACTGAGTTCTGATGGAAGGTGACCGAGGATGTCAATACCTGTATTCTGGTATGAAGTGTTTATGCACAATGGGGCATCCCATGTTACATATCCATCCTTGGATACCTTAAATACGAAATAGTTCTCGTATGTGCCAAGTTTACTTCCAAATGATGTAACGAAATCATCGGTGTATAAACTCTTCACGCGATAGTATTCTGGTTTGTCATCTCTCTGCTGGATTTCTATTTCATCCCAGAAACCATACCAGAAGCCATCAATCCACTGACCTTTACCGAGACTGTTCCACTTCACGCGCACAGCCTTGAAGGTAAATGATTTCCTAGTAGAAGACTTATAAGGATTAACCACTTTATCGTCAAGGGCAACCTCGAATGAATAGGTCTTGCCAACCTCTGCATCGTTGAATGTAGCCTTAACATTAGCCTCCTTGGCACCTGCTGCAAAATCAACAGTTGCGGGCACAACAAACACATCGTCGGTGTTGCTGAGCACTGTCAGGTTGTAGCTGGCAGCTGCATCAGCCTTTTCGCGGGTAACGGTGAATGTTACCTCTGTTGGATCTGCTGGGTCGAGCTCAATAGACTTTCCAGTCTCCTCTGCTACGAATGAAACGGCAGGACAGTCGGCACTAACTGGCTCACCAGGAGTGTAGTCATTGTCATCATCGCTACATGAACTCATTGCAAAGCCTAGCATTGCGATGCCTGCAAGCATAAATATTTTATTCAGTTTCATATTTATCTTTTGTTTTATTAATAATGTTGTCACTAATTAATCGGTCACACCGTCACGAAGTTTTGAATTCTGACCAGCAACAGGCAGCGAACCTTCTTCGTTATCTACGATTGCCTGATTGTTATCTTTCTCCGACTGCGGGAAACGCATGTTCAACCAACCATCGTCAGCGGCGATATTAAACTGGAATGCATCTGCATAGTTGGTGGTGTTAGGACCATGGAAACGAACGATAGGCTTGTTAAGACGGCGGGCGTCGCTGACAGCGAAACCTTCACCCCAAAGCTCAACTCGACGCTGGAACCAAATCTCGTCACGAAGTGTGCGTCCAGAAGGAATAGTGTAGCTGGGGTCACGATATGTCTTCACAAAGTTTGTGAGGATTTCCTTTGCCTTAGCCTCGTTGCCGCTGATGGCATAACCCTCAGCCTGGATAAGAATCATCTCCTCAACACGCATCAATGGCCAGTCATTGTTATTCAATGTAGAACCAACGCCCGACTTCATGCCGAACTTAATGTTTGTATAAGGAGGAAGTTCTACCTTTGAACCATCTTCCAATACGAGAGTTGCAATCTCGTCACCTTTGGCAGTTCCCCATGTGAGGTCTGCCCAGTTGGGAGAGTGCAAGTTCTCGTCAATCCACCATCCCTTGCGCACGTCTGTTGCAGGAATCTTATCCCACAGAAGCTTGTTGATCATAGCAGTAGTACCGCAGGCAGCTCCATAGCCATCGCCGCACAATGAAGAAAGCCATGATGGAGCAGTGGCATATCCGTAGTAGTTGGCCTGGTCGTCGGTAATGTCGATAGCCCAAATCCAGTTGTGCTCTTCCATATCACAGAATGTAGGAACGCTAACCTCTGCGATAGATGCAGGCTCATATCCCTGCATAGCCTTCTCGGCATCAGCGGCAGCCTCGGCACCCTTACCCATTGCGAGATAAGCGCGGGCACGCAGACCGTAAGCAACATTGGCATTCACGTATGCCTTGGAAGAACGTGTCTCGTCGAGATGGTCGATAGCCCATGTGAGGTCATCAACAATTACATTATACACCTGCTCAACGGTAGCGCGTGGGTTGTTTGTAACGTCAACAGAGTCGCTAAGCACAGGCACGCAAGGCTTGTCCTTGCTTGTCTCATAGCTGCCCTGGAAATAAGGAGCCAACGACAGATAGCTGTATGCCCTGAGAGTCTTTGCCTGAGCCTTCATGTTGATGAGGCTTGCATCCTCAGTATCCTCGGGTATAGTGGCAAGAATGTCTTTCACCATACCGATGAGAGTGTAAGGAGTCACATAGCGGATGTAAGGATTGGCGTAGCTGGGAGTACGTGAAGAGTATTCACAAGCTGCAGAGAACCAGTTATATCCGTTGTCGGCACCAATCATGTCGGCACCCTCGAAATCCTGTGACAATGCCATCATAATAAAACCGAAATCGTCGGCACGGGCACTTGAGAAACGGGTTCCATAGTTCTGTGCAGGATTACCCATAAAGGTGAACATACCATTGAATGTAGCCTCTACACGGGTAGGAATGGCATTGACGATATTCTGCGACTGTTCCTTACTGAAGGCACCGCCACTATATATCTGTTCGTCGATGTCGGAGCAAGATGCAAGCATCAGTCCTCCGAGCACCATTGTTGAAATTTTATATATCTTCATATTCATTTCTGTATTTTTGCGATGTTAACCAATTAGAAATTGAGGCTGATACCTGCTGTGATGGCACGAGTACCACTATAGCTACCTGATGCCATACCCGAACCAGAAGTCATACCACCGATACCATAGTTGTAACGTGGGTCAAGACCCTTGCGCTTGGTGAGCAGGAAGAGGTTCTCGCCTGATACATATATACGTACGTTGGTAAGCTGCAGAGGAGAGATAATACTCTTGGGTAGTGTGTATCCAAGTGTCAGGTTGTTCAGACACAGATAGTTAGAGCTTGTGAGGAAGCGATCCTGAGGTGACTGTGACTCAACTCCTGGGTCATCAGCAGCAGCAGTGCTCAGACGTGGGATGTCGCTGTTGGGGTTCTCAGGACTCCATGCGTTGAGAAGATCCTTGTGCATGGCATTACCCTGGCTCTGACCATTGTGCATCAACGACTGGTATGTACCGTCGTAGATCTTACCACCGAGCTGGAATGAGAACTGTGCAGCCAAGTCAAATCCGTAGGCATTGAATGTTGTGCCGAAACCACCGTAGAAATCAGGAAGTGTTGTGCCACAGTCATACTTAGTGGCCTTTGTGATGTCCTTAGTGGTTGTAGTCTCAGTGTGGTCGTAGTTGGCATCCTTGGCAGAAGCTACCTCCTTGCCATCCTTGCCGATAAATGTATCCTTGTACCAAGTAGCCTTACCGTCGGTCTTGTCAACTCCGGCATACTTATAGAGATATGCCTGATAAACAGTACCGCCCACCTTTATGATACGGGTAGCATACTTCATTCCGTCCTCTGCGATTGAGGGATCGAGTTCTGTAATCTTGTTCTTGTTGTGTGTTACGTTGAAGTTTACGTCCCAGTTGATGTCACGACTGCGGATGATAGTTCCGTTCAATGTCAACTCAATACCCTGGTTGCGCATAGAACCAACGTTCACTGGATAAGAGCTTACTACCGAACCTGATGAAAGAGGAAGATCCTTGATATAGAGCATGTCAGAAGAGTTGCGGGTATAGTACTCAATAGTACCCGACAAACGGCTCTTGAACAATTCAAAGTCAATACCGAAGTTCCAAGACTTGATCTTCTCCCATGTAAGGTCTGGATTACCCATCTGAACCATAGTCACACCATATGACTTGGTGTCCTCGTTGTACGTAGCTGAATACATGTCAGCATAAGCGTGACGATAGTATGAGATACTTGAAAGGTTGTCATTACCAGTAAGACCATAGCTCACCTTGAGCTTCAACTGGTCAATCCACTTCACATTCTCAAGGAATTTTTCCTTGTTCATCTGCCAAGCCACACCGAATGAACCGAAGTTACCCCAACGCTTGCCAGGAGCAAACACTGAAGATGCGTCACGACGATAAGATACTGTTGCGAAATACTTGTCATCATAGTCATACTGTACACGACCGAGGAAACCCTCTGTCATATAATCATCAGTATATGAGGACAATGACTTCTGAGAAGTACCGGCTGCATTTGACAACTCACCTACAAACGGGTTGTAGAGGTGGTCGTTGTAACCATAGTGATTTTGCTCCTTGTAATTGTACTGCTCGTAACCAGCAAGAATAGCAATATCGTGCTTGCCGAATGCCTTGGCATAGTTGGCAAGATACTGCTGGTTGGTAGTGAAATAGCGGTTGGATGTAATTGCAACAGCTCCGTCAACGGAAGAACCTCCACCGAATGTGCTCTGAAGGTTACTGCGGCGGTTGGTGATGTTAGAAACACTGAAGTTTGCAGTAAGGTTAAGACCGTCGATGGGAGTCAGAACAGCTGCCCACTGACCAGTGAACACATCCTGGTATATCTTGTTCTGGTTGTATTCGTTGTCACGGACAGCATTACCCACAACAGAAGGACGCTTCTGGTTGGTCTGGTTTGAGTCATATATTATACGTCCGTTGTCGGTCTTGATTGTTCCGTCGGCATTACGTACATAAAGAGGATAGATAGGAGCCATCATATTACAGATGTAGAACACGTTGCCCGAGCTTCCCCATGTGTCTGAAATAGCAGCCTTCTGGCTGTCGGTGTGAGTGAATCCGAGGTTGGTTGTGAACTTAATCCATGGCTTAGCCTGATACTCCACGTTTGTACGACCTGTATAACGGTTGTAGTCTGAGTTGTTTACGATACCACCATCGTTCAGATAACCAACGCTGGCAAAATAGCGCAGACGGTCGGAACTTCCTGATACAGTGAGGTTATACTCCTGACGGAATGAGTTGTGGAATGTCTCGTCATACCAGTTGTCTGCTGTATAGTAGTATTCGCCATCGCTATATCCCATCTTTGCGTTGGGGTTGAGCTTGAAGTTGGTACCGATGAGATTCTCTCCTTCAGGCACAGTATAGATGTTGTAACCAAGACCACCGTTAGCCCCATTGAAGAGGTTGGCGTTGGCAAATGCGTATGCCTCCTCCATTGTCGAACCATTGTAGTACTTAGAGTTGAACATCGCACGATATTGTGTCTCGTAGTACTGAGCAGGATCGTCAATCACGTCATACTGAGGAACAAGGCGTGAGTTAGAACCCCATTTAGCATCGAAGGTAATCTGTGCATCCTGTCCAGCCTTTGCCTTCTTGGTTGTGATGATGACAACACCATTGGCACCACGTGCACCGTAGATAGCACTTGCCGAGGCATCCTTCAATACAGAGATTGACTCGATATCCTGAGGGTTGATGTTGGCAATACCAGCCTCATAGGGTGCACCATCTACAATATAAAGAGGTGCAGAGCTTGCGCTCAGCGAACCGATACCACGAATACGGATAGTCGGGGCAGAACCGGGCTCGCCAGAAGATGTTGTTGCTTGAATACCTGCTACTTTACCAACAAGGGCACTTGTACCAGTAGAGCTTACGTGATTTGTGATGTCAGCAGTCTTGATTTCAGCGGCAGAACCGGTGAATGCTGATTTCTTGGCTGTACCATAAGCCACGACGATAATCTCGTCAAGATTCTTAGCATCACTCTTAAGGAGGATACGCATATTCGCACGTGCACTTACCTCTACAGGTTCCATACCAACGTATGAAATGTTGAGTGTGTTCTTGCCCTTGGGGCAAGTGATCGCAAATTTACCGTTCAAGTCTGTTACGGTACCAATATTGGTACCTACCACTCTAACGGCAGCTCCTACTACGGGTTCGTTGTCCTCATACGACACGACCGTTCCGGAGACTTTCGTTTGTGCCATTGCCATTCCCACAAAGAGGAAAAGGCAGGCAAAAAGCATTTTGATTCTTTTTTCCATAAAATCTCTCTCTTTTTTAAACTAACTTTATAAAAATCGGTGCAAATTTATACTAAATAAA
>JALERP010000086.1 GCA_022764085.1 Prevotella sp.
CCGTTCTCGCCGGGCACCATCACGGGTATCATCACCGATGCCATCGCGTGCATCAAGGAACTGGCGCTCGACGGCAAGCGCATCACGCTCGACGGCCTCGTGAGCATCGGTCTGTCGATCACCCACAAGATGGGAGCTGTAAGTGCCGACGAGTTCTCGGTGTCGAAGAATGTTGACAAGGTGAAGCTCGTGGCAATGGGCGTGGGGGAGTTCTCGTCATCTCTGTTGACTACTCAGGCGAAGCTCAAGGAGAGCAACACCTATCAGTCGCCGCGCACTTCCTCTCCTACCACTGACGAGCCGGAGCCCGAGACTCCAGGTGGAGGCACTGACAACACTGACCCGGGCTCAGGCAGTGACCCCAATGGCGGAGGTTCAGGCTCAGGATCAGGCTCTGACACTGGAGGTGAGGACTACTACGAGTAGGTCGATAGCCCCTTAATGGGGCTATCGAAATTAAAGAATTAAAGAATTAAAGTTATGACACAAGAGAATAAGTCGAGGTTGATAAAGTTTATGTGGAACCTTGCATCGGCAATCCTCGCAGCCGTGGGAACCGCTTTAGGAGTATCGTGCGCAGTGGCGTGAGAAGTAAAAAAATAATAAAAAAAAGAAGGTCGGTGTCATAGAAATGTGACATCGACCTTCTTTATTCATTCCCCTTCGTTGTTGAGATATTTGCTTGGCGAATAGCCTACTGCCTCGCGGAAATACTTGCTGAAGAAGGAGGGATTGGGGAAATTGAGATGCTGACTAATTTGTTGGATGCTATACTCACGGCTCAACAGCATCGCCTTGGCGTCGAGGATGACATAGTCGCGAATCCAGTCGAGCGGTCGCCGATGACTCACTTGTGACACGACAACACCCAAATACTTGGGCGTAATGCACAGTTTGTCGGCGTAGAACGCCACCTCACGATTGGTCATGTAATTCTTCTGCACCAATTTGAGGAATGACTTGAATATCTGCTCATTGCGCGAGATCTTTATTTTCGCTTCTTTCTCGTCCTGCTTCACTATCTCGCTCATCCAATAAGATATCATCATCTGGAAGCAGCCCTCCAAGGCCTCGTCCTTGTAGCGCAGGTCGTTGTCGTTGACGATATTGCTCAACAATTTGTAACCATTTACCATCTGTTCCATCGCCGGTTGGGAGAAATGAGTGATAAAACATTCATACTTGATGACAGAACGGAACTGCAGCATTATCTTCAGAGTCGGTTGACGGGCTATCTTCGCATTGTCGATGTGCATGACAGCCATGCGACAATCACCTTCGCACACCACCATGTCAATAATCGAACCTGGAGCGACAAGCAATATGTCATTAGCCTCTACAACCATTTCCTTGAGATTCACCCTGATGCGCATCGTGCCCCGCACACACATCATCTGCATGACGAAAAGAATCTTAATGGGTTTGCCTGTATATGAGAATCCCTTGAACACCTCGTCGTCGAAATTGTCGTCAAGGAGCATAAAGTCATTGTATATCACCTTATGCGCCTTGTCGTGAATCATTGCAAGGGTTACTTCTTGGATGTTGCCCATTTCTTTTTCTTTTAATTTATTAATATTTGGGGAGTTAAGGAGTTAAGGAGTTAAGGAGTTAAGCCATTAGTTTGGAGCATTGGATATAAGCACAACAACATTTGGCTTAACTCCTTAACTCCCTATATCAATGTTATAGTGAACAGATAAACCACTGCAGCAGGTATGGCGAGCAACGACGAGTCGAAACGGTCGAGCATGCCGCCGTGACCGGGAAGTATGTTGCCACTGTCCTTAATGCCGAGCGTGCGCTTGAAGAGGCTCTCCACAAGGTCGCCCCACGTGCCGAACACCACCACGACTAGTCCAAGTCCCATCCATTCCCACATACTCATACCAGTGGGGTTCATATCATAACTGTCAGTGAGATACCACACCAACGCCGCAGCGGCGAGCACGAAGACGCCGCCGCCTATGCTGCCTTCCCAACTCTTTCCAGGACTGATGCGCGGGAAGAGCTTGTGCTTGCCAAAGAGCGAACCGCAGCAATAAGCCCCGGTGTCGTTCACCCAAAGGAAAACGAACACGCTCAAAGGCAGGGTGTAGATATACATTATGCCCTCGGGTGCCGCACGGAATGCAAGCATGTTAAGCAATGAGAACGGCAACACGACATACATCTGGCTCATCATCGTATAGGCCCAGTCGTGTATCGGGTCTTCCTGCTTGGCATACAGTTCCGCTATCAGCAGATATACTATAGTAATAAGGTAAGGGATGAAGACGGTGGCTGACGTGAATCCGCTGCATGTGCCTGCCATGGCAAGGAAGAAATACACTCCCGCCACGGTAGAGATGAAGCGGTTGACCGTCACCCCCGGCCTGTCGTTTACAAGTCCCGTAAACTCCCATACTGTCAATCCCGTAACCAAGGCAAAGAGGAATATCATTGCCGTGGGATTGAGAAAGCATACCACTATCGTTGCGACAAAGAGTATGCCAGTGATTGTTCTTGCTACAAAGTTGTTCATATCTTTTTATTTGGTAGTTAAGGAGTAAAGGAGTTAAGGAGTTAAGCCATTAGTATTGTACTCTGAATATCTGCGATAGGAAATCAGCGCAATTACATTTGGCTTAACTCCTTAACTCCTTAACTTCTTAATTCTTTAACTCCTCATCTTTTTTCACCTTTTCTTCCAAACTTGTGCCTTGCGCTGCCAGTTCCTTCTCCCTGCGCTCGGCCATGGCCTCGGCTTCCGCCTTTTGCTGGGCTTCGAGCAGTTCCTCGCTGCGGCTCGCCCATGGACGCTTGCCGAATATCTTCTCCACATCCTCGGCGAAGATTACCTCGTTGGCAACGAGAAGGTCTGCCAGTTGGGCATGTCCCTCCTTATGCTCGGTGAGGATTTGCTTTGCCCTGTCGTATTGGGTGTTTATCATCTTTAGCACCTCATCGTCCATTATCTTGGCAGTAGTCTCTGAATATGGACGCTGGAATGTGTATTCACTGTTGTTATAATAACAGATATTGGGCAGCTTGTCGCTCATACCGGCGTATGCCACCATGCCGTATGCACTCTTGGTGACTCGCTCCAGGTCGTTCATCGCTCCTGTGGATACCCGACCGATGAAGAGTTCCTCGGCAGCACGTCCGCCAAGTGTGGCGCACATCTCGTCGAGCATCTCATCCTTGGTGGTTATGGCACGCTCTTCGGGCAGATACCATGCGGCGCCCAACGCCCTGCCACGCGGCACGATGCTCACCTTGACAAGCGGGTTGGCGTGCTCGCAGAACCATGATATGGTGGCATGTCCGGCCTCATGGATGGCTATAGCCTTCTTTTCGGAGTCGGTCATAATCTTGGTCTTCTTTTCCAAACCTCCTATGATACGGTCAACGGCATCAAGGAAGTCCTGCTTTGTCACCGACTTGCAGTTATGACGGGCTGCTATGAGCGCTGCCTCATTACATACATTGGCTATGTCGGCACCCGAGAATCCCGGGGTCTGGCGCGCCAAGAAGTCGATGTCGAGCGAGTCGTCGGTCTTCACGGGCCTGAGATGCACCTGGAAGATTGCCTTACGCTCATTGAGGTCGGGCAAATCCACATGTATCTGACGGTCGAATCGGCCTGCGCGCATCAGTGCCGAGTCGAGCATGTCGGCACGGTTGGTGGCGGCAAGGATTATGACTCCGCTGTTAGTGCCGAATCCGTCCATCTCGGTAAGAAGGGCGTTGAGGGTGTTCTCGCGCTCATCGTTGCCACCCATGGAGGGATTCTTGGAGCGGGCGCGGCCCACGGCGTCAATCTCGTCGATGAAGATAATGCACGGTGACTTCTCCTTTGCCTGGCGGAAGAGGTCGCGCACACGGCTTGCTCCCACTCCGACGAACATCTCCACAAAGTCAGAACCGCTCATGGAGAAGAACGGCACACCGGCTTCGCCTGCCACAGCCTTGGCAAGCAATGTCTTACCAGTTCCCGGAGGACCTACGAGGAGCGCGCCCTTGGGAATCTTTCCACCTAACTCGGTGTATTTGCCGGGGTTCTTCAGGAAGTCAACGATTTCCTGCACCTCCTGCTTTGCACCTGCCTGTCCTGCCACATCCTTGAACGTGACTGTAATCTGATTGCCCTTCTCATACATCTTCGCCTTGCTCTTGCCTACATTGAAAATGCCGGCACCGCCGCCGACACCACCGCTCATACGGCGCATGAAGAACATCCATATAGCCACAAGTAAGATGATGGGAAGGAGATTATACAGGAGTGTGGTGAAGAAGTCGTTGTCGCTCTTGTTCTCATAACTGAAGTCGCCATTAAACTTCTTCAGCTTGCGTGCCTCGTTGACAAATGCCTCCACCTGGTCAACGCTGCCGTATTCCACAGACACCGACGGTTCCTTGCCCGTCTGTTCCACACCTTGATTGAACACATCGCGGATATGTTCAGGCTTGACGTACATCTGCAAGGTGTTGGTTTTGTTATTCACCACGATGCTCTTGGCATATCCCTTGAGCACCATCGACTTAAACTGGGTGTAAGTAGCCTCGGTATTGACGCTGGAATTAACGTTGCCGCTTGTAAAGTACAGCACGCCCAGCACGACCATCATCAGAAGATATATCCAGTTCATGTTGAACTTGGGCATCTTCATGTCCGGTCCCTGCTTGTTGTTGTTGTTTGTATTCTGACTGCTCATAATTTTTTATTTTTTTATTGGGAGTTAAGGAGTTAAGGAGTTAAGGAGTTAAGCCATTAGTATCGAGCCCAGAGATTTTGAGCTAGTAGATTTTTAGCCCGGAGTCAGGATAAGGACATCAGCGCAATAACATTTGGCTTAACTCCTTAACTCCTTAACTCCTTAACTCCTTATTATACCTCTTCATCAATAATCCTTTCCTTCGGCGCATCTTCCCAAAGATGCTCTATATCATAATACTCACGTGTGTCGGGCACGAACACGTGAACCATCACGTCGGTATAGTCCATGGCTATCCATACGGCATTTTCCTGTCCTACAACCTTCACCGGTTTCTCGCCGGCATCCATTCTTACCACCTCCTCAACGGAATCGGCGATAGCCTGCACCTGAGTGGGCGACTGGCCGGTGCATACGATGAATTTCTTGCATATTGCCCCCTCCATCTTGCTGAGGTCAACAATCACAATATCCAATCCTTTCTTTTCTTGTATTCCCTTTACGATAGTATCAACTAAAATCTTGATTTCTTCCATTCTGTTACATTATTATATTAAATCAGCGTGCAAAGGTACATCAATTATTCGACACTACAAAAAAAATTAGTATTTATTAGTTATTTCAATGCCAAAATGGACAATAAAAAATCCCCTCTGCACATCTCATGCAAAGGGGATTGGCAAATTCAAAGAGAAAAACTTAATCTAAGAGATCTATTTATATCAATATTTTGTATTCTGAGGGTCAAAGTTAGTCCAGCCTGTCAGCCAGTTGTCGGTGGCGTTGAAGGCTCCCACGTATGCCACCTTGTCAAGCCATGAGGAGGTCTCGCCGTCGAATGAGGCAAGGCTGAGCAGAGGACTTGAAGCTGAAGGCATGAAGGGTGAACCTACGTTGGAAGCGTCCTGGAGTCCCAGTGCAGAAGCATCGTCAAAGATCTTGTTCTTGAGTGCCTCCTGGAAGAAAAAGGTGTTGGAGTATGACTTCTGATTGGCATCGATTACTGCCTTGCCGTATGCATCATAGAGAACATCTTCATATACCTTGTTGGCATCAGAACCGATGATATCCATACCTGCAAACACGTTGTTGTGGAAGCGGATGGTGCCTACCTGTGCCTGTGCGGGAGTGTCGCCCTTCTCACCGTCGATAATCAAACCGATGGGGAAGCCTACAGCAACAGAGTTGATGATGTTGAGGCGTGAGGCACGACGAATCTGGAATGCTGCCTGGAACTTGCCGAGAGCAGAACCGTTGTTGGGGAATACTGAACCGCCATTGATGAAGTCGGTTGTGTTCTCGAATACTACACCAGTCTGAGCCTTAGGACCGATGACGGTGATATTAGAGAATACGGCGTTGGTGAAGGGAGATACGATAGCACCATCAGCGTTGTTGTCGCTCTCAAAACCGTTGCTCTGGGATGTGTCGGCAATACGTGCATCGCGAACTACAAGTCCGTACTGTACAGCGCCTGAGTAGCCGTTGTCGGTATCGAAGTCATCGTCCCAACCATGATAGGCAACGAGGTACTTGCAGTTTACAGAACCGCCGAACCACTCGAAGGAGTCATCGTTGGTGTATGAAACCTGAACGTGGTCGATCTTGGTGCCGTTACCAACAGAGCCAAGTGTGAGACCGTTAATCTCCTTGTCCTTCTGGAAGGGATAACCGGCAAACTCGATGCGCACGTAGCTGAGAACACCAGAGTTGTCGGCGTCGTTATTACCGCCGTGCTTGGTGCGGGGGCCACCCTCAATCTGCTGCTCCTGCTGGTTGTTGAGAGCCTTACCGCAGATGATGATACCACCCCAGTCGCCTGGCTTGCGACTACCTGCAGCCTCCTCAGAGGTGAACACGATAGGCTCTGTGGCAGTACCCTGGGCGATGAGTTTACCGCCGCGCTCCACGATGAGCGAAGCCTTTGTCTGCTTGTCGCCCTTGATCACTGTACCCGGTTCGATGGTCAATTCCGCGCCGTCGGCGATATATACCCATCCCTTAAGGATATAGGTGCCTTTCTTTAATGTCTGCTTGCCATTGAACACAAACTCGGCGTCTCCATTACCGATTTGTGCGCCATCGGCTTTTTCACTGTTGTCAACCTCGCTGAAGAGGATTTGAGTGCAGGCCCTCAATCCTCCGTCCTCGCTCCATTCATATTTCGCTGATGGAGAAGGGTCGGGAGTGGGGTTGTTGTCATTGTTGTCGTCGTCACTGCTGCATGATGTCATGCAGGCGGCAAGTGTCATGATGCTTGCCAATGATAAATACTTTAATGCTTTCATTTTAATCCTTATTTATGAATTAATACTATTTGTTTTTTTCTTTCTTATGTTACTCAACATTCGGAAGTTTTTTTAAAACCACAGAGTTTAAGAGATTAAGAGTATTTATACTAATGAAAGAGGGGGAATGCCAAGGCATTTAGAGCTCATAGAGGGCTGCGCATGATTTCATCTGCCCGAAGGCCCTGTGTTCTCCGTCGCTTGCGACCTACTCTATATAAACAAGAATCTCTTTCCCTCTTTATCTCTGTGGTTTAAATAAACACCTTATACATTGGGAATTATCACTTCAGAAAGTTGAGTTAAAAAGTCGCCACTGCCGAGATGCCGATGTTGCGTCCGGGCTTGTATTGGCGGGTTATCTGCACCACCTCGCGTGTGGAGCCGTCGGCGTTCTTTGCTTCGGCAAACTGCTTGTAGCTTACTTTCTGGGCGAGGATGTCGCGGATGTTGGCCTTTATCTCCCAGTGAGAGCCAAACTTCTTCGAGATGGTGAAGTCGAGCACGTCGCGGGGCATCTCATAGCTGTCGGGCACGCGGGCGTTGTCCTCGCTGCCGGTGCTGCCCTCGCTGCGTCCTACACCGATGATACGCTTGCCTATGCGGTTGTAGAGCAACGATATGGAGAGCTGCCGCTTGTCGTTCTTATAGAAAAGGCCGGTGTTGACAAGGTAGGGCGACTGTCCCTGCATAGGTCGGTTTTCATATCGCGACCCTGCGGGGAAGTTTACCCTCGAGTGGATGAGCGTTCCGTTGAATGAGAGAGAGAAATTACGCAGACCTATGAACGAGAGGTCTTTACGGACGTCGAGCTCCACTCCGAAGTTGTCGGCACTCTCGGCATTCTCGTAAGAATACACGAGGTCGGTGCCACCAGCCACTGTATATGTCCATTCTATGGGGTTGTCGAAATGCTTGTAGAATCCGGCTATCGTTATCTGTTCGCCGCGTGAGGGATAGAACTCATAACGCAAATCGACGTTGTGTATGTAGCATGATTTCAGATCTACCTTTCCCTGTACGTTAGATGCAAGGTCGAAGTCGTAATATACCGATGGCGACACCTCGCGGAACTCAGGGCGGTTGACTGACTTGCCGTATGCGAGACGCACCTGGTGCTTGTCGTTGAACTTATACACCGTATTTACCGACGGGAAGAAGTCGCGGTTGCGATAGAACTTGCTCTTGGGGCTTTCCACGTCGTCGCGGGTGTTGGTGATGAGTTCCATCTGATTGAACTCATATCTCAATCCGGCATAGACATTGAGTTTGCCTACGGGGATGGAGGCTGCGAGATAACCGGCGCCCAAGGTGTTGTGTCCCTTGTAGTTGTTGCGCATCACCAGGTCCTCGAGAATGTTGAGACCGTTGCCGCCGAGGTATTGCTCGTTGGAAAGCAGTTCGGTCATGTCCATACGGCGGAATCCGTCGGGCAGGTCATTGTTCTGCGGGTCCCAGGTATAGAGGAACTGGCGCGTCTTGTATTCACGGGTGCGGTATTCGCCGTAGGCGCCAATCTTGAGCGATGGCTCAAACGAACCGAAGTGGAAGTCGTGCTTCTCGTTGATATTTGCCGACATGATATGCTCGTCGAGCTTGGTGAACTCGCGGTTGATGTCGTTGCTGCTGGTGAGCTGGATGACATCGTCGTTCTGGTCGTTGATGGTGTAGCGCTTGCGGTCGGGCATACGTCGGTTGGCGTATGAGTAGCTTGCGCTCCACTCTACATGGTCATCGGTGAAGGTGTGCTTACCGGTGAGCTGTGTATTGTATGTGATACGGCTGCGGTAGTAGTATTCAGCACCAATCTCATTGTTTGACTGTGCGTCGATACCCGTACGGTCGGTGTAGCGCTCATTGACGAGGCGGTTGAAGATATTCTTCAGTTCATACTTGTTGTTGCCCGACTTTGAGAGGAGTGCGAGATTGAGCATGGCACCGAGGCGCGAGTTGTTGTTATACTGGTCGTCGGTGGAGCGGCGCAGATAGTTGCTGCGGTCGTTGGCAGAGTCATACACCCCGAAGAGGTTGTTCTGCATACCGGTGTATGACCTTGACTCGTTGGTGTAGTTGACGGCACCCACCATACCGAGTTTGCTCTCGCCGATAGTCCAGCGGCGGCTCCAGTCCACGCCCAACTTCAGGTCGCCTATGGGTTTCTTGTTCTTCACCCTCCAGTCGTTGTTGAATCCGCTGCCGAGGATGCTTACCGCCCCATCCTTGACGTAATCGCTGCTGAGGTTGGCATAGCGGAAATCATTGAAGTGGGTGGCGTCATTCCAATTACCGCCAACGCTCACTGAAAACGTATTTTGCGATGGGATGTCCTTGGTGTTAATCTGAATGAATCCGCCGGTGAAGTCGGCAGGATATTCGGCACTTGGCGACTTGACAATCACGAGGTTGTCAATCTGGCTGCTCGGGATGATGTCGAAGGAGAAGGCGCGCGAGTCGGCCTCGGAACTTGGTACGGCACCACCGTTAATCCATACATTATTATATCTCTGGGAAAGTCCGCGCACCATCACAAACTTATCCTCTATAAGACTTACACCCGGTACGCGACGGATGACCTCGCCGGCATTGTTATCCTGAGTGCGGCGAATCTCCTGTGCAGAGATGTTGCTCACAACCTGGTCACTCAACTTTGCAGCCTCTATCATGGCAATGTCGGTGTTCTTGCGCACCATACCCGTCACCTTTACCTCGCCGAGCACCTGCTGGTCGCTCTCCATCTCAATCTTAACAGGCTCGGCAGCGGGGGAGCCGGAAACGGAAACCTTGAGAGTGAGTGTCTTGTATCCTACATATTTGATAATAACAGTTTGGTTACCCTTTTTCAATCCCTTTAGTTCAAACTGTCCGTTGATGTCGGTGGCACATCCCTTCTCGCCCACCATCACTGTGGCACCAATGAGTGCCTCACCTGTTTGCTTGTCAACCACAATACCTTTTATATCATCGGCAAGAGCCGCTAGGCAAGTGGTAATCAGCAGCATCATAGCTGCAAAAAGTCTTTTTGTCGTGTTCATCTCTTATTCTGTCTATGTTTTCGGCTGCAAAGGTACGGCGGCTATGTTACATTAGCGTGTCAACGCTGTTATCAATATGCTACAAGCATGTTATGAATCAGTTACAACCATATTAACAAAATATTAATATGATTGTAACGTGTTTGTAGCATAGATTAAATAATTTTGCGCCAAAAATTAGATAAACCTATAATAATAGAAAAATGGAAAAAGAAAAAGAACTTAAGGGCGCTTTTGTGGAGCGCGACCTTAGTTGGATGTATTTCAACCATCGCATATTGCAGGAGGCTGAGAAAAAGGATGTGCCTATATTGGAGAGAATGTCCTTCCTCGGCATCTATTCGAATAATCTCGACGAGTTTTTCAGGGTGAGAATGGCTTCGCTCAACCGCATTGCACAGTCGAAAGACAAGAATATCAAGCAAGACCGCGAGAAGGCGAAAAAGACCATCAAGGACATCAACCACCTGAACGCCTGCTATAACAAGGAATTTGAAAAGGCGGTTGACAACATCACAGAAGAACTTGAGAAGCAGGGCATCAGACTGCTGCACGAGAACGAACTCAACGAGGAGCAGCAGCTATTCATACGCCGCCTGTACTTGGAGAAGCTCAACGGCAGCACCAACCCTATATGGCTCTCGCAGGTGAAGGAGATAGGCGCAACGGGCGACGACGGCATCTTCCTTGCCGTAAAGCGCATGGTGTGGATTGAGGACAAGAAGAAACCGAAGGTCGATTATGCCCTGATAGCCATGCCCGACAAGGAACTGGGACGCTTCGTGCGACTGCCCAAGAGCGACGACAAGGAGAACATCATGTATCTCGACGATGTCATACGCTACTGCCTGCCGATGATATTCATCGGAGCGGGAAAGGCTACCTACGAGGCATACTCTTTCAAGTTCACGAAGGACGCCGAGATGGACATCGAGAACGACCTGAACAGCGGTGTTATGCAGAAGGTGGCTAAGGGCGTGAAAAGCCGTAAGAGCGGTGAGCCTATTCGCGTGATTTACGACGAGAAGATGCCGAAGGAACTGCTCAAGCGCATCATGTCGAGACTGAACATCGACACCCTCGACACCATCGTCAGCGGAGGCAGATACCAGAACCACAAGGACCTAATGGGATTCCCCGACTGCGGACGTCAGGACCTGAAATACGACAAGTGGACTCCCATCCTGAAACCGGAGTTGGAGACCGAGCAAAGTATCCTTGACACCATCCGCCAAAAGGACCGCTTCATCCACGTGCCATACCACTCGTTCAACAGTTTCATACGCGTGTTGCGCGAGGCGGCACTGAGTCCAGATGTCAAGGCTATAAACGTTACTCTATATCGTCTGGCCAAGGCATCAAAGGTGGTGAAGGCTCTTATCTGCGCAGCACGTAACGGCAAGAAGGTGACGGTAGTAATCGAACTGCTCGCACGCTTCGACGAGGAGAGCAACATCAAGTGGAGCAAGCGCCTGCAGGAAGCAGGAGTGGAGGTCGTATTCGGTGTGGAAGGACTGAAGATTCACTCCAAGTTGGTGTATATATCCTGCAAGAGCGGCGACATCGCATGTATCGGAACTGGCAACTTGCACGAGGGAAACGCAAAGGTTTATACCGACTATATGATGATGACCGCAAGGCCGCAGATTGTACGCGAGGTGAAGAAGGTGTTCGAGTTTATCAGCAAACCTTTCAAACCGGTGAAGTTCCGCGAACTGCTTGTGTCGCCGAATGAGATGAAGCCGAAGATACTGCGTCTTATCTCCGACGAGATACGCAATGCCAAAGAGGGACTGGAGGCATGGATAAAGGTGAAGATTAACCATATCACCGACGAGGAGGTGGTGGCAAAGCTATACGAGGCATCACAGGCTGGAGTGAAAATCAGTCTGTTAGTGCGAGGCAACTGCTCTCTCGTTCCGGGTCTGCCGGGCATCAGCGAGAACATTAGTGCAGCGGGCATCATCGACACATACTTAGAGCACTCACGCATACTCATCTTTGCCAACGGCGGCACCCCCAAGTACTTCCTCGGCTCTGCCGACTGGATGCCGCGCAACCTCGTCAACCGCATAGAGGTGCTGACTCCCGTGTATGACGAGGACCTGCAGCATGACCTTGAGCGCACCATCGACTACGGTCTGCGTGACACCACCAACGCCCGCATCGTTGACGGTCGCGGTACAAATGCCTTCCCGCAAGGCACACCATTCCGCTCGCAGGAGCAACTGTATATCGACTACCTGAAGGAATCACAGGAGAGGAATAATATTAAATACTCAACTTTCTGAAGTAAGGAAATTTATTGGTAGTTAAGGAGTTAAGGAGTTAAGGAGTTAAGCCAAATGTATTTGCGCTTATATCCAAGGCTCTAAACTAATGGCTTAACTCCTAGCGACCAAAGGGAGCGATAACTCCTTAACTCCTTAA
>JALERP010000092.1 GCA_022764085.1 Prevotella sp.
AGCGACGTAACAAGTTGATAATCAACGAGTTACGTCGCTTTTTCATTGAGTGGCTGATAAAAATCTGCGCCACTTTTCAACTGGAAGTTCAACAAACATCTTTATCTCGCTGAAAAGATGAGATTAAAAGATGTTAAAAAAATGTGTTCAAATTTCCGTACAGGCAAAAGTTCAAGCCTCGTGGGCTACACACCACCCACGTTACACAAAGGTGTGAGATGGTTTGTCGATTTCACCGCTTGGGATCCGGCCATCAATGCTATGCGCCGCAAACGCTACTACGTTAGCGGCAGTCTTACAATCTCACAGAAGAAGGCCCGTGCCAACGAAATCATGCAGGTGCTCACGCGCCAGCTTTCGCAGGGATGGAACCCATGGGTGAACAACGATGACACCCGTGGCCATGTAATCTTCGAAAACTGCTTACAGCGATATGAAGATTATGTGGACAGGATGGACAGGAAGAAGACCCGCCAAAGTTATCACTCGCGAGTCAACATCCTCCGTGAGTTCATCGCCTCACTTGCCAGTCCCATCAAGTTTGCTTATCAGTTCGACCAGTCGTTCTGCAACGATTTCATCGACTGGATTTACCTTGACCGCGAAAGTAGTCCAAGAACACGCAACAACTATCGTGGTTGGCTCTTCGGCTTAGCCGAGTTCATGATGGCACGAAAGTACATCAGTTCCAATCCTGTTGAACGCATCAAGGTGATGCCGGAACATGAGAAGTTCCGCAAAGACTTGACTCCAGAAATGCTGAAATGCATGCAAACCTATCTTGAGGAGAACGACAAGCCGTTTCTTTTGGCCTGCATGATGCAGTATTACACCTTGATACGCCCAGGTGAATTGAGCAACCTGAAGATTGGCGACATCTCTCTCAAGAACCAGACGGTCTTTGTTTCCAAGAAGTTCAGCAAGAACCACCGCGATGCGGAAGTGGGCCTGAACAAGTCCATCATCAAGCTCATGCTCGACCTTGGCATCTTCAAATGGCCCGACACCCATTACCTCTTCGGCACAGGTTTCCTGCCCAACAGAGAGAAAATGGGATCCGACCAGTTCAACAAACGCTGGAAGAAGATGCGAGCTACGCTTCGCTGGAGCGATTGTTACCAGTTCTATTCCCTGAAGGACACCGGCATCCGCGACCTTGCCAATGCTGCGGGTGTTGTCGTTGCCCGTGACCAGGCACGCCACAGCGACATCACCACAACCAACAAATACATCCAGAAGCACGGTGTGCAGGAAGTGACACTGGGCTTTGAAGGCAACCTCTCCTATGGAGACAATGAGAAGGACGAATAAGTCTTGATCTTGCCAATAACGAAAAAGACATCCACTTATAGGGCTAATTCGCCTTATAGGTGGATGTCTTTTCTTATCTATGGCTATATAGCCTAAAATAAATGCACTTTTCGCTGTGTAGCGTTGTATCTTGAAGGGAGTCATAAATGCAACACACTGTGAGTCAACAATGTTTTCTTGATACAACCTTGTATCTCACGTTGTTTTATGCTACAAATTCCTTCTTAAACCGAGCCCGCACCGCTGCGAAGCGTCACAGAGATGGTTGTCAGACTGAGGCATTTGTCCTATGGCAACGAGTTGCTATTGGACAACCGCCACAGTCTGCCAAGGTCCAAACACGTGAGGATTGCCAGTTCTTGCTCTCAAATGACCGAGGCTGCACTTCGGACATTTGTGGCTGCGCCCTGTCAATGCACACGTCTGACGTTTGGGCTGGCCATCTCGCATACGCTTCACAGCCCCACCCGCAAGATGTCTTGGCGTTCCACGACATAAGGGAGAACTTACACCCTGCCCACACCGCAAAACAGGCAGGGGTTATTCTGCTTGATGAACCAAACGCTATTCTTGTCTGCGCACAGCCAAGAGAGGCGCCCGGTTCCGCAGAACGTGCCGGCGAATAGAGCATTCCTGCTGCAGAGCGAGGAACAGATGCCGACGCTGGCCGCCATCTAAGTCCTCGCTTTTTGCATTGACGCACTATTCCTATGCCGTCACTGTAACCCTTGCCGGTTTTGCATCCCACCCTTTTCATATCCTTCCTTTCCCTACTATTATATATAAGGAAAGGGAAGACAGTTGCTATTGGCTATATGGACGACACCTGCGGCTTGTTGGCAGCCCTCGACATGGATGGGTACTCCATGTTCACGTCGTACTTGTGCAGTACCCTGTATATATTGCTCTTTCCCCGATAGCCGGTACGCTCCATTATCTCCTTCACGCTGTACCCGGCCTTATACATGTTGATGACCAGCTTGTATCTCTTCAGTTTCTTGTCGTTGTACTCGTTGGAATACAACTCTGCCTCCAGGTCATCATGCGAGTTCCGGTCACGCTTGGCAAAGACCTGACAAATCAGGTCGAGCGTACTCGCCGTCTTCTTCTCAGGGAAGAGCAGGTCGTGAGTGTCCAGTTCGTCATGCAGCGAAATGATGCGGATTTCCATCTTTGAGCAGTACTTGATGAAAAACACCATGTCGTTGAAGTTGCGGAACGCATTGTCAAACGACACCAGAACGGCACTGTCGCCTTTCTCCAAACTGTCAATGAACTTGTCCCATTCGGGCCTTCTCCTCCCTTTGGGGCTATCTACATGGATATGGCTGCAGCCACATTGCTTCATTCTCTCGCTTTGGCTCCATATATCCCCAATCAGATAGGCTGTGTTTATATATCCGATATTATTCATATGAATGATATTATTGAGTAATCTTATCTGCAAAGGTACTCCAAAATATGCTTATTTCAGCATTATATGACAAAGCAAGCCCAATTATTCAGATATTTTAGGCTTTGCGTCCAATATTGGTTCTATTTTCCGGATAAGTAGAACCAAAGCCCAATAAATTGGGTAAAGCATGATGTATTAAAGAAAAGTCGATATAACTTTGCCATAAGATTTTTATCAAAACAAGTTCAGTCTATGGCAGAAAGCAAATTCGCATCCTGGATGCGCAGGAAAACAGAGGAACATGAATGTTCCCAGCAGAGACATTCGCGCGGCGTATGGACGGCATTACCTGTATTATCGGTATTGCCCATATTATCCTTATTACTTGTATTACCCATATTGATGGGTTGTAGCTCATGTGGCGGAAAAGACACCCTTGACTTCCAGTCCAGGGAAGATGCCTTGAAGGTCTATAAAGACTACCTCGTGAAAGTCCGCAAGACCGACCGCACCAACACTGCAGGATTCAGTACGATGCTTCGCGAGTGGAAGGAGCTGAATGATACGGTGTATCGCTATCTTGCCAAGGACTCCGTCTTCACCAAATACCACAACGAAGCCGGCGACTACTTTATCTGCCATGACTCCATCCGCACTGAGATGCTTCGCCTCGCAGAGACCTGGCGATATGGCTATGGCGATGTACTGCTCTTGAAGGAGCAGACCTGCACCTACAAAGAAGATAAGGAACTTCTGGAGGCCGTCAAGGCTGCCGAGCCATTCTTCACTTCCCTGGACAGTGTCGCCATCAGCATCTGTGACAAGACATCCATCTTGAAACGCTATCGCTATTTCCTGGCAGAGGTGAAGAACAACGGCATCAACAGCAAAGACGAGCTGCTGGACTTCATCCGTCAGGAGGACTTCCTCTTCCGCACGTTCCTTGCCCATCTCTATGAAATGGACAAAGAGCCCTTGGCAGACATCACCAAAGACACGGAGACTATCTGCCGTGACATCTTCATCTCTGCCCGAAACGGCAATATTGCCGCCAAAGACGTGGTGGTCTATATGTCCATGCGTACGGTACGCCGTCTCTTGCAGAACTCCGTGGAGTGCGTGAACAACATCAACAGTCTTGAAATGAAAACCAAGGCTCAGGGCAACGCCTATATCTGGATGATTATCCAGCCTTTCATCAGCATCGACCAGTTCTCGCTGGCTACGATGACACCACTGGAGCGTAGCAAGTTCAACTATATCATCACCAACCTCCCCAAGTCGAAGCGCTTTGCCCAGGTCTTCGACATCAAGCAACGCGAACTGAACTACCTCCTCCCCCAACAACTCCTGAAGATTTATGTTTTATCCCTATAACAAAGCAACTGATATGATAAGCAATGAAGTTACAAAGTTCATGGCCATAGTGCCATTGATGCTGCCCCGACTGATTGATAGCAAACGTTGTGTTGACCCTGATATTACGGAAGACACCGCAGTCCTGTATTTCAAACTCGACGAGCCATTCCCTATTGGGTGTATCATGGACATGCTCGACGAGAACGTGGAGCTGCACCTGCTCTATCATGGCTCCAACAAGACTGACGACCACTTCCATCACTGCTGCTTCTTTGCCAGTCCCAAACTTGGGCATTGCATGTTCTCCATCAACATGACCACCAACAAGAACACTTTCGTGGAGGGCCTGTCCGTCACAGTCTATGACTCTATCGACGTTTGGGAAGACGAACTGGAGAAAGACCTCGAACTGCACGCCAAGTCGTTTGACTTTGTCAAGGCTATGACTCCCGAACAGTTGTTGTCCATATTCTGCAAGATGGACTATGAAGGCTGAACTACTTTACAGGATTGCCGACATCATCAACAGCAACAGCAGCACTCACCATGCCGTGGTGCCTTGTTCGCGCCACGACTACATGGTGCAGGAGGGCAACAAGCTCGTCAAGTCCTCTTGCCTGGTGCTGCGCATCATGCTTTCGGGTAAGGTCAAGAACCATGTGACCCGCTCGTTCTGGAACATCTACGAGAAAGACATCGACAAGGTCATCATGAAGATATGCCGTCGAGACAGCAGTTTCGCAGAACGTATCTCCAAGTGTGAGCCAACTGCCCAGGACGTTGACCTGCTCATACGTCGGGCTTCCTTCAATTCCCTCAGGTTGAAGATCGGCAACAGTGCCTTCTACCTCTACGTGGACGGCAAGTAGCGTATTATCCAAACATACGGAATTACTCATATTACTCAATCAAATTTCATCATGGCGCAACAAATCATATTTCTCACATACGTTCTCCTGCCATTCGTGCTCGGACTGCTCTTGTCACGCAAGACAAGATACCTCAAACGGCTGGCCATAGGTATGGCCTACAACCAACGTGTTCGGTTGGGGATGGTTACACTCCTTGCGATATACACTCTCCATCTTCATGTGTTCTACTCCTTGGCACAGCCCGTGAGCTACGGCTTCTACCTATCGTTTTTCTATATGCTGACCTTCATCTCTATGAAGCGTCACGAGAGGCTGCTGCTCTATCTTCGGGCTGACCGGAAACGGCTCATAGCCCTCGGCTTTGCCTCCATAATCGTGGCTGCTATCCCCGGCATGTTGACCGTCGGCATGACGATGGCCTATACGCTAATCTTTGCTTGCCTCTTCCCTCGGAAGACGAAGCAACTCAGTCCGAAGACAGAGGAGCCCAAAGCCGAGAGTGCAACTTCCGATGCAGCTTCACAAACTAACTCCGACAGTCATGAAGAAGAATAGCACCAAGATCAACTGGCTGGCCATGGGCAACGACCTCATTGAGTGTCTTCGCTCGAAAGGCAACCATCGGCTCAGTCGCTACGATGCTTTCGTCTGGATGATCGAGCATGTGCAGCATGGCACCATCATAACCAACGATCTTGGTGTCGTCGTTGATCGGACTCCGTTCACCTCTTCATACAGGCGTTTGTCTGAGGAATGGAACTGGGACAGGCATGTCGTCCAGGAGTTCATCGAAGAACTCGTTTCGCTCTCCGTCCTCTCGACTGAGCGCGAAGGCAACAGCTTCACTTTTCGCATCGGCGACAACTCCGCCAGTCGGCTCATCCTTTAATCTTTTCTTCCCTCACTTTAAATTTCATCGACTATATGCTACGCCTCTTTTCAGCTTCGAGCGAGCTTGCTCGCACCTCTTCAATTAGGCTTGCGCCAACGACCAAAACGGAACGATTTTTCAAATCGGGAAGCCTAATTCCCATTAACATTCGTTAATAATTAGGCTGCCCCTCCAAAGGAGTTCCTAACGGGGAGCAAGCTCGGGCAGAATAAAGGTACCAACAATGTAAAATCAGAGATTATGGCAGGACAGAAACAGGTGATGGATCTTCGTTCAAACGCCGAAGGCATCACTACATTAGAAAGCAACGAACAACAGAGAAATTGGACACAAGAACACGCCTTAAAGAAGGTGAAGGATCCGCTGGCCAACTATGACCAGACTCGCTTCCATTTGAACTTTGAGGTGGTAAAGGGAGGGATAGTGCAACCTATAGATACGTCAAAGACCATAGCGCAAAAGTTGGCAGAGAACCTGGCTGCCCGGGGTATCAAAGACCCGAATGCCCGTCCCAACGTCAAACGTAAACGCAGGACTTTGGCTCAATTCATTTTCAGCGGCAATAGAGAAAGAATGCTTGAACTCGCCTTCGGCAATCAGGTTGTTGACCTATCCAAGGGTGCGGACAACTCTCACCTGACTCGTCAGAAGGACATTGAGGAATGGGCAAAGGACGTGTATGGCTTCGTTGCAAAACACTTCGGTGAAGATAACATCATCAGCTTCTATGTTCATCTGGATGAGAAGTCGCCACATATTCATTGTTCTGTAGTTCCGGTAAATGAGCAGAATAAGATTTCATGGCATAGCATATTCGGCAAAGACATTGAGGAATGTAGGACCAAATTCAATTCTTTGCATGACTCTCTTGTACAAGAGGTCAATAGCAAATGGGGACTGGAACGTGGCAGTAATATGGCCGAGACCAAGGCTCGCCATCGCTCCACCGAGGAGTATAAGCGTGACCTTGTATCGCAAATCAGAGAACTTGAGACCACACGTGAAGGATTGCTCCGTCAAATCCATCGGGCCGAGATCAAGCTCAAGGGCATCACCACCATGATTGCCAACCTGCAGGAGCGCAAGGAAAAGGTGCAGGAACAGATAGACCTTATAGCCAAACAATTTGGTCAGGAAGGTGCCGACAATGCCGATTTGGCCAAGCAGATGCAGGAATTGCGCAAGGAGCTGGAGGGCATTGATGACAAGCTGGCACTCCGCAACAAGATGCTCGAAGATGCCAACAATACCATTGCGGCAGCCAAGGCCCGACTGGCAGAACTCCAGGAGCGTCACGACCGAATGCAGAACGTACTGGGCGATGACATGGAGAAAGAGGCTACCATACTCCAGAAGAACATCATCTCCACATACCATCGTATGTATGCAGCCGCCCTCGAACCGGTACTGTCCACCCACACCCAGTCACAGCAAAACCTCCTTGAGAAATCAGGCTTCAACGATCTTGCTGAGAACAGCGGCCATGTAGTCAACGTCGCCATGCTCCTCGCCCTCCGCTACGTTCACGAGGCCACCAACTACGCCGAGTCATGTGGTGGCGGTGGCAGCCATCCCTCCTCTGGCTGGGGAAAAGACAAGGACGAAGACGATGAACATTGGTGGCGACGCTGCATCGCCCAGGCCGCCGCCATGGTTCGTCCTGCAGCACGCAAGAGGAAGCGAGGAAGGTAACATCAGTAATACGAGTAAGCCGAGTAATGCAACATCAGTTTTTCAATCAAATATTCACTTCAAAATTTCACAAAATCATTATGAGCAAAACAAACTTGTTCAGCTTGTTCAGCAAGGAACCTGTCAATCGGTTTTCTTCTACACAAGCTTCCAAAGGTAAGGACATCGTCTTTACTGAATGGCCATTATTTAACCAGAAACTTGGTGGCCTGCACAATGGGGACCTCATTGTAGTTTCAGGACTCTCTGCATCGGGCAAGACCACTTTCGTTCACAACCTTATCAGGCACATATGTGTAGAGAACGGATACCCATCTTTGTTCTTCTCGTTTCAAACTTCAGAAGCCGACATCCTGCGCAATATGGTTTCCGCCATCGGGAAGATTCCATATCAATCACTTCTTGGAGACGCTTCGTTAAGTGAGGAACAAAACAGTCTAGTAGAGAAGATTAAACACGATGTAACTCAGGCCCCGATATACATGTGCCATGAAGAGCTCGATAGCGATGCCCTTTGCACACTGGCTGAAAAATATGTCAGACTACATGGCATTAAAGCAATCGTCATAGATGGACTTTGCAATATCATGGGAGTATATTCTAACAACTATACAAAAGAAGCTGTGTTCCATAGTCTGAAAGCGATGGCCCTTCGTCTTGGTGTGCCCATCATAGTAACTCATACCATCAAGACCTACGAATTATATCCCGAAGAGGGGTGTACCTACCCGAAGCTTGATTTGGCAGATAACAATCCTGTCTATGAAATAGCAGATGTGATAATCCTAATAAATTGCCCTGACGATTTAGGCATAAAAGTAGATGAGCGAGGGAATGACCTTACACACATGTTAGTCGTCAGTATTGAGAAGAACAGTCATGCTGCTCGTCATGAAACAGCCATAATGAGATACGATTTCTCCATCAAATCCATTTGGGAGGATCCAAGCGCACCCCAATTCGGCTAATAGCCCCTAAAATTCAGAAAGGTTTGAGAGACACCCACGTTTCCCTAACCTTTCTTGCTTCTTATATATGTAGGCCTTCTCAACTGCAGCACCAGACGAAGAACATGACAATGGCCGCTACAACGACAAGGGCACAACCATTCAGTATGCAGCTATCCATCTTCTTGTCCCATTCTGAGGCAGGAGCACTTTGGGGTGCTACATGCTGGCCCTTTTGTGGTACCTGTTGCTGACGGCGCTTGCTGGCAGCCTTCTTTATAGCCGCATGTCCCAGAGCCGCACCGGCAGCTCCGAGCATGACATGGTGAGGATTTATGCCTGAAGAGTGCTCCACCTTTTTGTGGTGTCCTTGAGCCGGTTCTTCATAGACCGCATCATAGTCGCCATCACCGACATAGTCATCTATGTACTCATCGACATACTCCTCTTCCACGTCCTCATAGCCATCGGCATATCCATCCTCATAGCCCGAGTCGTAGTCTTCGTCATCATATTTGTATGCCGAATAACCTTCAGCATACTCCTGATCGTAATCGTCGTCGCTATAATCATCCTCATTCATGGCAGTTCAGTAACTTAACAGTCCGTACATAATGTAAGCCTCATTTTATCGCATGAGTAAAATTCTCCACATACATTAACGTATCTGGAAGATTGCTAAGAATACTCGGCTTATTATATCGTTGATCATCCGCTAATTTCTTTTTCCATCTAGAGATGACAGCGATTGGTTTCCTCGGATTCTGATAACGCTTCTTTTCGTTAATCATTCTAGCACTTGGCATATTTGTCAAATAACGAATTAAGAGCGTCTCTACAGTTTCAGCGCGACAACGTCCAAAAGGTGTGTCGAGGTTGTTATATCTTGACACAGAAAAACGCCCTGCCCAAAACTGCTTTTCCTTTATATCCTTTTGCTTCTCTTGATGATCCTTGTCTTTAAGACGTTTAGATGGAGAACGCTTAGTTATACCCACATACTTAATACTAGGTCTGCGATCGTAAGGCAAACGGCCTGTTATTAGGTATATGCAACAAGTGTCTATTCCCTCCCGCTCATACATTTCGTCAAGAGAGTTATAAGGGCCCATCCAGTCAATGACATATACATCTTTGATTTCTGACATTGCTTTTTAATTTGATTTCCTTAGCGCCCAATTTTATTAGGCGCTAAGGAAATAATTATACAAAATCTTTGAAATACCCAAACTCTGGATCAACAAGAGCTCGTCTATCTAATCCCATATTACTCTGTTCACATGAAGTCTCAGATACCATAGCGCAAGAAAAGCATGCAGCCTTATTCAATCCATCAGAGTTTTCCCAACATAATGGATCTGCAGAACAATCTGTCGCGCGTTGTAAAGCAGAGAGTATGATTCCCTCGATGAGTTGTGGCTGTCCTTGCCAAACTAAGCCTCCCATACTCCCCTCGGCACCATCGGCCGTATATATGAGAACTCCGCACATTTCGTCAGAATAGTATAGTCTCTCGCATATACTTGCTGTGGGGTACCCGCAAGAGAACTCCAGTTCTTTCATAATTATATGAGAGAATGTATGTAATAGGTAGAATTTTGCTCTTCCATACATTTCCATTTCACTTTCAAGGAATTCTCCCATACTGCCGCTTTCTAATTTCGCCTTATAATACGCCTCCAATCCATGTTGTTTCGACCATTGATTGATAGCCTGGGAATCGAAAGCAAAGAACAATCCTTCTCCATAGATTTGATTGGCCGGCAAAACTTTCACATCGTTAATGTTGCCTGAATAAATAGGTCTTATTTGTTCGTTGTTATAAACGACTTGACCATTCACCAACTTAGGTGAAGGCATTTTAACTCTTCCGAATCCAAGTTGTGTGCTGGTCACAGCAAGTGTGGAAACTTGCTTTATCTTTAAGAACTTATTCATGAGATTTGGTCGCTTAAATTCATGCAGATTTATGTCATTGAACTTAAACTTAGGATCATCTTCTGGGGTATTGTCATTATCAACAAATACCTTGAATTCATCGAGCCTATAGGTCTTTACCACATCAACCTCATTTGAGATGCCTAGAAATTCATTTTTAATGGCAACCGCCTCGTTTTCATTAATCTCATATCCTTCATCTTCTGCATACTGAACGATGTCGCCTAGGCCTTGTATATAATCTTCTTTGGTTAATTGTGGATTATTGCGAAGCTTCCTAGTGTATTTCCGGTTAATTTCATCTAGGCATTCTATAGCGTCACCTTGAAGCGTTACTGAGCCTTGGGTTATCCAAGACAATGGGACATATAGACTACTTTGACTTGAAGCATAGTAGATGCTATTACTGGTAACCATAGCGACACGCATTATAGAACGCTCATGCCCGTTAGTACATTGCTCATGAGTCGGAACCCAGTTTAGTCCAGGAACAGGCTCCCATGGCTTTTCGCCACGACAAAATACTTTGATGTTCATAATACCGGCTAAAGAAACGCTCTTTTGGCAATGGTCACATTTTAAAGTACCCCAAGATTCCGATTGATTACGGTTTTGGATCCATTTTAGCGCGTGATTCCTTTTGCCTTCACAATGATTGTCACAAGGATAACCAAACAAGTCAAATCCGTTGTCATCTTTCATTTCATTGAATTTGCCATCTAAATAAGCACAAAAGAATTTGTACCAATCAATGTCGGATATATGTCCATTCTCACAAATTAACACAAGTGGGACAGGAGTTAAAGGTCTGTAAATTGTTTGATCATTCAATTGTGCCTTGAATTTTCTGAATGTCGGAGCATGAGGATCTCTGGGAGGAGCGAAATACTCATCCCTTCCATCATTGTGCTTACATTTTTTTCCGTTTGATGTAAACTCTTCATGTTTCCAAATATCAAACCATTCCTTTATAGGTTTTAATTCAGATTTAGACGATATGAACCATTTGGGAAAATCAATAGCAGGGACATAGAACATGCTTGCATGAAGATCTCTATTTTTAAGTTCTTGCTCCTTGTACAAAGGATGGTTTTTGTAATCTATATAGTTTGATCCAGACAATCCAACATGTGGTATCGCTGCGAAGCACCTGAGATTAATGAAGCCTTTTTTTGACTGCAAGAATCTTACAAAACGTTCATCATCTACGATTTCAGCTCCAGTTTCTTCTTGGTGCTGTATGTTTGTGTACTGAGAATGAGCTGGATTATTAATGCTATCTGTGAGAGATTTAATAAAAGCCCATTCGTTTATACTAAGAGGCATAATAAATCCGCCCCATTTTGTAGTAACAACGGAGCCAACTCCAGATGTTGATGATAACATCTTGAATTTGCTAGAACTAATGTTGTACTGTTTATCGGTATTAATATCCATATTCTTAACGAATTACATGAATTACAGATTCCGGTTCAATTACTCTTAGAGCATTAGGCACTAACCATTTATCAATAGGTGCATCTCCCTCGAAATCTTCTGGAGATGCAAATAGCGCTACTTCAGAAGGATTTCGTCGTCCAAATTTAGATATATAATATACCAAATTTTGACCTTTTTGGTTTGCTGCATCTAACCAAATATCTATGCAATTATCGATTTGCTTATGAATAATCACAAGCATATCATGAGTCAAGAGAGAAGCTTCTTGCTGTGGCAAAATCCTAGAACGCTCTTCTCTTTTGCTGAAATAGCCCTTCAATTCTTTTCTTAGCCTATCAGATAGTGTCTGATTTATATTACCTGCATCTTTTCTATTTCCCAGGCCATCATATTTTTGGCGTATGATAGCAGCAAGGTATAATGGCAAAAACCTCTCTACAGACTTCGGTGAAAAAGGAGTTATAGAGATTGGCTCAACATAAAAGTATAATTTTTCGTGAAACTCTCGAAATTTCTCGAAATGAGACACATCTCTTTGATTGAATGGGTTATGTAAAGTGATTACAAGCCCCTCTTTTTCACGAGCAACTCGGGAGCTTGCTTGAATGTATTCAGCAATATTTCTAGGCATTGAATTCATGATTATCGTGTTAAATCTTGACACATCCAAACCTACAGAAATCATATTTGTTGCCAATACCATATCAGCAGGGAGCTGAGCGTGATGCCAGTTTCCTTGTTCATCTTGGAAAGGAATTCTCTTTTTAGAATCCCACTGTCTGTTTTGTGCATTAGCCAGTTCTTTTACAGCTTCTTCACCTGTAAGACGCCCCGTCAGCTCTGATTTCTTAAAATGATCATTATATGCGTATAGGCACTCTTGCATGTTTGAAAATCTTAGAACACGTTTAAATAAACGTCTTGTGTATTTGGTGAACTCTTGGTAGAACTGCGCATCAGTCTTACCTACCTCTTTTAGACTGTTAAAATACGAAATAACAGTATAATAGTAGTCGGCAGCTTTAATGAAGTCTGTATCATATAAGTTTTCTATATGATGCAGTTCAAATAATGCACGATGTACAAACAAGATGGCGGCTAAACGAATTTGCGTTGTCATTTGGGTTCTTCCAGTTGGCAATACACCTATATATTTACGTTTTGCAATATATGTCCAATGATTGTCTCCTACATTCTTATATCTCTTGTAGAATGCAAAGAAAGAATCATCATAATCCACTCCATTCTTGGGAAATATGCTGACAGATCTATCATAGAGTGCACGTATTTGCAAGGATGTATTTCTTGTTGTAGCAGTTGATGATATTATTTTAGGGCGCACAATATTACCATTTTTGTCTTTATATGAGCACAGCTCGTCAATTGCGCATTCATAAAGACTCACTGCAGAACCTAACGGACCCAACAATAGATGTAATTCATCTTGGATTATCAAATCTGGAGGCAAACAACCATCAGCATGAAATAGACGTCGAGAATCCTTTGACGCTGTACTGTCTACTTTGTGAGCTAGTTGCGCAAATTTATCAACAGTTCCAAAGAGCAGAGTTGGAGGATTATTGTATATGTGCTCATCGCACAATCTTACAGGGTATGCGTTTCTGCCTCCAAAAGTACATTTTGGATTGTGACACCTAAAGTGTTGCTCATTATTTTTGGTTATAGGATCAATCGGACTGCCACACCAAGGGCAAAGATCGAGAGGAACCTTTCCATGGGTCTTAGCCCAATTTTGAGTCTCTTCTATTAAGTCTTTATTTGTATTTGGCAGCGAAGCACTACCCACGTAAAGACCTATAGAGATTTCTGCATTACCTAGGCCATACTCAGGTTTATTCCATAGTCGGATTTGTTCAAGTGCCATTATAAGTCGTAAAGCACGCTGGAATTGTTGTGTCGTCAACAATCTCAGAGTGTACCTCATAAGAGCAGCAGTACCATACCCCTTTTGTCCATATACTTTTCTTCTATTTATTATGGTCAATGCAATGATACCAAGATATGCCTCAGTTTTACCACCACCTGTTGGAAACCAAACCAAATCAACTAGCTCATTACGTTCATACCAAGGCTGGTTGTCGTCACGTCGGAATATTCCATCTAGATTTAGCAGTATAAATGCTAACTGAAAAGGACGCCATGCTGCATGTACACCTGGGAAAATAGTTGTATCATCTGCCTTGTCTTTATAATAATCAAAAGATAGCTTGGCTTTGTCTTGCTGTAATTGCGCTTTATTGGCAGAAGAATTATGCCATAGTTGCATAAACATAGCCGTGTTCATAAGTCTGAAGGACTGCATTCGCAAGTCATCAGAAAGGAACCCCTCGATATTATTCCGTATTCGCAGATAATCTTTTTGGCAATTATCTCTATTTGATTTGGCAATTTCGTTTCCTTCAACACATAGAGATTTTATCCATTCACCATATGAGTCAATAAAATCAAGAAGACCAGTCTTAATTTCTTCATTTGACACATTTGACAGAACAGACAACCACTTGAATTGTAAGCAGCTAGGATTATTCAAATATGGTTTAGCGCTGATTTTACCATCGGCATCGAGCTGTTCATCATATTTATTCCGGGGTATAGGTTCTACGTCTGGTGTTTCGACCTTTGGTAGGAACTCTGACCATACGTGCATAACACCATCTGTTAGTCCCCAATTTACGGAACATAGATGACCGACCCCATAGTCTTTAATGCTTCTATACAAGAATCTCAACTGATTTGCTTCTTGATCGTTAGCGTCGTATCTATTTTCTTTATGGTATTCAATCAGATGTGGACTCGATATGTCTATAGAAACTCCGAAGAAACTTCTTTCATTGATTCTTTCATTTACTATAGAGAAGTATCTTACATCTCCAGAAGTTATTTCTGTTGAACTATTTACAAGAAGGACTTTGAGATACAGCTTTCCGTTGTTTCTAATTGATTGCAGCCAGACATCGAGAGACAAGTGGACCGCCTCATTGATATCTACATTGATTACTCCTTTCAGAGATTCGTGTTCTTCTGCTTTAAAGACCCTTTTCGATGTGAGATCTATTCCTGACAAATCGATTTCTTTGGAGAAATCAATAGCTTCCCAATATCCAAATCCTTTTCCGTCAAAAACCGAAATTACATCTTCAATATAGGAAATGTAGGTTTCAATTTTCTCAACTTCTAAAATTCTTTGTTGCACTTCATCTTGCATACCTGCACAAGTGTAGTTGCCCTGAAGGTCAAAGTTGTTTAATTTCGCGAACAGTCTCTCTTTATATGCACTAAGAAATCGATACTCAGGTTTAAAGGAAGGTTCATTGTAAATACTACAAATTGAACCATCTTGATTTGTTGCTATTTTACTGCAATAATATTTATTTACTTCTCGCAACCCATCTCTTACCTGTTTGAGTTGGGCTGCAGGAATCCCATTAGTAATCTTGAGCTCCGCGTGCTCTATGGAAACGAGCTTTCCTACATTTTTAATAAAAACATCAGAATTGATAAAGCTCTTGAAGCCGTCTGGATCATCGACTTTGATTCTTAATGTTGATGCTAATTTGATTTTCTTATAATAACGACCAGACACGACGATTCTTAAAGAGTCATTGGCAAAGGACTCTTTAAGACAGCATGAGATACCAAATTTGTTAGGAAATCGTCTTCCAAGAGAATATATATCTTCAGCATGATCAAAGTTTTTCTCCTCATCTATTTCGTCTTCATTAGTGTTGATTCCATCTTCATCATCATAATCGTTTCCTGCAGTATCTGTCTCATTTGACTCAATCGACGAAGATTGGATATCTTCTTTTGATTGCAGCGGGAACAAAATTGCGGAGCTATAGATAGAACCTGGAGTTGTATTTAACACTTCTCCATAAGCGCATTCTGGATTGAGGACATCGTCATCTGTATGAAATACAGAATAGCGATAGTTACATCCACCAGGGCCAATAAGTTGCTCCTTGATGAATTGTTCAAGAGTGGCTCTTTTTTCTTTAATCATAGTTCAATCTTTTTTATTGATTCAAACTTTATTTTTTGTTTCACATCCGATAAAATCTGCGCTATGTCCTGGGCATCTGAGATTCCCAATAGGTCTTTAGTTTCTTCACTTAACGCAGAGTAAACCTTGACATAGTCGGATGATAGTAACGTCAAATTTAAGAAATGGCGAATAGATATCGTAACCGATTCTGTATCGCTTTTGGTACGTTCTTTTATTCGGCGAATCACATTTATGTACGGAGGTCTAATGCCTAAATAATCTTCTATTAGATATTTCTGCATCTTCCTTGCTCTGGGAATGCCATAATCAGGGTCTAGCCATCTTTTGAAAGAATGGAAACTTATGATATAACGCTCATTAAAGTGACTCATTATCTCATCATATACAACCCTTTCTGACTTTTGTTTTACTCTTTTAGCTAACAATATCTTCCAGAGCTGAATATTAGAATTGATTTCTTCTTGAGATAGCCCGTAAGAGGGCTGTTCCTTAAACAGTCTCTCGCTTTTTGTATCTTTATCACGCTCGGCTTCTATGTGTTTTTTTACGATTAACTTCACTAATGGAGCTATCGGTTGAATGCGTAAATTTTCATACGACTCATATATATCACATAAGTCTGACAAGGGAGCTATTCCTTGTGACCCATTATACTCATACAGCATCCATTCCGATTTCCCATATGAATGGTTTACATTATCAATAGTTGTGACGCAAATCTGAGGAACAGATCTATTGGCATTTCGGTCGAGCTCCTCTTCTCTTGTGTCTTCTGGCAATTTTTTCGTTGGTCTTTTATATTCTATAAGGATAGGCTTCATCTCCAAATCGCGAAATTCAGATTTAAGAATCCTTCTAATTGCTTTACCATAATTGTATTTTCCCCAGTCATAATAAGACCGTAGAAGAAAATAGTTTGATATTTCAACTAGTTTCTGTCCTTTATTAATACAGAATGGATCAAAAGAGTTGGGATACTTATGAAATATGCTTTCAGTATAGTCATTCCTAAATGACAAGACTAAGATCTTTTGTTGTTGAATCTCGTTCACATATTCTCCATTAATTTGATATCCTCTCAAATGGCCAAATGTTCCGAAAGAAACATTTCTTGCTTGATACTGATTGATAAGCACATCCTTGAACATATATTGCAATTCAAGTGCGATACCATAACCAAAAACGACAAAGACGTCCTCGTTGTACACAAAGTGTCTCAGAAAAGAATCGATAGATTCACTCCACAGTTTACGATTTATATCAAAAATCTCGCCAATTGAGTCCTTGTCAGCTTCTGTCTCTTCAGCAAGTTTATCCTCATAATATGATATTGACTCATCAGATATACATAATGCCATCTCATTACGACGAAATACATAACGGTCTAGTCCTAATGTCATATCGTCCAAAAGTGCTTCATAATCCATCTGAAGTTCATCCATATCCTTTCCGAGCATAAGCATATGTTGATTTTGCTTTCCTTCCCCATTAAGAAGAAGAGATTCTTCATATGTAAAGGAGATGAATTCAAACGTATCATCATTAATTTGGACACGCTCTTTCATTCTTTGCTTGAAATCCAGTAGCCGCCTAAGCCTATATGGCTTTCTTGAAAAAGAGAAAAAGAATACGTTTCTCAATCCTGTACCAGCATCAACAAAATCATCAAAATATGGTTTCTGTAATATATCGGCACAGAATTTCGAATAACGACCATCAGCTGTCTTGGAAGGAAATACGACAAGGTTTTCAATCCTAACTGTATTTTCATTGTCCATGAAAGTATTATAGAAGTCATCTGCATCTGATGCCACCAACTTTAATGGACACGACGAACTAGATGAATCTTTCAGCCCGGATACAGTATTTGATAGATACCAATATTTGTTAACCGTTTTCCGATTCCAAGACCTTCTAGCCTCATTATACTCATCAAAACACTTCTTGATATTATCTGAATATAACAAAGTGATTCCTCTGCATTTGCTACTATAATCTTTAATCGATTTCTTTATTATGGAACAAAAATCTTGCTCAAACTTATGGTTTTCCCTAAGAAGCAAGTGCTGCTTTCTCGTTTTTACATCAGAAGGTATATAAAGAGAGTCCTTTTTCAGTTTTGAGTATAAGAACGATTTCCACTCCTCGCTACTATAACATCCCAGTTTAAGACATACAAAATCCTCACAGAGCTCCTGACTATATGGCTTACATATAGGAAAATATACTACAGGAACTCTCAACTCATCGTCTTCGCGATTAATGAAATAATCTATTATAAGATTGACTGTAAGCAGTAAATTGCGAACAGCATCTACCTCCTCAGGGACTCTCCTGAGTTTCATGATTTCAAGAATACTCTCGAAATCAGAATCGTGGGTGCTTAATGCTTTATTGAAATCCATATGGCTACTTAACATTATAGATTATTACCTGCAGTTCCATCATTGCCCGAGTGAAACCAACATAAACTTCATAAATAAAATTCTGGAAATCGCCAATTGTGCACATCCCAGGTATTATGAGAATAACTTTATTCGTTTCTAATCCCTTATATTTAAGTATGCTGGTGAACGGAACACTCGACTTATCAGGATTGTATATATCATTTTCATCAAGACAATGAATACCAGACTTGCATTGTAGAGAGTCGAAAACATTCATACTTTCGTCATTTTTAGACATGATGTGCTTGAATGTTGAATGAGCTAGAACTACAGTGTTTTCGATATCCGTTGATTGTTTTATAGCATTGCGAAATGCGCGAGAAAACTCTTTTGTTATATCTGCTTTGATAACATTCAGGTATGAATGATCACATAGGCACAAGTTGTCTAAAAATTCAGAGTACGCTTTGTTATCATCTATAGTCAAAATGCTGTTAGCTATAGCTACTATCTCTTTATTTGTAATAACTCTTTTATTCTCATTTAATTTATAATGTACGGCATTGGATAACAAATCGGAAACCAAATCTTCAATATGTCTATATGAACTATTGAATCCCTGTTCAATATCATAAAACAGCAGATAGTTGCCTGTTGCTATGCCACAACCAGTTTTTGAGCTCAAGAAGTTAAGCATTGGCAATAATCCTTTATCTGCAATGTCTTGTGCTTCATCCACTATAACGTAATCATATTTTTTTATCTTCCCTGTGGTTAATATATGGGTTACGTTTTCGGAATTAAAATCTTCAAGCATAGTCTCCGATGGGTTATTTAATGAAGACAAGAACCTTCCAAAAGTGTAAACCTCGCAATTGTACAGATCTTCTTGTACCAAATCCTCTTTTACTCTGGCATGCAATAGGACATTCTGGCACAAATACAGCCCTTTTAACCCATTATGCTTTTTGATAAAAGCTTTAGCCATTGTGGTTTTTCCTGTGCCAGGACCACCTTCAATGATGATACGTTTATTCCTTGACAGTCCTTCCAAAATGTCCAAATTTTCAATGTGCAACCAATTCAAGACTTCCGCCAATGTTGATTGGGCATAACGGCTTTTATCTTCAATTGTTGGAGATAAGACATCCACAATTTCAGACAATTCATCTTCACTCAAAACATTTACATACTGACCTTTAGTAGAATTTTGACGCGACTCATCTAAGATATTCTCAAAGAAATCTGCGATGGAAACACTTTCATCTTCTTGACATTCCTTATCCCACAGCCAAAAGCTCTGATCAACATGCTCATTTCGGCTTGTGAAATCCATTTTTTGATGAGGGAAAGCTACAGCATAATCAACAAACATTTGGTCGCCATTAAGTACATTATGATTTAACAGCGCCCATTTGTAGTGAGAGGCTTGATCAAAGGGGGACGATTTCATCGGCGTTAATGTTCCGTTTTTACCGGAATAATAGTAACGGCCTTGAATGACTTGTATAGAGCCGCCTTTTACCTCTAAGACTATTGCGCCTTTCTCGCAAATCAATAGAAAATCAATCTGAATTTCAGACTGTCCTGCAAATTGAATAGGCAATGATAAATCGTACCACACATACCAATGAAGACGACTTCTTTCACAATCAGCTTGAATACGTTTATACATATCAGCCTCACCTTGAAGAATAGAACCATCTTCATGGCGACTTATCACTTGGTCCAAAGTGCCAACCCTGCGAGATTTATTTATGTAAGGCATATTATCTAATGATGTTATGAAGAGCCACGCCTTCGATTGAACATTGCTCAAAGAAATACGATAGCACTCTAAGACAACTTGAAGTACGTCTTTTTTGTGTTGATTCTGAAAGGATTGTCATATAATCCTTTAAATCCGTATCTCTTTTCATTAAAGATAAGATCACTTTTGAATAGAACGGGTCCCTTAGTTGCGCCAAAGCAAGATATTTTCTTTGTAATTCGTCTTCAACACATGGAAATACGTATCCTATTGCAGATAAATACCATAGTTCTTTTCTATAGACAGCAAGTCCCAGTTGGGCAGCTGTTTTAACCTGATTTTCACCATATTTAGTCAATGCGACAGTGTTATCTTTGTAGCTATTGTCAGCATGTAAAGCTGTAGCTATTTCAATCAGAGACATTCCAGGATTTTGCTTATCTCTTAAAACTCTACATATGTTATTAGTACAGTCTTCTATACTGCTCAACTGAGTAATATCTTTAGATAATATAGCATCTAAAATGGGATGTTCTGCTAAATACGATATATACTCTTTGAGCGCATACTTCTGAATTTGCATTACATAGTCTATAACTGCATCCTCAGAAAAATACGGCGCGTTATCAAGCAATATGTTTGTTGATTCATCCTCAAATTTTTTCGAGAAGAAATCACGAATTGTAAATGTCGTCATAGCTTGGATGTTTGAGTGTTTATAGAAGCGCTTTCCCACAACGAAGAGTCTATCATTTGTTTAAATGACAGATTGAAGAATGATAGAAATAGACGCTTATGATGATGGAATTTTAATAGGAAATCGTGCACACTCTTCAGCGGCAAGCAAATCTTTTTGTCATCATAATAACCCATTTCAAGATCTTCAAGGAACTCATCGTATGACTTTAATCTCTCATGTTTGATTCCAAGAGTATGTTCCTCCCAGTATGTTTGATTCTTATAACAGAATTGCCAGAAGGAAAGATTCCTGTAAAATCCTGGTTGGTTGCACCATCTCGCAATTTGCACATATATGTTCGATATTGGAGCCTTCTTATAATCTTCATGCCGCATAATATAGCCTAAGCATCCGTATCTCATCAGCACACAAATCCGCATGAATATTTGAGCAATATCCAATTGGAATTTCTTGTCATCATTTGTATTTTGTTGAAAACCACAAAAGAGATAAAACTTGGTCTCTTTTTTGGGACAATGAAATTTCCAAATTTTCAGGGCTTTCTCTATCAACTTTCTATCATGCCAATTGTCAAATGCAAAAATAAAATCGCCATGGTAATTAGCATGGGCTAATTTCTTTGCCATGTCCTCACCACGTTTATTTTGTGCAATCAAACGTTCATCTAAACCCTGTCGGAATTGAAAGGGCCTTCCTGTTGCAATCAGCTCGTCAAGTAATTTTTCCCAATAAGGTGATGCCAAGAAATTATCATCCCATAAATAAATATAAGGACGCACCAACCTTCCTTTCTCGTCTCTCTCTTGATCGAGAAAGTCATTAAGATTGGAATATGGCATTGCTTTCCGTTCCAATTTATTTACACAGAAAGGACATCTGCGGAAACAGCCTCTAGTTAGGAATCCAATTGAATATTCCTTGTAATCCTTGTAGTATTTTGCAGATGACTTCAATGTTTCCATGATGGATATATATTCATCATAAAGATGGTAATCTGGCATTTGGGTCCGCATATCTATTCCATGAGTACCAGACTTATTCTTTAGCCTATTAAGAAAAACATCATTTTCAAGCCTGTGCATATCTTCTTCGCGTTTTTCAGCGAAGCCATCTTCAATTGAAAGATTAGCATAACTGCCAGTACCACCGAGACGCACTTTTCTTGATAATTCTTTATCATTTAAAAGGGTTCTCAATAATACTGGAGGTTTATCTAATGTAAACGAAAAGACGCAAGACACATAGACTAAATCCAAATCTTGCAACATCTCAAAATTGCTTTCATTGGTAAGAAGCTCATAAGTATTAACTTTAGCTGATTCTATTTCTGGATTTTTACGTACAAATCCATTATCACGTAAATATCCTGCAATCTTAAGAAGGGCAAGATTAGGATGACGCGTACCGTTACATAACAAGTCCGCGTCTACAAGTCCAATATGATATATTCTCTTATGTTGTCTTTTTGCAGTCATCTGTTCATCTATTATACTCACATGGTAAGAACTTTAGTCTTATCGCAAGCTGCTATACAAAGCATCAATTCATTATCTACGAGTATGAGTAAATCATCTTCATTAGACCATTCAACCAAGTCCTCAAATCCACCATATTGATCAGATTTAGGATTAAAGACCTGGCACGATTGACCAGATTCCAATATTGTAATTAATCCTTTGTTTTGCACTTCCTTCTCCTCTATATCAGCTCTAGTTTGACCTATATGAGAAAACTCCATCAAGCTATCACAAATTTGCCATGCAACCTCATGCGTCATTACATAACCCACTAGCAGATTAGCGGGTATATTAGTCTTAATGCCTTCCATTGTTTTAAAATTGTAATCCGTTGTTGTTCGGAAGTTTAATGTAAACCATGGGCTGGTCTTCTATGGTTGATTGTAGGAGATCCTTGACATCAACCTGCAACACCCTCGCTATTTCAACAAGGGTTTCCAAAGATGGTTGGCTGCGGTTAGTACACCATTTAGATATGGTGGCTTCACCTTTGCCTAGTTGTTCTGCGAGCCATTTGCTTGTCTTGCGTTGCTCTACAAGAACGACCTTAATTCGATTTAAACCTTTATTACTCATGATGTGTTATAATGGGTTTTGTGCTCCAAAGTTATATAGATTTCCTGAAAAACACGAATGAATTTGGATAAAAGTTGCGTTTTTAGGCATATTTCTTTTCTAAATTGAAGATTTTTCGTCTGTATAGGGGTGTAATTGACCCCAAAAAGAAGCTCCAGCATAGTTATCTTGGGGGGATAACGATGCTGGAGTGGTTGAGATATATGTGATGATGTGGCTTGAGAGGTGTTGGGCTATTGCACCAACACTACGCAGAATCGGTTGGCTTCTTTGGGGCTGAACTGGGAGATGCCGCCAAGGCTGGTGGCTTTCAGGTTTTCTTTGGGAACACCGCGGTTCATGAGCTGGTGGCCGATGTACTTGGCTCGCTCGATGCTCAGGGCACGGTTGCGGTCGTTGGTGCCAGTGGCGCTGTCGGCTGCGCCGGAGATATGCACTGTGAGGTGCTGCTCCTTGGCGATGCGTGCTATCTCATCGAGGTTGGCCAGCTGGGAGTCGTCCACAAGTTTGGCGGTATTCAACTGGAAGTAGAAATAGACGGGAACTCCTACGGTTATCCGCGAGGCGGTTTCCAGTGTATCAGCCATCTCTGATGCCGTGTCGCCTTGCTGCGACATTCTGAAACGAAGGGAATTGAGTCCGCTGTAGTCATTCTTGTCGGCGGTGGTGGCCTCGTGATGCTGCTTCTTCATTTCCTTGGCGTAGTTGGAGAGGACGGCATTGCGGTCTAAGAGGTAGTTGCATTGGTTGATGTACGGACGGGCATCGACAACCTTCTTCCAACCTTTCTTGCCGATGGTATATGACAGGCCCACCGAGACATTGAGCATGTGGTCGCCAAAACGGCTGGAGGTACCCACGCAGTCGAAGTTCTTCAGGGTGGTCATGCCGCTCACCTCGCCCACCAGATGCAGGCGGTCGCAGAGCAGATAGCGGAGTTCTATGCCATAGCTGAAAGCGAAGGGGTGATTTCCTATCTGCTGACCGTCAGCCAGGAAATAGCCGGCGGTGCTGGATGAGTTGCGTATCATACCCACACCCACGAAAGGGATGACATCCACCTTCGACAGACCTTCATCGTTGCACTGGAGGTTGTGCGTGAGGTTATACATAAAATCGGCATGGATGAACTGATAGTCCATGGTGCGAAGGTCGGCATTCTTGAACTTCAGACCTTGGTAGCCGATACGACCACCCACTGCTGGCGTGAACCATTTGCCCACGCCAATCTGCAGGACGGGCATCACTCTGTCGAAGAGGTCGCCGCAGCCTACGGGCGTACCGATGAAGGCCGAGGCGCCACCTTTGGCCTCGATGAACCAGTTGCTGCCCCACGACGAGGTGGTGATGACATTGTCGAGATAGGTCGGCTGCAGGGGCTTGGTGAGTTCGTCGTCGTCCCTGACTTCAAGATTACACTTGTCGGCAAGTCGTACTGGACTTGCGTTTGCTTGAGTGAAAGCCATTGCCGATAGCAACAGCATTCCGAAAAAAGATTTTTTCATGATGATGTACTTCTAAAAGGTGTGTAGCCACGGCTGCATCATCGGCGCATAACACCTTTGGCGGCACGCAACTCCACACCTTGATTGATTAAATTTTCATGGCTTCGGTTCGGCAAAAGTTCATGCGAGCATGACTGTTTGCTCTCACCTTGCACATGAATTGTTTTACTCTTGTCTTCTATCGTTTCAGCCTGGACACCTTGAAGCCGGCATCCTTGAACTGCTTCTCCCACTGGTGGTAGAGGTTGCTGTCCTTGGCGTGTTCGTTGAACTCTTGCGCTGAGCTGCGCAACTGTTGTTTTTGCTCTGGCGTTAACCAGGCGGCTGAGCTTGGCTGCTTCCCCGATGGTGAGACAGCCGATTTCCGATGCAATTCCATATTTTCTTAAATCTCTGTCGGTGATACCCGACGCTTTGAGTCGTTCTTTGTAATCATTGTCTATTCTGATGTCTTTGAGTCTGCCATAGCTGCCATGCCCGAAGGTGGTCATCATCACCACGTTGCCTCCCTGGCTCTGCACGAAGTCGCGCATGTCACGGAGTTCGGCACCAGAGGTGATGAAGTCATCGAGGAGGATGTAGTCCGTGCCTTTGTTGACCTTGCCCTCAAAGCGCATACGCTTGCTCAGACGGGATATGTCGGAGGCATTGGTGTGCGAGACGTTGGTCACGGCAATGATGTCGTGCTCCACTGTCATGCCGGCGGCAGAGAACTTGGCGGCGTAGGCTGCCGGTATCATATTGATGCCGTCGCCCTGCATACGATGGTTGTAGATGACATGGGCGTTAGGATAGCGCTCCACAATATCTGCGATGCGGTCGTCCTTCACCAGGTCGTCAATCAGCCGCAATGCTGCATCGTAGTCACCATGCTTGGCAGCTTGGAAGTCAGGATGCTGGCGGGCGATGGATGCCGAAGTGTGGTTGATAACGGCAGGGAACGAGTCGCCCCATACTGTGCCAACAGGCATCGACGCTTTCTGGCGCAGGATATATTGTGCCGTATTCATGTCAATCTCTATAGGCGTGTCACCAAAGTACATCTCTGCTTCGTCCTCTTCGTCAAAGGTGAACAGTACATCCACCTCGGGCGATGGTTCGTAAATCCTAACGATGAAATCGTGGACGTTCTACGTTCTTGGCGGCAATCTCCTCCTTCTGTTCCTGGGCTATAGGCTTTTCCTGAACAAGTTCCTGCTGAAGGGCGGCAGGGTTGACCCTTTCACCCTTGCTATTGAACATTGGGGTAAACTCCTTGTTCTTGGTGCGGATGTCAGAGAAGTCAGCCTCCCAGCCATCACGCTCCAGACGCTGGTTGACGGCATCGAGGCGTTGGCCGATGAACGAGGCCGACCGCTTCACGTCCATGAGGGTGGTCTTGATGAACTGCGGGTCCTGGTGCAAACTGTTCAGCCAGGACTTGAGGTAGGCGGCACTGTCGCTCTTGACATGCTTCTCCATGCCATATTGCGAAGAGACAAGGGCTGCAGTAAGTTCGGCAACAAGTTCTTCGCGCCCGTAGGCTTCGCTACCAAAGGACTGTCCGGGCTTCAGTCGGTTCAAACGACTTTCCGAACCAGAGGCGTGGCTCATCTCGTGTAGGAGGTTGCTGTAGAAAGACTCGCCATCAATGAATTGCGACTTTTCGGGGATTACAATCTCATCGCGGCTTATTGAGTAGTAAGCATCGTCGCCATGGGTAGGTTTGATGGGACACACATAGAGGTCTTTCTCAATCATCGCATCCAAGGCAGGGAAATCACGCATTCCCTCGCTGGACTCGTAACGTCGGCCTTCGGCTTCATCGAGGAACTTCTGATAAAGCTCGGGGCGTGCCTCTTTGAGGTTCGTCTGGTCCAAATTGAAGACGTTATAGACTTGCAGTTTGGGATAGACGGCATATTTGGCACGCTCTTCCTGCGACATCTGCTTGTAATCGTCGTACTTGATGCGTTCCTTCGTCTCCTGGTTGACGCAGGTGAAGGTAGTGAGCATCACCGGGGTACTCTTCTCGCCCTTGTTGATGCCCACATGAGGGAGTTTGTTGCCATCGGCATCCACAGCAGGCACAGACTTGCCGTCCTTGCCCTTGGTAAAGTTCATGCTGACAATGCGGTCGAAAGTGGCATAACGGGAGGTCTGCCAGCCGTTCTTTTCCTGCATGAGCATGAGGACGACGCTGTTCATGCCGTTGTAGTTGCGCCCACTGAGGTTCATGGGCATCTGAGCTGCTTGCGGAGAGAACCACGGCTTCTTCCAGTCGCTCTGGAGATTGCTGATCTTCTCAATCATCAGCTCGGCAAAGGTGGACAGAGCACGGTCTTCCGCACTCTGTCCGTCAGGTTTGGGAGTATAGTTGGATTTCTTCATACGCTATGGTTTAGTGTTGAACATAGACATGCTCCTGCATATCCTTGACACGGCAGGACAGACGTACTACGCCGCCGAAAGATGACACCTGTAAGTCACCCGAAATATCCATATGGGCTTTTGAGCGCATCCAGTCGGGAATGATGGTGCTGATGTCGGCATCCTTCTCGGGGAAGCGCATGAAGTTGACCCAGGTGCTGACGAAACTCTCGCCGACCTTCTCAGCGGAATAGGCTGAGAACACAATGAACGGATGGCCGTTTTTGTCGCTCTTCTCCTCATAGACATTCTCCTTCTTCAGATGGCCGCGGAACGTCATGGTGCCTCCGATGGCATCCAAGTCTGCCACATTCTCGGTGGAAATGAGATTGCCGGTCAGGTAAAACTGCAGTTCTTCTCCTCGCTTTCGGATGTCCAGGCTGCCGCTGACGCTAATACGCATCCCCTCGGTGTAGGTGGCCACATCCTCCTGATGGGCGTTGGGGAGAGAGACAAACACGTCGATGCTGTGGTTGGTCTGCTTGGCATCGGGCAAGCACACTGTCATGATGAGTGACAGGTAAGGATTGTTGTTCCTGTCGGTACGGATGCCGGTGTTTCGCTTCACCGTACCCGTTACATTTACTTCTGCTTTAATCATATTGTTTTGGTTTAGTGATGTTACTTTCGTTGTAAGGTCTGCTCCTGCGACTGACGCTCGGCATCAATGCGTTCGTAGTTGCTGGCCGCCTGATGGGTATAGGTGATGGCGCTGACAATACCACCCAGGCGTTGCTGCTTGGTCTGGTCGTCGTTGTCGCTATGGAGCACCTGCGAGATATTGTTGCGCTCCGCTTCGGTCAGTTCATGGGAGAACTCCTGCTTGCCGTCGTGGACAGAGAGGATTGCCTTGCCTTTGTCGGTGATGGAGAGTGAGGCTGACTGCATGTTCGGCACCAGACTGCTGATGTCGATACGCCTGTTGACCAGGGCATCGCTGACGGCTTGCATCTGTTGCTCCTTGCTCTTGCCCTCTTGCTGCATGGCCAGCATGAGCAGGGTCATGAACATCTCCATGAGGTTGCCCAACAACCCTTTGTCCTCACCGCCGTTCAGACCAAGGGCGGCATCGTCGGAACCCAACAGCTTGTTCATCCAGTTTTCAGGACTCTGCTCATCGGTGTTCGTGGCTTTTGCCCCAGCGGTCTTGTAGTCAGCCAAGAGGTCTTTGCCGTTGTGCTGCGCCTCGATGGTCAGGTTGCCTTTCTGCGCCACCTCGGCAAGGTAGGCAGCGGGATTGACCCACTGCAACTTGTTGTCGGCAGAGACATTGATGACACCCAGGTGAAGATGCTCACCCGTGGTGCGTGTGCCCGTGTTGCCGGTCACGCCCAATTTCTGTCCTGCATTGACCACATCGCCTTTCTTGACGGCAATTTCACTCAGGTGCATATACTGCACACGAGTCTTGGAGCCATCCTCACGGGAGTATTCCACAGTGACCGTCTTGCCGCCACCTGTGGTGGTGCGATGGTCAACACCGATGACAGTGCCATTGTTCTCTGTGGCCAGCACATTGTCCTTGTTGGTCTTGATGTCAATGCCATGATGAATCTGCGTCGTTCCCTTGTTGACAGGGTCTTCACGTGGCCCATAGGGAGAGGTGATGAGCATGAACTCGTCACGCTTCACCGGCATGGAGTAGCCTGCGCTTTGGCTGGCAGAGGAAGTTGTCGCCGTCTGTTCTGTGGATAGCGGATTGGCCTGTACTCCGAACTGCCGACCTTCGGCACGCATCTGCTGCATGACCATCTGGTCGTATTTCTGTAGGTTGGCACCTTCGATGACGCTCACCAGGGTGTTGGAATAGCTCTTGGCCGTGGCATAGCCGCCTTTCTGAATGCCGGCAGCCCAACCACGATAGTCATCGGGCGAGAGATTGCCCACATACCGCTGATAGCGGGAAGCCATGAGGACTTTGGAATGGTCCTCATAGCTCTGTCCCACATTATCATACTTCTTGAAGTGCTCATTGGGTTTGTCGTCATTGGCAAGTACATAGTTGCCGTTGTACGCGCCCTTCACACCGAAGTGGTTGTTGGCGGTCTGCGCCAAGGTGCTCTGGCCGTCGGCAGACTCGATGATGCCCTGCGCCAAGGTGATGGAGGCTGGTATGCCATACCGCCGCATCTGTTCCATGGCGTGCTCGGCATAGTTGTCGATATAAGATTGCCTTGATGCTTTCATGCCATGGTGCGGTTATCGGTGCATACTGCGATGATGTTCTTCCTGACGTGCTACAGTCTCTTTCACCTCCTGCTTCTGCTCGGGCTTTGCCTCTTCGCTCTGCTGCGGTTTGCGGTTCTGCTCAATCTGGTCGCAGATGGCTACACGCTCACCGGCACGGATAAGTTTCGGCAGATAGGTGTCGAGGGCATGGTATGGGAAACCTGCCATGCGCAAGGCCGAACCGTCTTCCTCTTTGCGCTGGGAGTAGCGCGTGAGGGTGATGCCCAGAATATTGGAGGCTTTGACAGCATCGTCCTTGTAGGTCTCGTAGAAGTCGCCGCAACGGAATAGGAGCATCGCATCAGGATGCTTCTTCTTCAGGTCGTTGTACTGACGGAGGATAGGCGGTATGACGATGGTCTCGTTCATATCACGCTTATGCTCCTCGCTTTCGGCAGGACTCTGCTTTACCTCGCCACGCTTCTCAGCCAACACGTCGGCATAGAGAATGGCGGCAAGGTGGGTCTTGTATTCCTGCTTGTCGTCGGCAAGCCAAAGGCGTTGCCACTGAGACTGGTTTATTTCCACAGGCTTCTGCTTCTCGTCGCCTATGGTGGCCACGAGGAGTATCTTGCTGTCCTTGGTCTTGAAGGCATTGACCTTGTTGATCATGTCGAGCGACTCCTGGGGTGCTTCACTACGGAAAAGGTTGACCTCCTTCTCGGGATGGGCGGCCACTATGGAGTAGTATTTCTGCGCGAACTGGGTGCGGAAGTCGTTGATATGGGCTTCGTCATGGTCGTTCTTCATCATGTCGAAGTACATGCTGACATCCTCCTTTGAAGGATGCACGGCAAAGGTGCGGTCGTTCTCAGGCTTGGCAGCAAGCGTCCACTTGCCACCATCGTCCTTCAACATGGTAATCTGCGTAAAGCGTTCCGGTACCTTGTCCAGCGGGAACTGCGATGCCCAAGCCTGTTGGCGCTTCTCGGATGGCTTCTCGATGAGTTTGATCTTCTCGCCGTTCTCGGCCTTCTTGATCATGCCCACTGTGCGGTTGACATCCTGCAAGATGCTCTTGCCCATATCAGGATTGTCCTTGATTTGGGCGATGATGGCCGGCAACTGCTCCATGGTGGCAGGGCGCAGCTTTGCGGGCAGTCCCAACTCCAGCATCTTATGGGCGGAAGCGAGTTCCACCACCAGCATCTCATGCTGCTGATGTTCCTGGCTGGGTTGCTTCATGCCTTCCAGTTGCATTCCCTCACGTCCGAGACGCTGGGGAGTGCCGGTGACATGGACAACCTGACGTGATACCTCCTGCACATAGTCGGCATAGGAAGGGAAATCCTTCTGGGCAGGTATGTGGAGCGTGTCCTTCTTGAAGTCATAATGGGCAATGCCCGTGGCATCCTTGCGGATAGGCACGAGGTTGTCCTTCATGCTCTGGATGTACTGGTTGACATCCATACGGAGCTGTTTGTCGGCGTTGGGATTCTCTGTTCGGGCTTCTTTGCCGCCGAACTGCTCCACCTGCTTGCCATACTCCTCCTTGTGGACGTGGGCCATGGTCGTCTGGTCTATATTAAATATGGTATAGACATCCTCACGGGGATTGACCTTGTATTTCTCCTTGTCTGCATCAGGAAGGGCATTGTACTCCGTGCGGCTAATCTTCTCGTCGGCATTGTCCTTGTTGACATACTGATTGAGGTTCGTCCACACGAATGGCACACCTTTCTGACCCTTCATCACCGCCTCGTTGCGGTTGTGGGTCTCGTTGTACATGGTGTAGCCGTTAGTCTTGAACTCGCCCTGGTCACTGTGCATCGCCATAATCAAGGCGTTGGCGGGAGTGATGCGCATGGGCTTGTCGTAAAAATGGGGAGCCAGCTTTTGGGTGCTGTTCAGGAGAACGCCTCCATTCTGACTTGCTCTTTCAAGGGCGGCGACAAGAATCTCAGCCTGTCGCTCTGCGCCCGATTTCTTGGGAATAGTTTCTTCTGCCATAATATCGTATCATTTAATGGTGAAAAATAAGGGAATGAAAACTGTTAGTTCGTTATCGTATGCCTCGGCTCTGCTCACGCTCCTGACTCTGCTCATACCGTTTGGATGAAGCGACTGAACGTTGCTGTTCGGTATTCATCTGGTCGGCACGGGCAAGGATGCGGTTGGCGATGGTGTTGAGCGTCAGTGCTCCTTCGTTATAGGCTTCTACCACCGTCTGCGGCAGGTTGACAATGCGAGGGACGCGGTCAATATCCATCAGCAGGACATTGCCTTCAATCTGCGGGTTCGTGATGCGCTTGTTCAGTTCCTCGTCGGCATAACGCTTGTAGCGACCTGCCGTGGCGGTGGTCTGATGCTCATTGCGGTAATCAGAAAGGGCTTCCTGACCCATACTGTTGAACAGGCTGGCTCCTCCATAGAGCATCAAAGGCCACTTCAGGAGCGGGTTCTTGACAAAGGAGCCACAGGCGAGGGCTGCCAATGGCATCATGGTCTGCTGGTTCAGACCGATGGACTTGGTCTTGCCGGTGAAGATGCCTAAAAGCATATCGGGGAGCATCGCCAAGGTGAAACCGAGGTTGTTCATCGTGTCACCCATGCCATTCAGCCCCATGGACTGCATGAGGGTGTTCCATCCGCCGTAGTCACCGGTGGACTGTTGCGAGGATTGCTCTGATGTTGATGTATTGCCTTGTGTGGTCATTGGATGTTGTTCTGCTTCAGCGATATTGGAATAATGCACGGCATCCTTGCCGCTTTTGCGGTCGGTCTGCTCCTGCTTGACAGCCTTGGAGAAGGCTTCGTACTGCATGGCACGGAAGGTGGCATCGGCCACAGACATCTGGTTGGTCTTTCCGCTGGCTTTCACCGTGCGCTGGCCGGCTTCAAGGGCTTGGTTGACCCTGTCGCGGTAGAGTTTGGCATTCTTGTCTGTCCACGATGCGGCGGTAGCCAACTGGGTGTCGGTGGCATAGGCAATGTCGCGGAAACCCATCTGTGTCATCATCCAACCGGGGATGTTGGCTTTCTTCTTGCTCGCAGCAGCAACTTCCTGCTTGCCGATGGCCTTCTGTTGATTGAGATAGTCCTCCTGCTGGCCGGGGGCATAGCGGTCAGCGACCTCTACGCTCGCATCCACAGCGAGCTGGCCGAAGAAGCCACCGGCTCCTGCAGTGGAAGCGGCATTGAGTAGCCAAGAACCGACTGCACCGGAGGCTTCTTCGAGGAATGAGGGATTGTATTTCTTCTCAGCCTCTTTTTCGATATGCTGCTCCAAAGCTGTCTGTCGGGCACGTTGCGGGATATAGAACAAGGTGCCTTGGCCGGACTTGCGGAGGAGATAGTCAGCAGTGGACTTCGGTATCTTCTGCTCAACAAGGTGGTCAATCATCTGTTTCTCCAGCGAGGCATCTACGGTGATATGTTGCTTCTTCAACTCAGCCTTGACCATGGCGATATAGTCATCCATGGTCTTGCTGTTCCACTCGCCGATGTAATACAGTCTGGAGTTGTAGGCATCCATGGCGGCCATACCGCCATCAGGGCCGGCGGCACATGCCATCATAGCGCCAAAGGAAGTGCTGTGTCGCTGCATTTCCTCTGCCTGACGGCGGTTGAGCTCGTCACGGACTCTGTCCATAACGGGCTTGACCTTGGTGGTGAAGATGTCTTGTTTCTTTGTATCTGCCATGATGTTATACTATGGATTGACGGATTTGATTGATGACCTGTTCTCGTGTCTGGGCAAGGGCTGCATGGAGCACCTCCATCTGCTTGGGGAAGTATGCCTCCAGCCACTCGTCCTTCTCAATGATGTCCTTGATGAACTTGATGGCCTGCTGGCGGCTGATCTCGATAGCCCTTTCTCCCTTCTTCCTGCCGTTGAACCATGCCTTCGTCCACCAGACAATACCGTCCTTGTCGGGATAGACACTGACCGTGCGCTGTATGTCAAAACTTTGGATATCGAAATCGAAGTTGGCAAACGGGTCGATGATGCCCTGACTCTCTATGGCGAGGTCAAGAGTTTTTTTTTATCGAGTTCGCTCATAGTCGAGAGGAACACTCCATGCATAAGGGCGAGGTAGTTCAGAAAGTCATGAGTGAGCAAGGTCTGTATGCGCCCTATGAGTCCGAAACTCCTTGCCCCAAGACCTAAAGGGTTGAGCATGCTGGGAGCGTGTTCGTAATAGACACCACTTTCGGCACCTTCGGCCAACACGTCACGCAAACGGTACTCAGTAGCATCAGGCACCTTGTAGCGGTTCATCAGCAGGTCTGTCATATACCTGCCAAAAAAATGCTGATACATCTGGTCTATCTCTGCCTGTTGGCTGTCGTAAGGCGTGTGGACATCAAAGTCCAAGGTGGCCATCTCGGGATTGTTGCCCTGCATCTGTGCCTGGGAATTGACCAAGAGGTTGTCTCTGACCATCGTCAGGAACTCCAGGGGATTGACTTCCTCGCCATTAAAACGCACCTCGATATGAAGAATGTCATCGCAGACGGCGATATTGTCGCCGGCCTTGACGTTCTTGCCGAAATTGCAGACGGCCTCCTTGATGTGGGAATATGTTACATCATAGCTGCTATTGCTGTCTGCGGCATAGTTACGATAGTTGACGGTGATACTGAAACCTTTATGCCTGTCACTGGCAATACCGGAGACTACACCCGTAGCAAGGGCTTTCAACCAGGTGTGTGGCGCCACCTTGAAATCGACGCCATGGTGGAAGAAATCCTTACCTGTCTGTGGATGCGTCTGCTCGCCATAATCCATTGTTATTTCCAATGGACAGGACTCGGGCAACTCGAACGGCATGGCATAGCCGCTCGGAGAAATGAGGCACATTGT
>JALERP010000129.1 GCA_022764085.1 Prevotella sp.
CCGCGAGGTGAAAATAGCCGTGGTGCTCAAGAAGGGCGACCGCCAGGAGCGCGTGCAGCGCATACTCGACATGGCACGCGAGAACATCACAATGGCAAGGGGTGGGGTAGTGCCATCCTACGAATACTACGACGAGGACACCACTGCCCTCGCTTCCTTGGCCGTGGAACTCGCTTCGCGCCAGGACATAGCAGCCGTGGTGGGTTGCTATGACGACCAGCACACCAAGACGCTCGCCTACGAGTGCGCCAAGACCGACAAGACCATGTTCACCTTCAACACCTCGCAGGAGTTAGCGCGCATCTTCGGTCAACACGGCAACTACTGGGGACTCTCCGAGAGTGACATCACGCAGTGCGAGATACTGCTCTCGCTCATGGCTGATGGAGGGGTTCAATTTGATGTAGCCCTGCTTGCCTGCGACAACGACTACGGACAGACCTTCGTGGATTGGTTTGCCTTCCAGGCAGCCGAGATGGGACTTAATCCCGTGGGCCTTGCCACATATAAGGACAAGTCGGAAATCCCCGATGCCTATCTCAAGGCGTGCGCCAATAATCCTACCTTGACATTATGCGTGCCCAACAATGCCGAGGAGGCTTCCATCATGTACGAATGTACCAAGATGGACAACTTCTCCCATTTCTCTGTACCTTTCTTCACCGACCGTGCCTACGAACCCGCCATGCTGAAGAACGAGGGACTTGTGGGACTCAACCTTGTGGCTGACCCCGCTTCGGGCTTTGGCGTGGTGTATAAATCTCGCTTCGGCGAGGCTCCCATCCATGGCGATGCCGAGCTGTATGATGCCATCATGCTCACCTGTCTTGCAAGCCGTTATGACGAAGTGCATAATCTCGACAACCTCAACTATGCCGTCGGCACCCTGCTCTACTACCACTCCGACAGTCAGGGCGGATGGATGTCGGGCAACATGAAGCAGGCTTTCGAGACGATTGCCGAGGGCGGTGTACCCGAGGTGAGCGGTGCCGTGGGCAAGCTCGATTTCGATCCCAAGAACTACACGCTCATCACCCATTCCACCTACGACTTCTGGATGGTGTATGAGGGACAGTTCCTCTCGCTCAACTATATGAAGCGTTCCGAGGGCGAGCACTCCTCGTCTCCCATAGTCAGCTGGGAATGGAACAAGACCTACCAGCAGCAGTTCGACGAGCACATGTCCGACATTGGCTATCCTGCCCTCACGGGCAACAAGGCGGTCATCATTGCCGGTTCGGGCGGTTGGGAGAACTACCGTTTCCAGGCCGATGCGCTCGAATACTACCAGATGCTCCGCAATTCGGGCTATAGCGACGACGACATCATACTCATCATGGCTGACGACCTCGCGCAGAACGCCAACAATCCCGAGAAGGGAGTGGTGCGCCGCTCGGTGGATGGAGACAACCTGTATAAGAACGTTGTCGTTGACTACCGCCTTGAGGACATCACCTACAACGACCTTGCCGTCATCTTCTCGGGCAAGCCCGACGTTGCCCATCCCGAAGTGCTCGACAGTGGCGCAGGCGACAACGTGCTCTTCTTCTGGAGTAGTCACGGCATGCCGGCAGGACTTGCCCTTGGCGACATCGACCTAGTGTCGGGTAAGCAGATGGCGCGCATACTGCAGAAGATGAGCGACGAGCAGCGGTTCCGCAAGATGATGTGGATAGTTGAGGCATGCTTTTCAGGCGGAGTGGCAAAGGAGTGCGAGGGCATTCCCGGACTGCTCGTGATGACGGCAGCCAATGCCAACGAGTCGTCGAAGGCCGACCTGTGGTATGCCCCCTATAATGTCTATCTTACCAACCGCTTCACATCGTCCATCATCTCCCGTCTGTATTCCGACCCTGCGACATCTCTCCGCGACCTCTACAACGTGGCGTTCACAGGAACTCTCGGTTCGCACGTCACGATATACAATGCCGACAACTACGGAAACCTCTATCAGAACACAATGAGGGAATTCTTGGGGAAGTAGGAATTAGGGATTAGGTCACTTTTAACTTTATTGACCAACGACTTTCAATGGTATTTCGGCGGCAAAGTTACGAAAAAACATTGAAAGTCGTTGGTCAATAAAGCATCACTTCCGATAGTACTAATAACTCATTCCACTTTTATAATTTACAATATAGCCTTGGCACACCCAATACTGTTCTGACTCATCAAGAGATTCAAAAGCTTCACCTTCAGGAGGATCACATTCAGAAATCATTATTTTTTTATAAGTTTTATTAATGTAGATTTCGGCTGTTTGAATCATGATTTCGTCTCCCCCAAAGTACTTGCCAGCTTCGATAATAATCTTATGGTCACCCGGGTTGATATTATCACATACATGATCATTAAATTTTGTATCGAGACTCGTCATGATACAGAAACTCTCGAAAGCATAATTCGTATACCAGAATTTATCACCCATTTTCTCAATAAGTTCCTTTCCTGTAATTAACTTTGGAAGGGCAGCGCTATAATATAGTCTTGTTCCATAAGGATAATCAAAAAAGTCACCTTTCTGTACTTTACCCCAAAACCAATTACCAGATTTAACTTCTTCAAGGGTTAAATGCTGCGGCACGCCACCGAACTCCATATTGTCTGGGTTTGCCGACTCGGGCTGGAACTTTATTTTGTCTATGCCCTTAATCTTGCTTACGTCCTTGAACTCCACTACGGCAAACGTAGCAGTCTCAGATGGCAAGGCTGCACGGAATGTGATAGTGCCTTGCTTTGCACCTTGGGCATCGCGCGGAGTATAGACAATGGTGTTGCCGTTGCGGACAACAGCCTTGCGAGCCTCTTGTGGAATCCAAGTGAGGAACAATGTCTCAGCTTCCTTCTCGTCTTCCACAAAATAGCTATACACCGTGGGGGTAAGCTTGTCAATGGCTTTCATTCTGAATGGGGTGCCAAGGATGTCATTCTTGGTAAACGCACCAAGAAACTGACGGAAATACTCAACCTGGTCAACACCGTTAATTGTAATACCGTCACCATTATCTTTCTTGTTGTCATCATCGTCAGAACATGCCGACAATGTCGTAATGGTGCATACGCCTACTATCGCAAGCATAATAACTGAAAAAATAGTCTTCTTCATACTCAAAATTATTAATTAATTCAATATTTCGGCTGTAAAGTTACGAAAAAACATTGGAAGTCGTAGGTCAATAAAGCAAAAATTTTGGTCAATAAAGATAAAAGTGACTTTTTCGCAGCACTTTTAACTTTATTGACCGATGATTTTCTTTATTGACCGATGGTTTTCTTTATTGATTAGGTGGTTTGCCCGATGTTTTGTAACTTTGCAGCGATATTTTTAATAATTCACTGAACTTTCGCTTTAATTATTAATTATTTTAATTCCATTCTTAATGACAAGCCCTTTCTCTCTATTCTGCTCTACACCTCTAAGGTCATAGATGCGCTCACTGTCTTTTGTATCTACTATAGCAGATTTCAGAGATGTCGGGGTGGCGATGTTCTTGAATTCCTTCCACACCTCGGCATTGCGGTAGGCCTGCTCCGAGCCTTCGGGCACGATGAGCGTTGCCTGCTCTGTGACAGGCGACTGGAATGCCTCCCAAATGATGTTTCGCAGCGATGTGTGCGAGAGGTCGGCTTTCTTCAGGCTTGTGCCGCGGAACACCCAGTTGCCTATGCACTCCAAAGTCTCGGGGAAATCAATCTCCTCCAAGGCAGAGCAGCCGTCGAATATCTCGTTTTCTAAGGCAATTAGGTTCTTGGGGAGCTCGACGCTCTTGAGACTTGTGCAACCAGTGAACAGTCCCGGATGGATTATCTGCAAGTCCTCGGGGAAGGTCACCTTCTCCAATCCTGTACATTCATAGAAAGCATACGGATGGACTTCTACGCTGTCTGGAATAACGATTTCCTTAAGGTAGATACATCCTATGAATGCCTGAATACCCAAACTCCGCAAGCCTTCGGGGAGGACAATCTTCTCAAAGTCGTTATCTGAAAAAGCATTTGCGTCTATGTATTTCAGTGTTGACGGTAGCGATACCTCTGTGGCATAATTCATCTGGAAACTGCCCGGACCTATGTATTCCACACCTTCGGGTATGACGATATTCTTCCATTCACACCCACTGAAGGCAACATTCTTAATCCTTCTCACACTGCCCGGAATGACGATACCGTTTGGCAATACACTGGACCCAAACGCCTGCCTTTCAATAGTTTCCAATCCTTCGGGCAAGACAAACCTCTCAAATGGCACCGCATTTTTTCGGAAAGCGCCCCTTCCGATGTGCTTTACACTTTGTGGCAGCACCACCTCTGCGGGAAGATGCGTCTCACCGAATGCGAATTTACCTATCGACTCAAGCCCATCCGGGAAATTCACCTTTCCCAATTTTTCACATCGATAAAAAGCTTCATCAGGAATCACTTTCAGTCCATCCGGCAACGAAACCTCCTCTAATTCCGATTGGAGGAATACTCTATCGCCTAACTCCTCTAAAGTGGAAGGCAGGATGGCCTTTTTCAAGGTAGAAAGCCAGAAGTTCTCATTGCCGATGCGCCTCAGCCCTTCCGGGAAGTCCATACGGTTCACTCTTCGGTAGAATCCAAAGGCATAGTCACCTATCTCGGTAACGTCGGAAGGCAGCACAAAGGTGCTATCGACAATGGCCGACTTAGATACATTGAGCAATGTCCTGCCGTCACGGTTTTTGCAGTATAACACGGTGTCGGCAGTCATTTCCAACGACGGGTTGCCCTCGGCAATGACGATTTCCTTCACATTGTCTGCCAAGTAGATAGGATTTCCTGTAAAGTCAGTAGCCGTTGAGGGAAAGCTGATTTTTTCTAACTTCTCGCATCTTCTAAAGATGCCTGAACCAATCTTTGTCACACCCTCCGGGATAACAGCCTCCTTCAGTTTGGAGCAATAGAAAGCCTCATCGCCTATTTCCTTGACGTTACTACCACTGAGGAAATCTAAATTGGTGAGTCCTGAATAGGCAAAAGCGCTATTGGGTATGGATGTCAAAGATGAAGGCAGCACCACTTTCTTCAGTCTTACGGTTTGATAGAAGGCATATTTCCCTATTTCCGTCACCTTATCCGGGATGACCAACTCTTCAATGTTTGTAAAGCCGATTGCATAGTCTCCTATCCTTGTCAGATTTGCAGGAAAGTGAATTTCCTTCAGCCCCTTTCTCTTGTAGAAAAAGCTATCTGGCAGCTCGGTGATATGATCGGGTAAGGTGAACGATGTAATCTTGCCACCCGGTAGTACATCTCCAAACACATATTTTCCCAACGTCTCTATCGACTCTGGCAATGTGGATATTGTTATATTGGCACATCCGCAAAAAGCCCAACCGCCAAGATGCTGCAGCGTGGATGGCAGCTCCGCCAACTCAAGGTTGACGCAATTCATGAATGCCGAATCGCCTATCGACTCCAGTCCCTCGGGCAGGTTGATGCTTTTGATGTTTGTTTTGCAGAAAGCACTGTTGCCAATTCTCTTGATGGTTTTGGGCAGAACCACCTCACTGCAGCCCTGTGAATAAACACATTCATCGAAATACAGGAAGTTGTCGCCGATGGCGGTAACGGTATAAGCGTTCCCATCCTTTGCCACAAATGTCTCCGGCACGGTTATCGTGCCGCTTGTCTCCACGTGGTATGTTCCCGCCACCTCTGCCGTCATCGTCTCATCGTCGCAGAGGAATGTAAGTGTATTACCATAGTGGTAGAACTTCTTAGCTTCGACGTCAGTGAGATTCATCGCCACCAACGCTAAAATAATCATAATGGTCTTTCTCATAATTCATCAAATTGGA
>JALERP010000134.1 GCA_022764085.1 Prevotella sp.
ATGCTTTTTGATTAAATTTGAATAAAAGAACATACTTCTATGAATCTGTCTCTATAGATAAAAGAATCCTCACAGAACTACAGAAACTAATAGTATGCGTTCATCAAGTGAATCCTTTTCAACTAAATTGCAGAAGAGCCACGAATATTATAAATAATAAATTAACTTGTCAACCTGTTTTATGAATAAGACGATAAGTAGTCAACATAAATAGTTAAACTACAGTCTTTTATACTATGGTAAACTGTTGTCACAGTTGTACCACTACAGTTGTCACAGTCGTACCACCGCAGTTGTCACAATTGTACCAAAGCCATGGGAAGACTGTGACAACCGCAGTGGAACAAGTGTGACAATAGGCATTGTCACAACTGTGCCAACGTCATTCTTACCTCATTGTCTTCGCTGACAGATAAAATCGTCTGTCAGCCATCTGTCAGCGCTTATCTAACTGTATATTAATGGATTAAGCCTAAATAATGACAGATGACAGATAAATTAAACATTTTCACGTGAGGAATATCCATATAATTACAATAAATAACCAATAATACACTGAACCACTACGGTAACCCCTAAAAAAAAGGAGTTACCGTAGTAGTTTAACGCATTTTTCTTTGGTAATTCAAAAAAAAACATTAACTTTGCATCCCAAATGATGTGTCACGCTTATAAAATCACATATTATGCGAAATGGAATAATAGGACGAAAGCATGAGATGCAGATTCTCGAAGAACTATATGCCAGCGACAAGGCTGAGTTTGCCGCGGTGTATGGAAGAAGACGTATTGGGAAGACATTCCTTATCGACAAACTATTCGGTGAGAAATATGACTTTTATATGACCGGCATTTACGAGGGCACCCGAAAGGAGCAACTCACCAACTTTGCCCACCAACTTGAGAGTTATTCGGGCAAGAAGGTAAAGACGCCAAAAGACTGGATGGAAGCCTTCTTCGCCCTGCAATCATATCTTGAAACAAAGGTTTCACAGGAGCGAGTCGTAATCTTCATCGACGAACTGCCGTGGCTCGACACTCCACGATCACGATTCCTTAAGTCATTCGAACTGTTTTGGAACGAATGGGTGTCAAAACACGACAACATGAAACTAATAGTCTGCGGTTCTGCCACTACTTGGATGACCAACAAACTTCTCGGCAACAAGGGCGGTCTGCACAACAGGGTGACAATGCCCATATATCTTCGCCCGTTCAACTTGGCAGAGACTGAAGAATTCCTGTTGTCTCGCGGATTCTCGTTCGGACGTAAGCAAGTGGTTGAAACCTATATGTCGCTTGGTGGTACACCTTTCTATCTCGACATGCTGAGGAAATCAGAGAGTGTGGCACAAAACATCGACCGTCTCTTCTTCCGCGACAACTCCCCATTGCGCACTGAATACGGATTCCTTTTCAAATCCCTGTTCAAGGAATCAAGCCTGTATCGAAAGGTTGTGGAATGCCTTGCAAGGAAGCTAAAGGGTATGACGCGCAAGGAGATTCTGGGCGAGGTGAAATGCGATGACTCGGGATTCTTCTCTGAAGTGCTTGCCGACCTGTGCAACTGCGACTTCATCCGGCGCTATTCAGCCTTTGGACGCAATGAGCGTGACATGATGTACCAGCTGACCGATCTTTACACCTTGTTTTATTTGCGGTATGTAAAGTCATACAACGGTGGCGACATTAACTATTGGAGCCACAGGCAAATGGACATTTCTTCATGGCAAGGATACGCCTTCGAACAAGTATGTCTGCACCATATCCAGCAGATAAAAAACTCTCTCGGCATTTCAGGCATTCTCGCCAACGTATGCTCATTCTCATGGCAGGCATTCACCGACAAGAACGGCAAGGAACATCGTGGCGGTCAGATTGACCTTATCATTAATCGTGGTGACAAGACCATCAACCTATGTGAGATGAAATACGTAAGTGGCAAATTCTCCATATCCCAGGATTACGCCCGTCGATTGGCAGAACGTCGTGAAGCATTCAGAAGTCTCACTTCCACCGACAAAACTCTCCATCTGACAATGATAACCTCTGAAGGCATAGAGCACAACGAGGGTTGGCACACCATACAAAGCGAACTGACCCTCGATGACTTGTTCTAAGACTATTGTTCCTCCTTTGCGGAGGAACAATATAGTCACACTATACAAGGAAATATACCATCAATCCGGAGATGACAATATAGAGGATTGCCCATGGCATAGACTTCTTGAGTATCTCACCCTCCTTGCCCTGAAGCGAGCAGGCTGAGGTGGCTATGGCAATGCTCTGCGGAGAGATAATCTTTCCGCCCGTGGCTCCTACGGAGTTGCTGGCTGCAAGCCATTCGGGAGAGACATTGATATGTCCTGCTACTGTGGATTGCATCTTGCCAAAGAGGATGTTCGCGGATGTGTCGCTACCAGTGATGAAGGTGCCAATGCCTCCCACCAACGGGGCGAACAACGGATAGAGCGAACCTGTGGCGGCAGCAAGGCCGCCGGCTATCACTGTTATCATTCCGGCATAATCCATCACGGTGGAGAAGCCTACAAGACAGATGACTGTTATCAATGTTGCCTTGAGTCCCTTAACGGTTTTCCACAATGTCTTGAAGATGCCGCTCACGGATGCTCCCTGTATGAGTCCGCCGATGAATGTGCCAACGAAGAGCAATACTCCAGCATGGGTGAGCCACGAAATCTTATAGTCGCTGATGCTATCCACGGGGAAATGGATTGTTGTGACGAGGGCACTGCTGAGTGTGGCACGAAGTGAGGGGAACAGAGGACTGGTGACAATCACCAAGAGGAGAATGAGCAGATATACACTCCATGCATTGAGCAATTCGCCAACACTCGACTTAGGTTGGTCGGCCGTCTCCTCAACCTTCTCGCCCTTGACAAAGCGTGCAGCAATGACAATCACGATAATCGAAAGCAAACTACCGATGATAGCGGGCGACTCGGCTCCCATATACAAGGCGGCGGCGTACTGGCTGCCTAATGACACTGCTCCCACTACAAGCGAGAGGATGATATTCTTGAGCAGAGCCTCCTT
>JALERP010000136.1 GCA_022764085.1 Prevotella sp.
CAGATGAAGACTGCTGAAGGATTATATGTCAATATCCATGAGGCTGCACTTGTGGATTATTCATGTATGCACCTCGACCTCGATGACAAGAATTTTGTATTCCGTTCGCAGCTCACCCCTGATGCACAAGGAAATATGGCACACTGCCAGACACCTTGCAGCACTCCATGGCGCACTGTGATGGTGGTTGACGATGCAAGGAAAGCTCTCGCTTCACGTCTTATTCTCAATCTCAACGAGCCTTGCAAATATAAAGACACGTCGTGGATTAAACCTGTGAAGTATATCGGCGTATGGTGGGAGATGATTGGCGGAGGCAAGGCATGGTCATACACCAACGACCTGCCCTCAGTCCACATCGGCACTACCGATTACACCAAGTGCAAGCCACACGGAAACCATCCTGCAAACACTGCCAATGTTAGGAAATACATGGACTGTGCGGCTAAGCACGGATTCTCACAGGTGCTTGTCGAGGGATGGAACATCGGTTGGGAGGACTGGTTCGGTCATGAGAAAGACTATGTGTTTGATTTCCAGACTCCCTATCCCGACTTCGACATCAAGGCTCTCAACGACTATGCTCACTCAAAAGGTGTGAGACTGATGATGCACCATGAGACATCTGGCTCGGTTCGCAACTACGAGCGTCATCTCGAAGCGGCATACAACCTTATGGACAAGTATGGCTACAACTCTGTCAAGAGCGGATATGTAGGCAATATATTGCCTCGTGGAGAGCATCATTACGGACAATGGATGAACAACCACTATCTGTATTGTGTCACAGAGGCAGCCAAGCATCATATTATGGTCAATGCCCACGAGGCAGTACGTCCTACCGGCTTGTGCCGCACCTATCCCAATCTTATTGGCAACGAGTCGGCACGTGGTACTGAGTATGAGTCGTTTGCAGGAAACAAGGCTTTCCATACCACTGTCCTTCCGTTCACCCGTCTGCAAGGAGGACCTATGGACTATACACCGGGCATCCTTGAAGGCGACATGAACAAGATTGACCCTGGCAAGCATCATCACATCAATTCCACCCTTGCCCGCCAGTTGGCACTGTATGTCACAATGTACAGTCCGCTGCAGATGGCGGCAGATATCCCCGACAACTATGAGAAATATTCAGATGCCTTCCAGTTTATAAAGGATGTGGCTATTGACTGGGATGAGAGTCGCTATCTTGAGGCAGAGCCAGGGCAGTATATCACCATTGCCCGCAAGGCAAAGGGTACAGATAACTGGTTTATGGGCTGCACGGCAGGTGAAAACGGACATCAGTCCACTCTTAAGCTCGACTTCCTTGACAAGGGTCGCAAATATGAGGCTGTCATATATGCCGACGCTAAGGATGCCGACTATCAAAAGAATCCACAAGCATACACCATCTCCAAGTGTAAGGTGACAAACAAGAGCATTCTCAAGCTCAAAGCCGCTCGTGGTGGTGGATATGCCATTAGTATCAAACCAATAAATTAAAAGCTTATGAAAACAAATTTTCTTAGAAAAATGTTTTGCAGTTTGGCTCTTGCAGCCACAGTATTAACCGCAAATGCCGCCGACCGATTGCTAATCGTCGGTGAGGCTGTATGGGGAGGTTGGTCTATCGACAACAGTATCGTGATGCTTAACAGCACCGAGAATCCTGATGTGTTTAAGGCCACGGTCAATCTCAAACAGAATGAACCGTTCAAGTTCCTCACAACAAGCGAATGGGGAAAGCTTGAATATCGCGCTGGTGACAATGACGTCACTCTCGCCGAAGGTGTTGCGTCACCCCTGGTATCTTCCGAAGAAAACTCCAACGACAACAAGTTCAAGGTGAGCGAAACAGCCAACTATGACATCGTTTGCGACCTCACTGCAAAGACTATCGTCGTCAAGAAAGCGAACTATCGGACAAATCCACTTAAGCATACTGCTTTGTGGATGATAGGTTCGGCCACTCCTGGGAAATGGAGCATTGGCGATGGCACAATGCTTGTTCCCACGGTTGACAACCCAACAGTGTTCAAGGCTACTATTAACCTTGTGGAGGGAGAGATGAAGATTGCGGTGAACAATCAGACAGGGTATGGACAGACATTCTATCTTCGCGACACTACCGATGAAACTAAGATGGTGTTTGGCGGTGATGACAACAAGTGGAATATCACCAAGGCAGGAAAGTATGATGTTACAGTGGATGTAGTCAATATGACGATATCAATCACAGAAACAAGCTCTACCGGTATCTCTTCTGCTGAGAGTGCTTCCGGTGTTACAACAGCATTGTATGACCTTGGCGGAAACCGTCTTTCTTCCCGTACTCTTCGCCCCGGTTGTTATATACAAAAGAAAGGTTCATATACACGAAAAGTTATGGTAAAGTAAGTAATTGGAGCAACAATAATGTTACAATTTGGTGGAGTAAGCACTTGCTTATTCCGCCAAATTATTTCTTTATGTATCCAAAATAGCAAAAATCGTGCATTTCCTGTCAAATTTGTTACATAGTATCATATTTGCAAGGGAATGCACGATTTTTTTATGTTTCAATTATATTTTCGATGTACTTTTGCAGCGAAAACAATTCGAAACATCTAAATAACAAAAACAATGAGAAATTTTAAAAGATTAGCAATTAGGGTGTAAAGTTTGATGTCCCTAAATTATACTTACGTCAATGGTTTAACTTATTGATTTTAACACTTTATCTGAGATTATCGACGAGACATTCGACGGAGTGTTCCGGGGTGAGCTGCCTTCGCATACGGAGATATCCAACTGGGTCTCTATCATCAGACACCGCTTTACGGTTGGATGAACGACCCCAACGGAATGTTCTTCATCGGACAGTTTGATGGACACAAGTTTACTTGCGAGGACGAACCCTCAGAGACAAAATGGATGGACTATGGCAAGGTGCGTCAGCTGCGCATTTTCGTTGACCGATGTAGTGTTGAGGCCTTCGATGGCGACGGAAAGATGTGCATGACCAACCTTGTTTTCCCCAGCACCCCTTATGACAAAATTATAGTTAAAGGCAAGGCGAAGGCTACAATTTATAAGATTAAGACAAAAAATTGATGCAAAATAGCGGAAAAATGTTACATTGAACGATTTTTGTTCGTCTCTGAAACATATTTTAAAGCCTAATCAACTAAAAACAACTAATTTTGCAGTCGAAAAATAGAATAAGTAGTTTTTGCATAAGCATATATATTTAGTAAGGTTTTTAGTTATTGATTTAGGTTTTGGTTAGGTTTTATTTGATTAGGTTATATTTTGGTTTCCAAAGGTAAATGGGTTGTTTTTCAGGATAACATATCAAAAAAGAATAAATAGAAACAATATATAATAAAAACATAAATAACATACAAAAAATGAGTAAAAAGAACAAAATGGCAATAGTGCCAGTAATGTTATGCTTCTTCGCTATGGGTTTCGTCGATTTGGTCGGCATTGCCTCTAATTACGTAAAGGAGGACTTGCAGTTGAGCGACTCAGTCGCCAATGTTTTGCCCTCATTGGTTTTCTTTTGGTTCCTGATTTTCTCAGTGCCTACGGGTATGCTGATGAATCGCATAGGACGCAAAAAGACAGTGTTGCTTTCGCTGATTGTTACCGTGGTATCACTGCTCCTGCCGATGTTTGGCGAGAATTTCCCGCTGATGTTGGTGTCATTCTCTCTCCTTGGCATTGGAAATGCCTTGATGCAGACATCTCTGAATCCTTTGGTTTCATCGGTGATACAGGGCAATCTTGCCTCTACGCTCACCTTCGGCCAGTTTGTTAAGGCCATAGCATCTTTCCTGGCTCCTTATATCGCGATGTGGGGTGCGCTTGCCACCATCCCGAGTTTCGGCATGGGCTGGCGTATCCTTTTCCCCATATACATGGTGATAGGCATCCTTGCCTCACTTCTTCTTGCCTCCACTCCAATCAACGAACCGGCTCCCGATGGCAAGGCATCCTCATTTGTTGATTGTGTGAAGTTGCTCTCTCGCCCTATTGTCCTTCTTTCCTTCATAGGCATCATGTGTCATGTCGGAATAGACGTGGGCACCAACACAACAGCTCCCAAAATATTGATGGAGCGCCATGAGATGACTCTCAATGATGCCGCATTCGCCACCTCTTTGTATTTCATTTTCCGTACTATAGGCTGCCTTACCGGTTCGTTTTTCCTCCGTGTCCTGAGCAACCGTCTGTTCTTCGTCATCAGTGTTGTTATGATGGCACTTGCGATGCTCGGTCTTGGTTTCGGCACTTCCAAGAGCGTGTTGTATGTAGCGATAGCCCTTGTAGGCTACGGCAACTCCAACATTTTCTCATTGGTATTCAGCCAGGCATTGCTTTCCGACCAGAGCAGACAGAACGAAATATCAGGTCTTATGATAATGGGTCTGTTCGGTGGCACTGTGTTCCCGTTGTTCATGGGCTTTGCCAGCGACACAATGGGTCAGGCCGGTGCTGTTGCCGTGATGGCATTGGGAGTAGTGTATCTCTTCACTTATATATCAAGAATAAAATCTTCTAAATAACATATTATGGACAATAAAATAATCGTAGGTCTTGGCGAGGCACTTTGGGACTGCCTCCCCGAAGGCCGCAAGATCGGCGGTGCACCCGCCAACTTCGCCTATCATGCGTCCCAGTTTGGTTTTGAATCTTATGCAGTGAGTGCCGTGGGCAATGACCCGCTGGGTGACGAGACCATCGCCGCTTTGGAGTCTAACGGCTTGAAACTTGTCATGCCTCGTGTTGACTTCCCTACAGGCCAGGTCCAGGTTAGTCTTGACGCGGATGGTGTTGCAACCTACGATATCAAGGAAGGTTCGGCATGGGACAACATTCCGTTCACACCTGAGATAGAGTCTCTTGCCAAGCAGTGCCAGGCTGTATGCTTCGGTTCACTTGCCCAGCGCAATAAGGTGTCTCGCGAGACGATTTACCGTTTTCTCGATGCCACCCCGAAGAACTGCATGCGCATCTTCGACATCAACCTTCGTCAGAACTTCTACTCGAAAGAGATTATCCAGGAGTCTCTCCAGCGCGCCAATGTGATGAAGATCAATGACGAGGAGTTGGTTATACTCGGTCGGATGTTCGGTTATCCCGGGATGGACTTCGAGAACAAGTGCTGGCTTATTCTCGGCAAGTATAACCTTGACATGCTTGTCCTGACCTGCGGAGTCAACGGCAGTTATGTATTCTCCAAGGGTGCCATGTCTTATCTTGAGACCCCGAAGGTTGAGGTAGCCGACACGGTAGGTGCAGGTGACTCATTCACCGGTTCATTCGTAGCCTCCATTCTTGCCGGCAAACCAATTGCCGAGGCTCATCGCATAGGTGTTAACGTTAGTGCCTACGTATGCACTCAGAACGGCGCAATGCCTGTCATTCCCGAGGACTTGAAGAAATAAGTATTATTAGAGTCATAATTTGATAAAGCTTGTCGTATGTTTTTTATACGGCAGGCTTTTTCTTTATACATTTTTATAGTTTAATTTTACTCAAGTTTCGGAAGTAATTTTGAACCACAGAGTTTAAGAGATTAAGAGTATTTATATTAGGAAAGAGACTGAATAAACACAAATCTCTTTTCCTCTTTAACTCTGTGGTTTAAATAAAACCCTTTTACATAGAGAATTATCACATGCGAAACTTAAGTTTATAAAATATGAACAATACTATTAACCTACTCTTTGCGGCTGCACTCACTTGTTCGCCGCTTGCGTCGATGGCTCAGCAGTCAGCGACATGGAATCCTAACCTCCCCGGAGGTAAGTATCGCAACCCGGTTATCAATGCCGACTATTCCGACCCCGACGTATGTCGCGTGGGCAACGATTACTATATGACATCATCGAGCTTCGCCTGCTTCCCGGGTCTGCAGATTCTGCATAGCACAGACCTCGTCAACTGGAAGATCATTGGAGCTGCCCTGCAAGACGACTATCCCGTATTGCCGGAATTCCGCGGCACCGACCTTGACTGGCGCAAGCGTATTCAGCACGGCAACTACGTATGGGCTCCGGCCATACGCCATCACGACGGATGGTTCTATATCTATTGGGGCGACCCCGACCAGGGGCTCTTTATGACCAAGACACAGGACCCCGCAGGCACATGGTCAACTCCTGTATGCGTGAAACCTGGAAAGGGAATGATTGACTGCTGCCCTCTATGGGATGAGGACGGCAAGGCTTATCTTTCACATGGCTGCGCAGGTTCAAGAGCGGGAGTGAAGTCGGTGCTCTTCGTGGCGCCCATGTCAGCCGACGGAACTACCGTCACTGGTCCGTCGCGCATCGTTTATGACGGTCATGAGGACCAGCCCACTATCGAAGGAACAAAGTTCTACAAGCGCAACGGATATTATTATATAATGTCGCCGGCTGGTGGTGTGAAATACGGTTGGCAAGTGATTCTTCGCTCACGTAATCCCTTCGGACCATACGACGAATATGTGGGATTGGCTCAGGGCAAGTCAAAGGTCAACGGCCCTCATCAGGGTGCGTGGGTTGACACCCCGTCGGGCGAAGACTGGTTCTTGCATTTCCAGGACAAGCATGCCTATGGTCGTGTGGTTCATCTGCAACCAGCCCGTTGGGTGAACGACTGGCTTGTGATTGGCGATGACAAGGATGGCGACGGATGTGGCGACGCTGTGGAGCAATGGAAGAAGCCAAATCTGAAGGCATCTGAGAACGTGCAACCGCAGGAGGACGACGATTTCAACAACACTGCCTTGGGATTACAGTGGCAGTTTGAAGGTCCGTTCAGTCACTATTGGTATTTCTGCGACGCAAAGAAATCCAAGCTCCGTCTATATGGCATCCAGCAGCCTGAAGGATATAAGAACCTCGCTGACATGCAGAACACCCTGATGCAGAAGTTACCCGCCGAGAACTTCACCGTGACATCCAAACTGAAGTTCATACCTAATCCTGGCAACAAGAACAAGGGTGAGGAAGCCGGATTCATCATCAAGGGTCAGGACTATGCCGCCATTAAGTTTGTCACCACCAAGGAGGGTTGCTTCATGCGTTACGTCAACTGCAAGAATGCAATGAAGGGAGGCAAGGAGGAAGTGCTTCATGAAATGCCCATTACTCTCACTGAGTTGGAGAAGCCCTATACCCAGAAGTATGCCGTGGATGACATTCCCAAGCCCCGCCATGCCACTCAGGACATCTATGTGCGTGCCGTGGTGAAGAGTGCGGGTATTGGCAATGGCATCACCTCGTCGGCGCAGTTCTACTACAGTTTCGACGGCAAGAAATACGTGAAGCTTGGCTCTCCCTTCAAGGTTAAGGAGGGCAAATGGATTGGAGCAAAAGTAGGTTATTTCAACTGCCGCTCGTCGGTGAGCAACGATGGAGCCTTCCTTGATGTCGATTGGATTAAGTTTACGAAATAATATAACACCCAATGAAAAAAAAATTCTTTGGAATTTCATCACTGCTTTTAATAGCAGCCTTGAATGTCTATGGTGCAAACCCCGTGACGCCGAATGGTGTCACGGGGTTTGCCACGTACAATGCCTTGGGCAACTGTGGTGTCACAGGAGGCGGAACGGGCAAGGTAGTACACGTAAACACTCGTGCCGAACTCGAGCGATATGCCTCAAGTGATGAACCTTACGTCATCATCATCGACAGTGACATCACGGGCGGTGGAGTCAACGACCTGCAGGACGAGTTATTCATCAACTCCGACAAGACCATCATCGGAGCGGGTTGCGGCAAGGCTATCAACGGCATTGCACTTATAGCCAACGGCAAGCGGAATATCATCATCCGCAACATATCACTCTCGCGAGGGCGTATCGACGGGGTGGCTTTCCACAACTGCCATCATATATGGATTGACCATTGCGACTTCAGCAACTCCTACGACGGACTGCTCGACATCACCAACGGCTCTGACTTCGCCACTGTATCATGGGTAAAACTGCATGACCACAACAAGGTGAGCATTACCAACTCCGGAACATGCCATTATGAGGACTACAACAAGGAGCGGGTCACTTTCGCCCACTGTATGTTCAGCAACAACACCCAGCGCAACCCGCGCATTGGCTACGGCAAGATGCACATATACAACACCTACTGGGAGAACATCAAGTCATATTGTATCGGTTTCCACTCGCAGGCTCAGGTGCTGTCGGAGAACAACTACTTCTCCGCAACTGCCAAAAAACCATTCTGCAACCAATACACCAACCTCCTGCCCTATCGTGGATACCTTACCGACAAGGGTTCCTTCTTTGCAAAGGGTGACCCGGGAAGGAATACCAACCATCCCTTTACCGACATCTCCTATTCCCCACTCGACTATTACGAGTACAGCTTCGACCTTGACGTTGCCGAGGATGTGGCAAGCAACACTCCCAACGGTGTAGGTCCTCAGGATGGCATTCAGTATGAACCTATCCTCAATCCTGGCAACGGGGCGATTGACATTCCTCTCTCACAACGGCTCTCATGGGGAACGGTGGATGGCGCGTCGTCCACGAAAATGTATTTCGGTACGTCGCCCGAGAATCTCCTGCTTACACGTCCCGAAGACGTGAACCTAAAGCACTCCACTCGTTATTACTGGCGAGTGGCGGCTATAGTGGATGGCAAGGAGCACATGTCGCCGCTCTATACCTTCACCACGGCATCCGAGAAAGCCACAAAGCCATATCCCGAATCGGGTGCTATGGCTCCATGGCTGCGTTATCCCACGTCGGGCACTGGTTTCTGCACGGATATGCCCCTCTGTTGGTGTCGCGCTGCTGATGCTGTGAAGTATAGGGTATATCTCTCCGACAAGCAATCCAACCTCAACAGGAATCTTATTGGCGAGACATCCTCGCTTTCGCTCACTCCCGCTTCGCTTTCCACAGGCACCAAGTATTACTGGCGGGTAGATGCTGTCAAGGCCGACGGCACTGTAGTGAAAGGCGATGTATGGTCGTTTGGCTCTCCAGAAAAGAAATGGCATGATGGACGAAACGAGGCTGAGGATATGTATATCTCTGGCATCGCCTTCTTCGAAAAGAATGAATCAGCGTCCAACAGCGCAGTCGTTGTGGGCGACCAAGGCCCTGGTGCCGTATGTGGCGTATGGCAAGGCAAGTCGGGGCGATATGCCATCGAGACTGCCGTATTCAACCAGAAAAGCGGTGCCAACTATGTAGGGGTCACTGTCAACGGCAAACTCATTGACGAATGGTTGTCTTCTTCCGACAATGATGAACTTTGTATCAGGAAAACGCGCAACACTGTAACGCTGCGAAACGGTGACGAAATACGCATCGACTTCGTGGCTGGTCTTGTTGAGGGAAAGATTAACCAAAGTCGCTCACGCATCGACTATGTAAATATCGTGCCAGTTAAGGATAAGTATATTGAGGTTACACGACCCTCGGGCATACATCATTCTCCTGTCATCACCACTGGATATGATTGTGAGTATCTGCTTTTGGATGATATTGTCTTCACTGACACGCTCGGCACTATTGGCGACAAAGGAGACATTCAGGTAAGAGACAAACACAGCTCTTGGGTGACAAAGACCGATGCGGGATATAACATGTATGTAAAGCAGACGGATATTGTAAAGCTCGTATATAGGAATAAAGACGGCAAGGAGACTGAGAACGTCAAGGATTTGGAGAAGGCTATCGACAACAAAGTGGATGTACCCAATTCAACTGCCGACGGAAGTCTCTATGCAATACGCCTATACAAGAATCCGCCTGTAAAGACGATATACAGACAACCCAAAGCTGAAGGCAGCAAGAACTACGAACTGATATGGTCGCCGGATGTGATATTTGTGGATAGCACTGGCATAAAGGGCAATCCGGGAAAGACTCAGATGCGTGATGGTTATGACGAGTGGATAAAGTATGTCAACCCCAAGGCCAACGAGGTGCTTGCAAAAAAGAATGTCAAGGCATTCATTGACCCAGAAACTGACAACGAATGTACTGGTACACTTCCAAGGTTAGCGGGAAGTGCATCATACGTCACTGGCACTGACAAGACTGTCACTTATTGCCTGCAGGGCTGCAGCCGCATAAAGTTCTACTACACTGGTTCAGGTGGTTCATCAACAAGCGTAAAGGTGAAAGCCGTAAACCTCTCTACAGGAGAAGAACAAATCATCGAAGGTGCTACAGCCCGAGGCAAGAATGTGGCATCCAACACAGCAGAAGTAAATCTCGACCCGCAATGCAGATATGACGTAACCATCTCCGGCACAACAGGCGACATGGTTATTTATGCCGTGAAACTTTTTTAGGGGGTCAGTGGTTCAGCGCGGATCAGCGTACCGAAAATAAAAAGCTTCGGCATATTCGTATGCCGAAGCTTTAATATTACGATATAACGTAGGTTCTGAGAACCTGATTATATTACTTCAACTGTGCACCAGTTACAGAGAACTCTGCACCATTCTTAACAATAACAACGCGGTTGTTCTTGATGAACTTACCATTCTGGGCAACCTTGTTCTCGCCGTTAACAGCGTTGATGCCGGTTCCCTTTACAGGAGTAATCTTGATTGAAGAAATCAGGATGTTACCTGTACCTGAGAACTTCTGGAATGTGTGGATACCTTCGCCGAGAGAGAACTTAATCTCGTTGGTAGGAAGTGTCTCAACTACATTACCATCTGCATCTGTAATATCGTATGTTCCTGTAAGCATATCATCGCAACCATATGTTGTACCGTCAACATTCACCTTGCACTGGCGGTCCTTAGCTTCCTCTGCATCAATGTTCTTGCAAGCGTTCTTAGAGCAGATTACGTGTACATCTGCAGTCTCGCCCTGGGCAACCATGAATGAGATGTTGGTAGCGTTCATCTTGATGTAAGCCTCCTGACCTGCAGGAACCTGATACTGGGCAGCAGTAGATGCATTTGCGATAGCACCAAACTCGAGGTTCTTAACAAAGAAGTCCATCTTGTCGGCTGTGATAGCTCCATCCTCAATCTTGTAGATAGTACCAGTGGTTGATGTGGCTGTAGCCTCCTCGTCAACAACGGCTGTTCCTGAAACAGTGATAATCTTCTCTTCGGTAATTGGGTTAAGAACATATACGTCCTTAGATGTAGAAGCAGTCTCGAATGTAGCATAGTCGCCATTCTTAATCTTAGACATTGCAGTTACAGTAGCTGACTCACTCAAAGTGAATGAGCTGCCCTCTGCATAATCAGCCTCACCATACTTGTAGAAGTTCTGGGCACCCTCATATTCAGATGTGATAGTTACATTGCCACCTTCAGCGGAAATTGTAGGAGCGTTGAAAGAGAATGATACGATACCATCGTTGTCAGCACCTTCGCAGATATCAGCAGGATTTCCGTCACCATAGTCAACAAAAGCCTGGAACTTTAAAGTCTGCTCTTTGTAGCACTTGATAGGCTCTGTATATTTTGGACTATCAGCTGTTGGAGTTGTACCATCGGTAGTGTATGTTACCACGGTATTAAACTTTTCACCCCATAATTCGTATGTATTAGGCTTACATATTACCTCACGATACCACAGACCATTCTCGAATGTCTGGTCACCAACCTTTACAGAAGGAGTACCTGGAGCCTCGTTAGCCTCAACAATGATATAACCAACGAACATATCTCCATTGTAAGAACCAATGTAGATTGTATAATCATCCTTAGCTGTCCACTCATAGAGGAAACCTGCAGGAACAGCGGGGAAATCTGCACCAGGTTTTTCATTCAAAGGTTTTGTAAGTTTTGCATCAGTAGCAATACAGGGGATACGAGCAGAAGTTCCAGACTTGTTGTTACCTTGAATAAGGAAAATCAGCTTAGAACCTGCTGTAACCTTCATTGCAATAACATCCTGAGCTTTCTTCAGACGAAGGCTATTGTAGTGAGCACCATACTCACCATACTTTTCGGCAAATGCGGCATCGTAGCGTAATTCGCCTGTTGGAGCACCTGTTTCATCCTTAAGAATTTCACCTGGATCAGAATTACCCTTGTTAGTAGCTACTGATCCACCTGTAACATCGAGGAAGAATCCATCGCCAAAAAGATTACCCTTGCCAGGACGGACTGTACCATTGTTAGTCCATTCGTCAGCAACCAGCACATAGCTGTGCTTACATTGCTTTACATCGTCGATTGTCGCAGCGTTGACAGATGATGTCAAGCCGACGAGCGCGCAGATTAAAGTAAATAATTTTTTCATAATGTTTAATGTTTAATTAATAAAAAGGTGTATTAAATAATTTCTTTTTAGTAATCCCGATAGTGCAGATTGACTCTGCACTACGGGATAACTTAGATGTTTGTTTACTTTTGTCCTTTCACGAGATATGTCTGAACAGGTGTGTCGCCAAAATGTGAGATGGTTACAATATCGCGACCTTCAGAAACAGCCACTCCTGTGAACACCGTCACCTTAGATACCTTACCACTGTCATCCTTCACCAACTTTAGGATACTGAAATTACCCGTTTTCGGCGAATAGGTGTATTCGTACTGAGGTACAGCCTCGGTGTTGGAGTCATCAAGCCATGTTGCGGTGTTCTTGATGGAAGCTGGGATGACACCCTCACTCATCTTAACCACAACGTATGTCTCATCCACAAAGTCAAGACTCTCAACATATCCCTGAATCTCCTCACCGTATGAATTGAACTTCATACCAGTGCCACGCACCCAATAGGTGTTAGCCATCGACTCGGGGTGAGTGATTTTAATGGAGTCGTTATATTTTCCTGCCCATGCCGGATTGCTGGTATTGGCATCCTCAAACTCGTTGGCATCTTCACAAGCCGCAAAGCAGAAGCCAAACACAAGGGCGGCAACGGCAAAACATGATTTCTTAAATGCTTTCATAATTGTCTTTTTTCTGATTTCTTGAAAGTTTTACTTATTGCGCCATCTTGCAGCACCAGCATTGTTGCGCACGATATCATTGTCGGTGCTCTTGTAGAAGAGGTTGACATTGTACTGAGATGCTGTTCCGTCGAGAGCGTCAGCACGGTGCATGTGCTGGTCGTTGGCTGTAGCTGCCTTGTGAGGAGGACACGGACTTATGAACAGTTCCGTTGACGACACGTCTGCCACTTCCACTTCGAGCGAACCGTTGAGTATAGCGAGGTTGTTCTTAACCAACTTACCGAATGCGTTGCTGGTGGAGTTCCATGGGTTACCACTGAATATCGAACCATTGGTGAGGTTGTCGTTGGTTGACCAGTTGTTATGGAAGTTCAGGGTTACAACGCCCATCACGCCTTCTGAGTTGGCCTGTGTGTCGCGGATGTCGCATCCCCAGAATCCAAGCACACGCTGGTCGCCTTCCTGCTTGGTCAATACGAAGAGGTTGTTCTCCACATTATATACAGAACCGTTGGGCAGGTTACGCATCTTGAAGATAGAACCGTTGGCGCGTGTGTTGAAGTTTACGAGAGTGTTGTTGGAGAACGTGATGTTCCATGGTCCTCCTGTCCATCCCGACTGTCCTGACTCCTCGCTGAAGAATGCGGGGAATGGGCTGTCGTAGAATGTGTTCTCGATAATCTTCATATCCTTGTATAGGTTTGAAGCGGGATTGTTACCCGAACCTGCTATCCAGCAATAACCACCAGCACCCTGGTTGTAGTAACCGCAGTCGAAGAACTGGTTGTTCTTCACGAGCACATGGTTCCAAACCTTATAGTTGGCACCCTGCTCACGGATAAATCCGCGCACGAGACGCTTGAACGTACAGTTCTCGATAACAAGACTGTCGAGTGTCACTGCCATACCGTTGGAATACATGTTGAAGAAGTAGTTACCAGCGGCAGTTCCTGCTCCTGCGGCATTGTCACCGTAGTTGAATGCCTTCGGGTTGTCGAAGTCGATGTCATAGAAAGCGAGCTTCTTCATGTAGATCTCACCACCCTCACCGGCCTCTGGCTGACGACCGAACATAAACATTGTGTAAGAGCCTTGCCACTGCTCACCATTGGTAGCGGAGTAGAAGGAGTTCTTGCCAATACCGCTAATCACCTTTGCACGGAGTCCGTTAGCCACGTCCTCAGGTCGGGTGGCGAGAGTGAATCCCTTACATGTGATATCGTTTCCATCGAGGTAGTAGGTCTTTCCACCCTCAAGATAGAAAGTCTGTCCCTCTGCATAGTTGGTGTTGGAGATGAAGTCGAGCAGTGTAGGACTGATAGGAGCGGCATTAAACTCTGTTGCCAAAGCGAATGTGTCGGCACGGCTTGTACCATACTTTGCCATCAATTCAGAGTGACTCAGCAGGATAGGCTCACCCGGCTTACCGTCAGAACGTGAAGTGCAGGTGTTGTACTTGGCGTCAACAGCAACCTTCACATTGGGGTCAATAAGGTCAATCACATACACTGAGTTGGGCGACAGTCCGTCGATATCCACATATCCTCTCTCACGGTCCTGTGCAGTAAGCTCATAATTCTTCCACTTTTCGCCAACGGATGAGTTGGGGTTGTTGGGAGAAGGCTTCACTGTCAGGTACTTGTAACCGAACTCTCCGTCGGGATCGACATTGAAGTTGGTGTAATAGCTCTCAAGCTTGTCCTTGTCTTCGGCAGAGATATTTGGAAGAGCCGCGAGGATATCGTCCATGGTGAATGTCTCCATGGCATTGATATTTTCCATATCGGCAGAGGTAACGCCACTGAATTCCTTGATGAAGTCCTTCACGTTGGTGTTGATACAAACGTGCATGGTTGTCTCGGTTGTCTGTGCCTGGTTGACATACACAGCGAACGGAGTCTCATAGCGGTCATTGGTCTTGATTCCCATATACTCCTGCCACTGGCGTCCGTTGCCGTGTCCATACCAGTTGGAGGCATGCGAGAAGTCGGTCACGTTGTTGTCACGGTCTGACAATGCACGGATGGCAAAGCGGTAGTCGGTGGAGTACTGAAGGTCGGGGATAATCAGGTCGAGCACATTGGGACCCACGATAGTATCAATCAGCAAGTCGCTTGTGCCTTGAATCTGTGCCCAAGCCTCAGGACCATTGCTCACCTTGGGTTGGAGAGCCATCTGTATCTGATAGCCGGCACATCCGAATTCCTCCTTCACTCCATACCAATAGAGGTGGATGGTGTTGCCATGAGGATATGCGCCGTCCAGACCACAGTTGTAGGGATAGTCAGTTCCTTTTCCTCGTGTGTAGTCAGTTATGAACATTGTCATGAACTGTCTATCGAGGTTGGTTGCCACAGTGTCGTCATCGTCACTACATGACACCATCAGTGCCGATGTACTTGCTGTGAGCAAAAGCAACATATTACGAAATATATTCTTCATGTCTTTATTCAATTTTGGGAATTAATAACCATAATAATTCTTGTATGTACCTGCCGAACGCTGGATGGCGAGGTTAGGATAAGGCAGTATGTAGCGCACTACCGGCAGTTCCTCTGCACTCGGGATGGTTGTCGGGAAGAGGGTCTGAACTCCGTCCTTTATGAGCCAGATGTTGCCACCGTCGTCAGAACGGATATATCCATAGAAGGAGTACTTGCACTGGTCTTTGGGAGTACCGGCATCTGTGTCACCCCACTGATAGAAGTCGGCAAAGTTCCATGCTGCAGCCTGGAAACCAAAGTTGGTGATATAGCTCTTCACGGGCATTGTGGATGGCTTGTATGCGTTAAACACGCGAAGACTCTTCAATGACTGGTTGGGATATGTATAAACCACTGCACCATTGTTGAGCACATTGCCATAGAGCTGCGGACCACACACACGCAAACCGAGAGTTGTAATAGGCTCATCCAACTTATAGGCATGATAGTAGATACGCTCAGGCAGGTTGTCGATATACTGCTTACCGTCATGCTCGTTGATTGCATCCTCAAATCCTGTGGTACTTCCTGCATTCTGCATACCCACTGAATAATAGCGGAGGAAGCTATATACAAGTTCCTCAGCGTAGGTGTTTGTGCGCACGAGGTCACGCCAACGCGAGTTCTCGCCTGCAAACTCCCACTTACGCTCGTCGAGCACTGCCTTCTGGAATGACTCCTTGGATGCGGATGCCTGACTTACAAAATCGGCATCGCCATTGAGGAACGCACGGTTGTGAACCTTTGACAGGCACTCGATTGCCTTGTCGGATGGCATACCGTTGATCTCGTTGTCGGCCTCGGCATACATCAGCAATACATCGGCATAGCGCATGTATGGATAGTTGATACCGGTACTTCCGCTCTTGTCGTTACCAAGTGCGAGGGTCTCGTCGGTCCACAGTTTCGACCACTTGTTGCAGTGAACACTGTAGTCATTACGGATATAAACAGAGTCCTGAAGCACTCCGTCGGCATTGGTGAAGTAACGGTAATACCACAATCCGTTGACAAACTCACGGCGAATGTCGTTGTCCCTGAAGAGGAAACGGTAGAAAGCGTTTAGACGCACACCGCCATTACACTCTCCCCATGCTCCTACGGTCTTTCCCTCGTATGAGTCATAAGACGGTCCCTGGGCATATCCTGTATTGCCATTGCCCTCCTTGGAGAAAGGAAGCTCGAAGATGACGTCGTCGTTGTTTACAAGTGCATAGTTGCACTCCTTTACGAACACGTCCTGATAAGGCAATGTCAGCGAGTGTGTGCCTGAGGTGATAACCGAGTCGGCATACTCCCTTGCCACCTTATAATATTCAATATAGTTTGACGGGCGCTCCATCTTGCCGTAGCTTGTCGGGCGGTCCTTCTCCGGACGCAGCGAGTAGCCACCGGCTGTAAGAGCTATACGTGCCACCATTGCCTGGGCGAACTCCTTGGAGCAACGCTCAACAGTAACAGAGTTGCCCGATGACATATAAGGCGCAATGCCCTTGAGGTCGTTGATGAGCGAGTCCTGGATAACCTGACGGTCGGCAACAGGAATAACGAAGTTAGAACCGAGTTCTGATGACGGCGAGAAAGTGAAAGGCACGTCGCCGAACATCACCACGAGGTCGTGATAAGCCATGGCGCGGAGGCACTTCGCCTCGCCCATCCACTGCATTATTTCCTTGTCGCCAGTGTCATAGAGAGGACTGTTCTGCAAAGACCTAATGAACCTGTTGGCATATTCGATAAGATTATACGATGCAATCCAGTACTTATTGATATCACCGCCCTGGTCGTCGCAGTCGAAACGTCTGTAAGTGTTGTGGGCGTGAGCAGAATTGGAACTGATGCTCATGTCAACATCGCTGTTGAGCACGAAAGTACTCTGATAGGCGTTGCCATAGAGGTCGTCCACGAGAGCTTGCGCATAAACACCGTTGAGCGCACGGTTAATCTCGGTTTTCTGACCATAGACGAATTCCTCGGTGTATGACGACGGTGCATCAACATCCAGAAAGTCGTTGCAGGCAGTAAGCGAGAGTAACGCCATTCCTGTATATAAAATATTCTTTAGTCTCATATCTTCTGTTTTATTTATTCTTTATACGACATTGTTAGAATGTAATGTTTGTACCAAAGACGAAGCCGCGGCTACGTGGATAGCGGTTCCAGTCCATACCGCAGGTGAGTCCCGTCTGGATGTCAACCTCGGGGTCGTAGCCACTATATCCAGTGATGATGAAGAGGTTGGTGGCTGACACATAGAAGCGTGCCTTGCTGAGACCTACCTTCTTCAGTATGTTCTTTGGAAGGCTATAACCGATGGTGATGTCATTGCAACGCAAGAACGAACCGTCCTCGATGAAGTATGACTGTGTGAGGTTGGTGGTCACGTCGGTCGGGTTCCACAGTGTCCTGCCCTGGTTGGCATTCTTGTAGATGTCGAGTCCGTTATCCACATAGTAGAGCTTGTAGAGGATATCACCCTTGGTGCCTGTAAGCTCGCCCGTAAGGTCGTTATAAAGCCAGGCTTCATTAAACTTGGCAAGAACGTTATTGAAGGTGTTCTTGTTGCCACCAGATGATGACAATGCGTAAGCTGTGGCATTGTTGATGTCAAAGTCGAGCATATAGGTGAAGTTGGCAGTGAAGTCGAAGTCCTTCCACTGTCCTGAAAGACCGAAACCTCCCTGGATTCTCGGGTTGGTATTACCAATCACGGTACGGTCGTCCTCGGTGATGCGTCCGTCACCGTTGAGGTCCTTGAACTTAATCTTACCCGGCAACGTTGCGATACCTGAGTTGGATGTACCCGATACATCGTTGATGACGGTCACATAACCGTCTGCACGCGGAGCGCAGTTCTTGATTCCGTTGTCGGCGGCACTCGAACCCCAAGGCAAAGCCTGGAAGTTGCTGAGCGGGTCGAAGTAGAACTCGTCCATTGTATAAAGGCCGTCATATACGAAACCATAGATAAGACCAACCTCACTGCCCACCTTCAGACAATAGTCGTTATAAGATGACTTCCAACGGTCGTTCTGGTCCCAAACCACATCGTCGGTACCATTGAGCTTGTCAATCTTCTTCTTGTTGAATCCGAGCGACACGTTGGCAGACAGCACATAGTCCTTGCCCTGGAGAATGTCGCCGCTGATAGAAAGCTCGATACCCTTGGTGGTCACCTGTCCGATGTTCTGCATCTGGCTGGTGTAACCCACTACCGAAGGAATGTCTGACCTGTAGAGCAGGTCCTTGGTGGTGTACCAGTAGAATTCGGGAGTGACGGTGAGACGTCCGCCGAAGAGTGTGATGTCGGCAGCGATGTTACGTGTGATGGTTGTCTCCCACTTGATGTCCCTGTTGGTGAACTTTGAGCCACCGGCATTGCCGTAGTACTGCTCGCCATAGAGTGTTGTCTCGCCAAAGCCGGGACCGCCTGTAGTATTGATAGCATAGAGCTGGCGCCACATGTCGTTATCGATACGGTTGTTACCCGAAAGACCGATGGCGGCACGTATCTTCAGCATGTCAATCCACTTGATGTTCTTCATGAACTTCTCCTCTGAGAGCACCCACGCTCCTGATATTGACGGGAAGTAACCCCACTGGTTGCCCGGGGCGAACTTGGTTGAACCGTCGGCACGGAACGTACCGCTGAGGAGGTACTTGTGGTCGAAGTTATAGTTCACCTGTCCGAAGAACGACGCCGTGCGGTCGGGTGTAGAGAGTGATGAACTATTAATATAAGGAGTACCGAAGCTCATGTTGTTCCATGCATCCGAGGCAGAGAATGAACGCGGGAAATAGCGGTTAATCATCGACTCCGAACTCTTGTCGTAGTGCTGGATTTCCTGTCCTGCAAGGAGCGAGAAGTTATGCACATCCTTCAACGAGAAGTTATAGCTTGCGGTGTTTGTCCAAATATAGCTGAGGGCAAAAGAGTTGTCCAACTGTGCCACTGGCTGGTTGTTGTGCTTCTGTCCAGTGTCTGTCAGTGCGCCATAGAATCGCTTCTGGTCGTTCCACTTCAATCCTATTGTACCCTCGGTGCGCAATGTGAGTCCCTTGATGGGCTTCCAGTCGAGTGACAATCCGGTTGAATAGTTATACGAATGCTTTACCAACTGGTTGATGGCGATGTCATTCTTAGGATTGGTATAATTGAAGAGTTCCTCCTCGTCGGGGTCGGCGTATGAGGGGTCGATATATCCATACTCGCGCAGACCGTTGGTAGGACGATACTGAAGCACGTCGATAATACCACCTGTACCGATGTTGTTACCACCGGCACCCTCGTCACGACGGAACGTAAACTTTGGGTTAATCTGGAATGTCAACTTGTCGCTGAGTTTCACGTTGGTCTTCATGTTGAGTGTGGTGCGGCGAACGCCTGAACCAAGGATGATACCGTTATCCTCACTGTTGGTGAGAGAGAGGTTGAACTTCACCTTTTCACTACCACCACCGATATTGAGGTTGGCAGAGTAGCTGATAGGATTCTCGCCCATCACCTCGTCCTGCCAGTCGTGCGACGGCAGCGCTGCGTACATGTCAAGGTCGTATGGGTTACCGAAGTTTGCCTTGAAGAACTTGGCGTTGGGAGAGCGTGTACCGTTGCAGGCATGCCACTGATACTGATACTTGACGAAGTCGGCGGCGTTCATAAGGTCGAGCTTGCGTGCAAGAGAGCTTACGGAGAGGTTGCCGTTGAACGACACCTGAACCTTACCTTCCTTGGCCGACTTGGTGGTGACGATAACTACACCGTTACCACCCTTGGCACCATAAATGGCTGTAAGGGAGGCATCCTTGAGAACGTCGATAGAAGCGATGTCCGAAGGAGGGATATCGTTGATGTTGTCAGTCTGGAAACCATCGACAATATAAAGAGGTTCGTTACTCTGGGTCACTGACGTACCACCTCTGACTCGGATATGCACGTCGGCACCAGGCTGACCATCGACGGTAGTAACCTGCACACCGGAAATCTTACCCTGCAGGGCAACAGCAGCCGATGTCACAGGCACTGACTCCAGTCGCTTACCGCTCACCGAACCCACCGAACCGGTGAGGTCCTTGCGTGCCTTGGAGCCGCCATAACCGATAACAACCACTTCCTCAATAGCCTTGGTATCGTCGCGCATTGTGATATTGAGAGTAGGCACAGCCTTTACCTCTTGCGTTTCCATACCGATAAAGCTAATCACGAGTGTCTTTCCTCTGGCAACCTTCAATGTGAAATTACCGTCAAAGTCGGTAACCGTGGCATTCTTTACATTGCCTTTCTCTACCACGCTGGCACCTATCACTGTCTCTCCCTGAGAGTCAATAACAGTACCCTTCACTGTGATGACCTGTGCAATAACTCCTAATGGCATCAATAACATGAATGCCAACAAGGAAAGCAATTTGCCAGATCGTTTCGCTGTTTTCTCTTTCATGATAGCGTTCTTTGTTTTTTAGTTAGTGTTTAAACAATTATTATTTTTTTGATTCTGTTTTACTTTTTGGGTGCAAATTTATAGAAAATAAATGGGAATCTATTATAATCCCTCAAAAAAGTGCTTATAATTAACAAAATTTATATATTCCAATCTTTCATCTCCATGTTACATAATTCATTATTTATTCCATATATATATCAATGTGAATAAGATTACACCTTATTATATTTATATAATTCACATATCATATCAATAACTATCTACATGTTAGTGGTGACAATAGTGGATTTTGTGTCAGCCCTCAATGAGAGATGATTAAACTACGAGTTAAACTACAGACTATCCTTTGGAACAGTTGTGACAACAGGTGTTGACACACTTGTTCCACCGAGGAGGACACGGTCTTTCCATGACCATGGAACGGGTGTGACAATGACCATGGAACGACCGTGACATCCTCGGTGGTACGACTGTGACAAAAGCGTATGATACCACTGAGACAACAGTTTCACCATAATTTACTCAAGTTTCGGAAGTAATTTTGAACCACAGAGTTTAAGAGATTAAGAGTATTTATATTAGGAAAGAGACTGAATAAACAATAATCTCTTTTCCTCTTTATCTCTGTGGTTTAAATAAACCCCTTATACATTGGGAATTATCACTTCAGAAAGTTGAGTTATTTAGGTTTATTTGTCGTGATAACATACAACAAATACTTCAAATACGCAAGAAAAGTTTGAGAACATCTGACTGCATCTTCGCTTCCAACGACATCAAGGAACTTCCAAAGAGCGATGTATCATCGGCGGATGTCTTCGCAGACCCCGACAACCACGTCTTCACCCTGAAGATTAATGACAGAATCGGCGACCCGCGCTGGTTCCCGGTTGAGGAATAAAAAATACCCCTCCTGCAAACGATATGCAGGAGGGGATATTTTTATTAGCAAACATCTATTATAACTTTACCTTTATATGCTTCAGATCGGTGTCGCGACTGCTGTTGCCTACCATGACGTCATATTTGCCGCCTATGACCCGCATGGTATTAGTGGCGGCATCCCATGTCTCGAAACTTTCCTTGGGCATGTCGATTACCACCCTCTTGGTCTCGCCAGCCTTGATGCTGACACGCTTGAAACCTCTTAGTGTCTTTTTCGGACCATTCGTGTCGGCAGTGTGACGCAAATAGACCTGCACTGTCTCGTCTCCATCGCGCAAGCCGGTGTTGGTCACGTCAACGGTGATTTTGCCGTCCTTGTATTTCGGGGAGCCGAAGGTGAACGTGGTATAGCTCAATCCATAACCGAAATGCCACAACGGAGTGCCGTTGAAATAGCGGTAGGTGCGGTTTGTCATCGTATAGTCGAGGAAGTCGGGAAGGTCGTCAACGGAGCGATAGAATGTTATGGGCAGCTTGCCTGAGGGGTTGTAGTCGCCGAAGAGCACGTCAGCCACGGCATCGCCTCCCCTTTCGCCGGGATACCACGCCTGAAGGATTGCATCGCATGTCTCTGTTTCGGGCACAAGTGCTATGGCAGAGCCTGAGCAGTTGACAAAGATGACTTTCTTGCCTGAGTCGCGGATTGCCTTTACCAGTTCGCGCTGGCATTTCGGCAACTGGATGTCAGTACGGTCGCCTCCCTTGAATCCATAGGCATCAACCTTCATCTCCTCGCCTTCGAGACGGGGGGAAATACCTCCGGCAAATACAACATAGTCTGCATCGGAAATCTCTGACAGAATGTCGCTGACGGTTTTTTCCTTGGTGGTGAAGACATCAAACTTCATGTGAGCCATACCGAAGGTCTGAACATAGTCAATCTGAAGGTCATACTTGTCGCCAGGCTTAACATTGTAGGTCTTCGACCATTTCTGCACGCCGTGGGCTTGCTTGAACCTGTCTCTCAGTGTGTCTCCGTTGATGATGATGCGGTATCCATCGTCAGCCTCCACCTCAAATGTCACTTCCTCGCTTCTGTCGGCCTTGAACACGCCCTTGTAGCATCCTGAGAAATTCTCAAGTTCCACACCAGGGGCGAATGCAGTGTTGCCACCATTGTTGAGATTTACAGGACTTGTGTAGATGGCGGTGGCATTGGGATTGCCTTGCATCTTGATATTATTCCAATAGCTTGCCTCGATACCGGGGTTGCCTTGGGATGTGGTCAGCGACGTGAAACGGCTTTCGCGTACGGTGTTGCTAACGTGTCCGCATCCATCCACGTACTTTACAGTTCCTTGTCCCTTGAGTTTCTTCTCTATGCCTTCGAGGATTGTGACGGTGTGAAGGGGATAGCCGCTATAGTTTCCCCACTGCATGACACTGTCCTTGGCGTTGGGTCCCATAACCACCACCTTCAGTCCGTCTTTCCTGAGAGGCAGGATGTTTTTGTTGTTTTGAAGGAGGACAATGCTCTTTTGAGCCATCTCGTAGGCGAGGGCGTTATGCTTGGATGAGCAAAGGCGTTCTTGGGGAAGGGATGTCCATGAAACGAGATTGTCGTCGTCGAGGTCTCCAAGTTGTATTCTCGCCACGAGAAGTCTTTTCAGCGAGGTGTCGATATCCTTCATTGTAAGCTTGCCTGCAGCAATGGCTTTCGGTATGCTCTTATACACCGAACCGCATTCGAGGTCGGTGCCGGCGATGACAGCCTTTCCTGCCGCATCAGCAGGGGTGGCGGAGACCTCATGGCAATCCTTCTGGTAGAAGTCACGGATGGCTCCACAGTCACTCACCACAACTCCCTTGAATCCCCATTCGTCGCGGAGAATGCGCTGGAGGTAGCGCGTGTTGCCGCAGCAAGGGTCGCCATCGATTCTCTGATAGGCGCACATCACCTCAGCAACGTCGCCCTGCTGCACCAATGCCTTGAAAGCTGGGAGATAGGTCTCCCAAAGGTCGCGTTCGGGGAGGTTCTCGATATTAAAGGAGTGACGGTTCCATTCAGGACCTGAGTGTACTGCATAGTGCTTGGCGCAGGCGAGCAGTTTCTTGTATTTAGCGTCACGCGGTCCTTGAAGTCCGTTGACCACGGCAAGTCCCATACGTGTGGTGAGGTATGGGTCTTCGCCGTAGGTTTCCTGTCCGCGACCCCATCGCGGGTCGCGGAAGATATTGATATTGGGAGTCCAGAATGAGAGACACTGATAGCGGTTCATCTCGTTCTTCTGCTTTGCCTGTGTGTTTTTGATGCGCGCTTCGTCGCTCACTGCATCGAAGCAGCGATAGAGCAAGGCGTCATCCCATGATGCTGCCATGGCCATGGTGATAGGCAGGACGGTGGTGTAGCCGTTGCGCCCCACTCCGTGCAGTGCCTCGTTCCACCATTGAAAACGGGGTATGCCGAGTCTTTCTATTGGTTCTGACTGATCCATCATCAGCTTTGTTTTCTCTTCGAGTGTGAGGCGGCTGATGAGGTCGTCGGCACGCTGTTCGGGCGAAAGGTTGGTGTCCTTGTATGGGGGCGTTGTCTGGGCGAATGTTCCCAACGCAAAGGACATCATTAAGACTGTCAGGGTTTTCTTCATATACTATAAAAATTATTTAATGATTTTCTTACCGTTTTGGATGACAATGCCCTTTGAGTTCTTTCCAGTGAACTGACCACCGAGATTGAATGTCTTGGAGTCGGAGTCATTGTCAAGGTTTATGTGGGATATTCCGGTAGTTGAGATTGTGTTGAGTGTCATTCTCATACCCACCTGCTTCACAAACTTCACGCTGACGCTGCCTGATGCGGGGGTGTCGAGCTTGACATTGTAAGTGACCGCCTTATTGCCTGTTCTTGAGGGAAAGACATAATCGGAGGCACTGAATGTCTTGCCGTTGAGTTCTGCCAAATAGCCATCTACATTGTCTTCATTGGTAAAGCCTGTGAAATCGATGCTGCTTACTGCTACGCCCTCGGGCAAATGGATTGTATATGTGACATTGTTGGAATATTTTATACTTTGGATTCCGCAGTTCTTGCTTGTGGAATAGCTCTTGGCGGTTGATATAGTGATGCTGCAACCGTTGGAGAATGTCCAGTCGCCATTGGCAGTCTCGGGGGTGATGTCAAGCGTGGATGTCACTGGCTCCTCACTCTCGTTGACTGTGCTTCCTGTAGTTTCACCTCCCATGTTTTGTGCGGTAGTGATGTCGGCTACCAGCGAGTTGAGATAGTTTTCGAGATTTGAATATCCGTCAGCGCCTATGGTCTTGCCATCCTTGGGATTGGTGGGGTCGAGTGCATTGGCAAGCTCCCACTCATCGGGCATACCGTCGCCGTCTGTGTCTTTTGGTGCTTCCTTTGAGGCTAACGTTGGCCATGCGCTCCATGATGCGTCGGCATCTGAGGGCTTGTTGTCATCCTGCGAGTTGACAAAGCCCTTGCTCAATCCGCTACCTGTGTATGTAGCCTTACCGTTGCGTGTGTCGCTGACCATAAGTTCGTCGAAGCTGTCGCGGTGAAGACTTGCACCGGCGAAGTCGAGCACTCTGTCATAAGCATCTGCTGCGGAGTGGGTTGTGGTGAGGATGTAATCTATAGGCTCTGCGAGTTTAATACTGTCCTTGGTCTCTTGAGTGAAAGTGCCGTCACAACCTGAGGCATCTATCTGGTTGATTATGCCATAGGTCCAGTTGTCCTGGTTCAGCTGGGGGTATTTACTGTTGTAATTACCTGTGATATAATACTTTCCCCAAAGATGAAGTGCGGGAGCGTAGGCAGGATAGGTATTTACATAGGTATTGGTACGTATTCCAATTCCGGCAATGCGGTATCCCTTCTTGTCGGTGGGGCTACCGGGGCCGGGCTTATAGTAGTTGTTGACGATGTTGACATTCATTCCCTCACCGCCGTAGCATCCGTTGCCGCCGAAGTTATATATGACATTGTTGCGCATATCCATACGCTCGTCAAGCTGTGTGGTGGGACGCGGGCCAAGGCGCGGGGTACGGCTGCCATGGTGGGCAATGAGATTATGATGGAATGATGCTCCACTTCCGCCCCAGTTGCCGCCATAACCGTGGGCACCCTTGGAGTGACCTGAATTAACAAGGCTCTGAGCCACGAGGCACCACTGCACTGTGGTGTTCTTATTACCAAGGACAGAGAGACACTCGTCGATTGACCAGCTTACAGAGCAATGGTCGATTATCCAGTCTTGCTGGTCGAAACCGCCAAAGCCATCCCAACCGTCGGCTCCGTTGGCAAGTACGTTTTTGTTGCCAAGGCGGAATCTCATATATCTCACGATGACGTTGTTAGCCTTTATAGACACGGGATAGTCGGCCACGCAGATACCGTCGCCAGGAGCTGTTTGTCCTGCTATGGTGACATTGCCGATAGATATGTCGAGTGATGACTGCAGATGGATTGTTCCCGAAACGTCGAACACGATAGTCTTTACACCCGATTTGCCGAGTGCCCATCTGAGTGTTCCCTCAGAGCCATCATCGGCGAGGGATGTGACGTGATATACGTTTCCACCGCGTCCGCCAGTCACGTAGCGTCCGAAACCTTCGGCACCGGGAAAGGCGGGAGTCTTCTCTTCTGCGAAGACAACTGTTGCCGCCATACACAGGCATATGAGCAACAGTGATTTAAAGATTGATTTTCTCATAACGTAAATTTTTAAGTAGTTTTTATTTTATTTATTGGTTTTATTTATTGAACACAAAGACACAAAGTTTTCTTGTCAAACACAGAGCCACGGAGTCACAGAGTAATTATTCTCTGTATCTTTATTTAACTTAATAAATTCAACTCCGTGTCTCTGTGTCTCTGTGTTTAAATTATCAATCCAACACCATCACAGCTTCGCAATGATTGCATCTACAGCAGCACTGAGTCCGTCGGGATTCTTACCACCCGCAGTGGCAAAGTGTGGCTGACCACCACCGCCTCCTTGTATCAGTTTGGCAGCCTCACGTACAAGCTGACCGGCATTGAGGCCATGGTCCTTCACAACATCGTCGCTCATCATGACGGTGAGCATCGGCTTGCCTGCCTCTACACTACCTATGACGCAGAGCAGATTCTCGCCAATAGCCTCGCGCACCTTGAAAGCTAGATCCTTGGCTGCCTGGGCAGAAAGAGGAAGAACGGCGGAAGCCACGGTAACTCCATTCACGATACGAGCCTTCTCAACGAGAGACTCCTTGGCACGCTCCACTGCCTGAGCCTGGAATGCCTCAATGCTCTTCTTCATTGCGTCGTGCTCGTCGATGTATTTCTGGATTACTCCACGCAGATCCTTTGCATTATTAAATAATGAACGGATGGCCTTGATACTGTCCTCAAGGGCATACATCATCTCCTCGCACTCGATACCTGTCTTTGCCTCGATGCGGCGGATGCCTGCGGCAACGCTGCTCTCGGAGATAATCTTGAACATACCAATGCGACCGGTTGAAGCGGCATGAATACCACCACAGAACTCACATGATGGACCAAAGCGCACCACGCGAACCTTATCGCCATATTTCTCGCCGAAAAGGGCAATGGCTCCGAGCTTCTTGGCTTCCTCTATCGGTGTGTCACGATGCTCGTCGAGGGGCAAATCCTCGCGAATCATCGAGTTGACCAAACACTCCACCTGACGAAGTTCCTCATCTGTAACCTTCTGGAAATGTGAGAAGTCGAAACGCAAAGTGTCGGGACTTACATACGAACCCTTCTGCTCCACATGGTCGCCAAGCACCTGCTTGAGGGCATAGTCGAGAAGGTGGGTGGCTGTATGGTTGGCGGCACAGGCATTGCGCTTGTCAACATCCACACATGCCATAAAGTCGGCCGTGGGGTCATTAGGCAACTGCTTGACGATATGTATGCTCTGATTGTTCTCGCGCTTGGTGTCGATGATTTCCACTGTCTCGTTCTCACTGACGAGCACACCGCGGTCGCCCACCTGTCCTCCCATCTCGCCATAGAAGGGAGTGTTGTCGAGGACGATTTCATAGAAGCTCTGCTTCTTCTGTGTCACTTTTCTATATCTGAGGATATGGCACTCATATTCAGTATAGTCATATCCTTGGAAATGCTGTTCGCCTTCCTGCAACACCTCCCAGTCACCGTTCTCAACTGCGGCAGCATTGCGGGCACGGGCTTTCTGCTTCTCCATCTCCACATTGAATCCTGCCTCATCTACGGTGTATCCGTTTTCGCGGCATATAAGCTCTGTGAGATCGAGGGGGAATCCGTAGGTGTCGAACATTCGGAATGCCTGTGTACCATCGAGCACAGTCTCACCGTGTGCCTTCAACTCATCCATTGCACCGTTGAGAAGGTTGATACCCTTGTCGAGAGTGCGGAGGAAGGAGTCTTCCTCTTCTTTCATTACCCTGCCGATAAGCTCGCGCTGTGCAACGAGTTCGGGATAGGCGCCGCCCATCTCGCCGATAAATACAGGTAGGAGCTTATACATAAACGACTCTTTCTGGTCGAGGAAAGTATAGGCATAGCGCACTGCACGGCGAAGGATGCGGCGGATGACATATCCTGCCTTGGCATTGCTTGGCAACTGACCGTCGGCGATGGAGAACGAGACGGCACGAAGGTGGTCAGCGATTACGCGCATGGCGACATCCACATCCTCGGTCTTACCATATTCCTTGCCCGACAGGCGTGAGATCTCCTTGATGATTGGCTGGAATATATCTGTGTCATAGTTGGAGTGCTTGCCCTGCAAAGCACGAACAAGACGCTCGAATCCCATACCTGTATCAATAACGTTCATCGATAGTGGTTCGAGCGAACCATCTGCCTTGCGGTTGAACTGCATGAACACGATGTTCCAAATCTCGATTACCTGTGGGTCATCCTTGTTGACGAGTTCCCGACCGGGCACCTTTGCCTTCTCCTCTGGTGTACGTGAGTCGAGGTGTATCTCGGAGCAAGGACCGCAAGGACCGATATCACCCATCTCCCAGAAGTTGTCGTGCTTATTGCCATTAATAATATGGTCGGCAGGCACATGCTTTGCCCAATAACTTGCAGCCTCATCATCACGAACGAGGTTTTCCTCCTCAGAACCTTCGAACACCGTGACGTAAAGGTCCTTGGGGTCGAGCTTCAATACATCCACAAGATATTCCCATGCCATATCGATGGCACCCTCCTTAAAGTAATCACCGAAGCTCCAGTTGCCGAGCATCTCGAACATGGTGTGGTGATACGTGTCGTGTCCAACCTCTTCGAGGTCGTTGTGCTTACCGCTGACACGGAGGCATTTTTGAGAGTCAGCACGGCGCCGGGGTTCAGGGTCGCGTGTGCCAAGGATAATGTCTTTCCACTGGTTCATACCAGCATTAGTAAACATCAATGTAGGGTCGTCCTTGATTACCATAGGGGCCGACGCTACGATTGCATGTCCTTTCGATTCGAAGTAATTCTTGAACGAATCGCGGATTTCATTTGCTGTCATCATGTCTTTTTTATGTTTTATTTCAATTTTTCTCTGAAAATTGTTGCAAAGATAGTTTATTTTGTGTATATTTGCAAATGTTTTTGGAAATGAATAGAAAAAAAAGTGAAATATGGCATTAAATTTGGATAAAAACTTGAAGTTATACTACTCAATTGCCGAAGTTGCGCAAAAATTTGGCATTAATGAGAGTACACTTAGATATTGGGAACAGGAGTTCCCGTATCTGAAGCCGAAGACCCGCGGCGCGGGAAAGGTAAGGCAATATTCCGAAAAGGATATTGAGCAGATTCAGCTCATATACAATCTTGTGAAGGTGCGGGGATTCAAGATTGCAGCTGCGAAAAAAATCATAAATGTCAACCGCACTGGCGCAGACAAAACCGCCGAAGTTCTAAGCAAGCTGATAGAAATACGCGACGAGCTGCAACTAATGAAGAAGCATCTCGACAATATTTATTAATAACAGGGGCTCCCCAAGGAGCCCCCACACAAAACCCACAAAACTCCCCCCCCTACCTCTCTACACACCCCTACAAAACCCTACAAAACCCTACAAAACCCTACAAAACCTCCTCAATAAAAATCACCCTACTTGCCCAAGCCGTCTTCTTATTATAATCGACATCATGGGAATAAGGTATCTCAAGGCCATTTGCCATCAGATATGCCCCTGTGAATATCTTTCCCTCAAATGCAAGAGGCTTGTTGTCGATGCGGTTAAGCTCATGGATGCGGTATTTCTTATTGGCATCAAGGCCTGCCATCTTCACTCTCGGAAGATGCTGGTTGACGAAGGTCTCTGTCTTCCACCAATAGAACACTGCTTTCTGCTTGGTATCGTCAACATACATCAGCGATGCCACGCCTTTCTTCTCATAAGGAGACTGCAGACGATAGATATTTCCCAACTGAACTATTGGACGAATGGTCTTATACTCGGCTATGGCGTTCTTGCACAATGCCTTTTCCTCATCTGTCATGTTCTTTGGCTGAATCTCCATGCCAAGACGACCGCTCATTGCCACATCAATGCGATACTTAAGCGGGATGGTGCGGAAGGTTTGATGGTTGGGAGCGGCACTGATATGTGATGCCATCACCTGGGCGGGAAAGAAATAGCTTGTGCCCCACTGCATATACACTCTTTGCAATGCATCGGTATTGTCGCTCACCCAGAACTCGTCGAAATATGGCAGATACCCCCAGTTGGCCCTACCTCCACCCGATGCGCAATCTTGGATTACAAGGTCAGGATATTTTTCGCGGATACGCTTTAATGCCTTCTCTAATCCACGGTGATATTCAACCAAAAGATGGCTCTGCTTGTCCATTGTCAAATACTGCGAACCATGGTTGGAGATATTCATATTGGCATCCCATTTTATATAATATATATCGGGATTCTCCTGCATGAGGTTATCAACAACTGACACAACAAAATCCTGTACCTTGGGATTGCTCATATCGAGCACCAACTGCGTACCACCACGTCCCATCTGCAAGTCACGTCCTGATGCCTTAACCACCCAGTCGGGATGCTTCTCATACAACTCGCTGACACTGTTGGTCATCTCGGGCTCAATCCATATACCGAATTTCACTCCGTGCTTCTTGGCATTGGCTACTAGTCCGGGCACTCCATTTGGCAACTTGTTCTTGTCAACTACCCAGTCGCCAAGCGACGAGTTGTCGGTCTTGCGAGGATATTTGTCCCCAAACCATCCGTCGTCCATAACAAAGAGTTCGCCACCCATCGATGATATGTCGGACATCATCTGGTCCATACCCTCTTCATTAATATCGAAATACACTCCTTCCCAACTGTTCAGAAGTATGTCTCTCACCTTGTCGCCATGGGCAAGCATATACTTTCTGCCCCACTTGTGGAAATTACGCGATGCTCCGCTAAGTCCTTCTCGGCTGAAGGTAAGGGCAAGAATCGGTGTTGTGAATGTCTCGCCCTTAGCGAGGTTATATTCTGATGCCTCCTCGTTGATTCCGGCGAAGAGCTGATGGAACTCATCATCGTGGGTGTTCAGGCGTATTTTATAATTACCTGTATAACAAATGGCTGCACCGATAACATCTCCGGTGTTCTCGCGTGGTTTGCCGTCAAGTGATATCATTATCTCTCCATGTGAGGTGTGGGAGTTACGCACTCCATCCTTGTTCTCTATCACGAGCATACCGGCATTGAGCGGCTCCTCGCACAACATTCCTTCGTTTGCCCACGAGCCATAGAGATGTGAGACCCATACGTTGCCGCGACGTATCAGCAGACTTCCAGAGTCAAAGCGTGTCAGTCTTACTGACTTCTTCTCCTGATTGGTTATCTCTGTCCATGTCTCGATAATCTCTGATTGGGGACGCACGCGATAACATACATTGACATAGAGGGACTGGATCTTGTCCTTCATCTTGAAGACTGTTATACCGCCGTCTCGCTGCTCCACGTCTTCAAGGACAAGCTGCAAGGCCATGTCGCCATTGGCATGGACTACTGAGAGCGCATACTCCTTGTCGCAGTTAATACCATAAGTAGGATAGGCGGCAAAGTTGGTGTATCCACCTCCGTTAATGTCAAATTCGCCAATGGTCTGTAAATCAGAATCAGCCAACTTGGCTCCATAATAGACAAATTTCAATTCCTTGCCTTTTGTAGCATCTACTACAAGAGAGGAGCTGGATGTGGAGATGCAGACATTCTCTGCCACAGTTCCCAATGCCATCATGCATGATGCAATTAATAGCGAAATCTTTCTTTTCTTCATTTCTTTATTTTTTAGGTTAATAAATTCGGCTGCAAAGATACGAAAAAAAAGTTATTGACAGTGATACTATCTTAGCTAATATTATTACTATAATGAAAAAAAACAATTAAGGAGCTAAACCTATGCTTAAAGGCTAATAATCTACCTCTAAAGCATTCGGCTTAACTCCTTAACTCCTATGCCACAACTGGCTTGTATTTCGGTACAAGGGCCTTCATAATTACCCAACCAACAAGGTAGGCAACTGCACAGATACAGAAGATAATCATATAACCTGCTTCCTTACCGTCGAATCCGAGGAAAGAGAATGCTGTACCCTGAGCCTCACTATAGGTAAAGAGCGCACCAGCTCCCTTGTTGATAAGGAAAGAACCGATACCTCCTGCCATACCGCCTATACCGGTAATGGTGGCTATTGTTGACTTGGGGAACATGTCGCCGATAGTAGAGAACAGGTTGGCTGACCATGCCTGATGTCCTGCGCCAGCTAGACCGATGATGATTGCTGGCCACCATGCCGAATAAGCTCCCAATGGCTGGGCAAAGAGGGCAAGCAACGGGAAGAAGGCAAAGATGAGCATCGAGAGCATTCGACCATTATATGGATTCATACCTTTCTTCTCTACAAAGAGCTTAGGCAGATAACCACCATAGATTGACAATATGGTTACAATAGCGTAGAGGGTGAAGATAAGCATTATTGCCTCTGAAGAACTTGACTTGTAGCCATACTGGTCGGAGAAATATGCAGGAGCCCAGAACAGATAGAACCACCATACGCCATCGGTAAAGAACTTACCTGTGATAAACGACCATGTTTGACGGAAAGTGAAGCAACGAAGGAATGATATCTGCTGCTCATTCTCCTCTGTCTTGGTTTCTGCTGCAGATGTCTCGTCATCTTGATGGATATATACCAACTCTGCACCGTTCACATACTTTGACTTCTCGGGCTTCTCATAAAGGAATACCCAGAAACCCATCCAAATAAATCCAAGTCCACCAATGATAACGAATGCCATTTCCCAACCGCCACCGATGCCGAGATCCTTAAAATACTGGGCAAGCAATGGTATTGTGGCAGGAGCGGCTAGCGCACCTACTGATGCACCAGCATTGAATATCGATGTCGCGAAAGCACGATCCTTCTTGGGAAAATACTCTGCTGTAACCTTGATGGCTGCGGGGAAGTTTCCGGCTTCACCAAGAGCGAGAACACAACGAGCTGCCACGAAAAGCCAAACACTTGTGGTGGCTATCAACAATGCTGCGGCACTTCCTGTCTCTACTGCTGCCATTTCAGCGGCGGAGGCATAGCCTTCGAGCTGAACGGTCAACCATCCGCAAAGGGCATGGGCTACGGCACCTGCCGACCATACACCGATGGCCCACAGATAACCTTTCTTGGTTCCCATGAAGTCAACAAACTTGCCTGCGAAAAGCATACATGCTGCATAAACGATGGAGAATACGGCCGTGATGGTTCCGTAGTTGTCATCTGTCCAATGAAACTCAGGAGCGATGAAGTCCTTCCATGTCAATGAAAGAACCTGACGGTCCAAATAATTAACTGTTGTTGCCACGAACAACAGCGCACACATGACCCATCTGAAGTTGGTCATTGTCTTTGTCTTAATAGCACTCATTTTTAATATAATAGGTTGTTTTTTAATTATTAATTTCTAAAACCGTTGCAAAGATAAGTATTTTTTTTTAATTTACGGCACTTTTCCTTAGAAAAATGCCGTAAACGTTTGTTTTTTATCAATTAATCCTTATAATATACCTTCTTTACGCGGTTACTTACTCCTGTAAGCACTTCATAAGGGATTGTATCGAGAATATCCGACAACACTGTCACGGGAAGATGATCGCCGAATATCTCCACCGTATCGCCTTCGTTACATGGTATGTCGGTCACGTCTATCAATGCCACGTCCATACATATATTTCCAACATAAGGGGCCTTTTTGCCATTGACAAGACAATACCCCTTGCCACGCCCAAGATGGCGGTTCAAACCATCGGCATATCCAATGGGGATGGCTGCAATGACACTGTCACGGGTCAATACTCCCTTGCGACTATATCCAACGGTTTCTTCCTTTGGAACATGCCTAAGCTGCAATATGGTTGTCTTCAAAGTGCTTACGGTGTTGATGATATGGTTGTCACGACTATCCACACCGTAAAGCCCAAGACCAAGGCGGCAGGCATCTAACTGTCTTTCCGGGAAATGCTCTATTCCCGCACTATTATCGATATGCCTCAATATCTTATGGTCAAAAGCGGACTGCAGTTGCTTGCTGGCAGTATCAAAGAGTGCAAACTGATGTGCAGAGAATTTGTCAAAGTCATCGCTGTCGCTTCCTACAAAATGCGAGAATACCGAGCGGGGAATGATTGCATTCTGATGTTGCAACCGATCAATCACCTCATCGATGTCTTTCACAGGGTCGAATCCTAAACGGTGCATACCTGTGTCAAGCTTTATATGTACGGGATAGTTCGTTATTCCCTCCTTTTCCGCTGCCTTGATAAGTGCATCCATAAGTCGGAAACTATACACCTCTGGCTCCAGGTCATAATCAAATATGGTCTTAAAGGCGGTCATTTCTGGGTTCATAACCATAATATTGCCAGTAATACCGTTCTTGCGCAATGTCACTCCCTCGTCGGCAACTGCCACTGCCAGGTAATCCACTCTATGTTCCTGAAGTATCTTAGACACCTCAACGGCTCCGGCTCCATAGGCATCTGCCTTCACCATACAAATCATCTTAGTGGTGGGTTTCATATAAGAGCGGAAATGATTGAGGTTCTCCACCACGGCATTCAGGTTCACTTCCAATATCGTCTCATGCACCTTCTGCTCCAATTGCTCGGTGATATTATCGAAACCAAAGGCGCGTGCTCCCTTTATCAGAACCACCTCGTCCCGAAGTCCCTCAAACACATCCGACCGAAGAAACTCATCCACATCCCCAAAGAAAAACGCTACAGCCCCTCCGGCTCCAGCCACCGTTCCAGGCAGTTTTGCTGCCTGGCCTCCTCCTGCCTGGCCTCCTCTTGCCTGGCCCATTTCAGCCGCTAGTGCCGCCGTTATCTCCTTTCCAATCCCGATAAACTTCGTCACCCCTCGTTTCACCGTCAGTTCCACCACTCTATGATACAACTCATGCGGTGTCATTCCGCTCTGATATATATCACTAAGTATCAGCGTGCGCCGTTTGCCTTCATGTTCTGGTCTGCGGCTCATGAAGTCGAGCGCTAAATCAAGCGAATTGATATCCGAGTTATACGAGTCATTGATAAGGGTGCAGCCGTGCCGTCCCTCCTTCACCTCAAGTCTCATTGCCACCGGCTCCAACTGAGACATCCTGACATCCAGTTCTTCAGCCGTCACCCCAAGATACAATGCCACTACAGCCGCTGCTATAGAACACTCCACCGAAGCATCGTCAATAAACGGCAGATGATACCGCCCCTCCTTTCCCTTATATATATAATATAAGGTGGAAACAGTGTCGCGTCTCTCCACTTTCTTTATAAACATTGCCGCCTGGGAGTCTTCCCTGCTCCATGACAGTCTCTCCCCACGATAACCAGACTTGCGCATACAACGGCTGACAACATTGTCATCCGAATTATATGCAATAACCTTAGCATCATGAAACAACGACAGTTTCTCCTGACACTTCTCATCCATAGAGCGGAAGTTCTCCTGATGTGCCATTCCCAAGGAGGTAAGCACACCAATAGAAGGCTGGATAATATCTCTTAAGGCCTGCATCTCGCCCGGTTGACTGATTCCCGCCTCAAAAAGTCCCACTTCCGTATTTTCATTAAGAAGCCAAACCGAAAGCGGCACTCCAATCTGCGAATTATAGCTCTTAGGCGAACGCGTAACGACAAACCTCGGAGAAATTAGCTGATAAAGCCACTCTTTCACCATTGTCTTACCATTGCTTCCGGTAATCCCCACAACAGGAATATCAAACTCATCCCTATGTCTCTCCGCAAGTCGTTGCAATGCCTCCAGCGGACTAACAACCTCCAAAAAGTTCGCCCCTTCATATCCTCTGCCAACTGAGCCACTCCCAACTGAGCCACTCCTTACGAGTTCATCCTTTGTGCTCGCAGAATCAGCTGCGAGTCTTTCAGCAACTACTTTTCCTGTCCCTCTCTCCACCACAAAGTTCCTCACTCCTCGGCGATATAGTTCAGGAATATATTTATGTCCGTCATTACGTCCCGACCTCAATGCAAAGAACAGAGTCTCCTCAGGAAAACAGAGCGACCTGCTATCAGTCAGCAACCAACTGATTTGCGCCTCAGCCTCCCCAATCCGTCGGGCACCAATAAGCGTAGCAACTTTCTCAATTGAATATTTCATCCCCAAAACCCTACAAAAACCTACAAACCCTACAAAAACCTACAAAAACCTACAAAACCTACCTATCATAAGCATGCACCGGATAATCAATAGTATAATGCAACCCGCGACATTCCTTCCTCTCAATCGCCCATCGAGTAATCAAATACCCAACATTAATCATATTGCGAAGCTCACAAATATCACGGCTTGCCTTAACTCTCTTGAACAGGTTCTCTGTTTCCTCGTAGAGCATGTCGAGCCTATCCCATGCACGCTTCAGACGCAAGTCACTTCTCACAATGCCAACATAGTTTGACATTATCTCGCCTACTTCCTTAACACTCTGTGTAATAAGAACTTTTTCTTCGTTTGTCAGCGTACCATCGTCATTCCACTCTGGCACCTTATCATTGAAATCATACAAATCCACATGCTCCAATGAATGCTTTGCGGCAGCATCTGCATACACGACTGCCTCAATAAGCGAATTACTTGCCAAACGGTTGCCGCCATGCAAACCTGTACAAGAACACTCACCCAATGCATATAGTCTGTCAATACTCGACAAACCATTCAAATCCACCTTTATACCTCCACACATATAATGTGCAGCCGGTCGAACAGGGATATAGTCGGTTGTGATGTCAATACCCATCGACTTGCATTTCATGTAAATATTTGGGAAATGCTTACGTGTCTCCTCCGGGTCTTTATGTGTAACGTCAAGGCACACATGGTCAAGACCGTGTATCTTCATTTCCTTGTCTATTGCCCTTGCCACAATGTCGCGCGGGGCAAGCGACAGACGTTCGTCATACTTCTCCATGAATGTTTCGCCATTTGGCAATTTAAGGATACCACCATATCCGCGCATAGCCTCTGTGATGAGGAATGCAGGATGAGTTTCACCTGGATGATACAATGCCGTTGGATGGAACTGAACAAACTCCATGTCTGCCACAGTTCCCTTGGCACGATACACCATAGCCTCGCCGTCACCTGTGGCGATAACTGGATTTGTCGTTGTCTGATAAACGGCTCCACAACCACCCGTACACATCACCGTCACCTTGCTCAGATATGTATCTACTTTCTCGGTGTCGGGATTAAGCACGTATGCTCCATAGCAGTGGATATATGGAGTGCGACGTGTCACCCTGGCTCCCAAGTGATGCTGGGTGATAATCTCAACGGCAAAGTGGTTCTCCTTTATCGTGATGTCTGGACAATTGCGCACTGCCTCCATCAAACCTCGCTGGATTTCGGCGCCCGTGTCATCCTTGTGATGAAGAATGCGAAACTCAGAGTGTCCTCCCTCGCGATGAAGGTCAAACTCACCGTTCTCCTTCCTGTCGAAGTTGACACCCCACTCCACCATTTCACGAATCTGATCAGGCGCATTCCTCACCACCTGCTCCACAGCCTTGCGGTCTGATATATAGTCGCCGGCAATCATCGTATCCTCGATGTGCTTGTCGAAGTTATCAAGCTCCAGATTTGTCACCGAAGCCACTCCACCTTGTGCGAATGACGTGTTAGCTTCGTCGAGGGAAGTCTTGCATATCATGCACACCTTACCTTTGTGCGCTCTTGCTACCTTAAGGGCGTAACTCATACCGGCCACTCCTGCGCCGATAATCAGAAAGTCATATTTTAAAACCATATATTCTTGCTTTTAAAGAGAGCAATTCTCATTTTGTGTGCAAATTTAAATATTTTTATTGATATAACATAAAAGAGTTGCGTTATTTTTTGTTTATTACTCGATTTTTGAGTAATTTTGCACCCAATGAAGATATTTTTTGCTTTTATATTGGCATTTTTTGCCTCTTTTCATTACTCGCAAGCGCAGGCTCTCGACGAAACACACGTTGAGCCTTATTGCCATATCCACACCATCCCCCCCTCCATCTCATCGGAAGCCATCTCATCGAAAGCCACCTCGTCGGAAGCCACCTCGTCGGAAGCCACAGTGCTCACCGAGTCAGCGGCGAGTCGAGTTGACTCCATCCTCGCCTCATCCCCACTCCTGTACAAATCAAGCCTCGGACTCATGGTATATGACCTCACTGACAATAAAACCATAATTAGCTACGGCGAAAAAAACACTCTCAGACCGGCATCCACTATGAAACTCGTCACTGCCATAGCTGCCATTGACCGCCTCGGTGGCTCATATCTCTTCCGCACCTCACTTCGTTATACGGGAGAAATCAAGGACAATGTCCTGAATGGAGACGTATATTGTATAGGAGGATTCGACCCGCGATTCAACTCTGATGACTTGACAGCTTTTGTAGAAGGCATACGATCGCTTGGCATTGACACCATCAGAGGCTGCCTTGTAGCTGACAAAATGATGAAAAACGAAGACCGTCTTGGTTGGGGATGGTGTTGGGATGACGACAACCCCGTACTTTCTCCATTGCTTATTTCACGAAAAGACGAATTTATGCAACACTTTGTTTCGGAATTAGTGGATGCAGGTATTGTATTTATAGGAAATATTATTGAGGGAGACACCCCTATAGACGCTTACGAAATAGTTGACCGCACACATACAATTGACCAAATACTGATGAAAATGATGAAAGACAGCGATAATCTCTACGCTGAAGCCCTTTTTTATCAGTTAGCCTCATCATCAGGCAATCGTCCTGCCACAGCACAAGATGCACGCAACATCATCAAACGATTGATAAGAAAAATCGGGCTCAATCCGTCCGATTATATCTTCGCTGACGGAAGTGGATTGTCTTTATATAATTATGTAACAGCTGAACTGGAAGTGGAAATGCTAAAATATGCCTATCAAAACAGCAATATCTATCTCCATCTATATCCTTCCCTGCCTATTGCCGGCATTGACGGCACCCTAAAACGAAGGATGAAAACACCATTCACAACAGACAACGTAAGAGCCAAAACCGGAACCCTTACTGGTGTGCAATCTCTCGCCGGCTATTGCACAACCCCAAACAACCACACTCTCTGCTTTGCCATCATCAACAACGGCATCCTAAAAGACAGTCAAGCTCGCTCCCTACAAGACAAAATCTGCGAAGCCCTCTGCTCCCCCTAAAAACAAAAAATCCCCCAACCTACAACAACCTACAACAACTTACAACAACTTACAACAACTTACAACAAAAAAAATCATAAATCATGAAAATCTCCCTAAAAAAAACAACCACAGCGCTCGCACTCGCAACATCAATAGCAAGTGCCCCCGCGCAAGTAGTCATCAACGAACTTATGCAATCAAACATCGACTGCGTCATGGATGACCTCAACGAGTTCCCCGACTCATGGGTGGAACTCTATAACAGCGGAACAACATCAGTGAATCTCAACCAGTATGCCATCTCAGACAAAGACAATGTCGAAAAAGCATGGAAACTGCCTGGAATAACATTAAAGCCAGGAAAACACATCCTTGTATATTGCGACAAAGAGGAAAATGGCCTCCACACCCCTTTCCGACTTGAATCCGGTAAAGGATGTGCCGTCTATCTCTTCTGCAATGGTGAAGTCATTGACAAAGTTGAAGGATTGAAAAAACAACCAGCACCAAACATTGCCTACGGACGTAAAACAGATGCCAGCGACACTTGGGGATATATGGCTACGCCAACACCTGCTGCTGCAAACTGCGGAGAAACATGCAAGGACATACTCGGATCGCCCGTTTTCAGCGAAAAAGGCAGGGTAATGAAGAACGGACAGGCATTCACACTCACACTAACACTTCCCGAAGGCTCTGAAGGTGCAGAAATCAGACACACCACCAACGGCTCTGAACCAACAAGAACCAGTAATCTTTACACCACGCCTATCAGAATCAGCACCACTACTGTTGTCAAGGCAAAGCTCTTCAAGGACGGGAAACTCTCTCCGCGTTCATCAACACAGTCATACATTTTCTTTCCACGAGATATAACCTTGCCTGTTATATCAATTTCCACTGACAACAAATATTTCTATGACAATAAGATTGGCATATATGTTGAAGGTACATATCAAAACGGAAAGAAAAACTATGAGTTTGACTGGAGACGCCCTACAAACATTGAGTTCTTCTTTGAACCTGAGAAGGAAAGCCAGATAAACCAACTTTGCGAGACACGTATCATGGGTGGAGCCACTCGAGGCAACAAGATGAAGTCGCTTGCCTTATATGCCAACAAGCGTTTCGGAGAGAAACGACTAAACTATGAGTTCTTCCCTGACCAGCGCCCAGGAATCACCGACTTCAAGTCAATTGCACTGCGCAATGCAGGTAACGATTTCGACTATCTTTACCTACGTGACGCTATCATACAAAGCAACACTGCCAAGCACGTAGATATCGACTATCAGGCATGGAGACCTGCTATCGTTTATATAAACGGCCAATACACTGGTATGCTCAACATACGCGAACGCAGCAACGAGGACAACATTTACACCAATTACGACGGTCTGGAGGACATCGACATGTTTGAAAACTGGTGGGAACTGAAGGAAGGCACATGGGATAACTATAATGCCTTTAAGGACTTCTATGCAGAGCATGGACATACTCTCGCGGAATATGAGCAATGGATGGACACCATGGAGTTCTTGAATCTCATGCTTGTAAACCTGTTCTATAACAACCGCGACTTCCCGGGAAACAATATCGTGATGTGGAGACCTACCACAGAAGGCGGACGATGGAGATGGATTATGAAAGATACCGATTTCGGACTCGGCCTATATGATGTGAAGGCATCCTATAACACCATAAAGTGGATATATGACCCTAATTATGACACAAGTACAAATTGGGCAAACCAATATGACCACACACGCCTCTTCCGCCGACTGATGGAAGATGCCGACTTCAAGCGCGAATTTATCGACCGCGCAGCAATCTATATGGGCGACTGGCTCAACTCACGCGGCACATTCGCAGTATGGAATCCTATGTATGAGATGATAAAGTATGAATATCCTTATCATCGTAAATTGGTTAACCAATGGTGGCCAAACTATACGGAGGAAATGAACAATGCACGCAACTGGATTGCCAACCGACCATCTTATTTTTATAAGTACATTGCAGAATACTATATGCTCGGTACTCCTCTCCCCTTGACTGTAAACAAGAACATGGACGAGAACGAGCGCAGTGAGATTGAGATTCGGATGAATGGAGTGAAACTGAGCGAAGCTCTTTTCGATGGAAAGTTTTTCAAGGACCGACGCCTTACAATTACTGGTTCCTCACTTAAAGATGGTTATGCAATTAAAGGATGGAGAATAACCACAACTGACAACAGTAACGTTGAGAAGACTGAGGTAATAGAAGGCGCGGAATACTCTTTCCTTATGCCATCATGCAGAAGTATGGCTATTGAGGCTATCATCGGCGAAGATACTGGCATCAACGATATTATGATGGACAACAACAAGACTTCCGAACATTACAACCTAAAGGGTATAAGAGTCAATAGAACACACTCCCCTGAGTTAATCATTACACGACAGGGTAAGTTAAGCAGAAAGAATATCTCTCATTAAGGCACGACAAAGGCTATCTTCTTAACACGAAGATAGCCTTTGTAATATTATCGTGCTTACTGACAAAAGAACTTGTGCTTACTGACAAAAGAACTTTCGTTTACTTAACTGTAATCTTTTTCTTATTCCAAATATAAACTCCACTAGGAAGACCTTCGGTTGTAGTGGCATTCTTGCGCACTGTGACACCACTTAGTGTTCTCACATCCGAAACAGAAGTGCCGTTCATAGTCACTCCGTCTATTCCTGCAGCAACAAAGTCTTCATAATACATAAGAGGCAGTTCATCCTCGGTTCCCTGAGGAACTACCAAGTATGCAGTGTTAGCAGGCATTGCCAACAGTTGTGAGGTCGTCTTTTTCACAAAACCGGGTTTCCCGTTACTGCAGACTCCCAACACTCGCATAGTATTTGGGTCATTCAGCACACGGTTATTATGGGACTTATAGTAAATATTAAACATCGCTCCCTTTAGCAAATTTGTACCTACATTTGTGCCATTGTCTTTGGTGAAATCCAAGCGGTTTTTCGAGAAATCACTTGTACTACATTCTATAATAACAGGTGTCTTCATTGGCACTATGCCCTCTATCTCACGTATAACGGCATTGCCTTCCCATATCCTGTCAACCACATAACTCTTCACTCCTGTGGAATAGTGGCTGTAAGCAAATCCACAATAAAGCGAGGCAAAATATCTTCCGTCGGCAATCACTGTTGGCTTAACGCCAAAATAATTATCCGTGTCAGCTCCAAATGGAATGATTCTCCAATCCCTGTTTTCTTTGTTTACATTTAACATTCCTTCGTCGCTTGTACCAGTATTGTCACCCAGGAAATGTGTACCGCTTTCAATGGCAAAAGCCCTATATTTTTGTCCCTTGCCGTATGTCTGGTCTTTTACGTAAAGATAATGTCTGATTATCTCATACATATCTGTCCCCTGACCCTGGATATTGCAGACATCAGCTGAATATGTTGCGTCATAAGATACCTTATTTATATAAAAAACGGTGGAGGGATCAGTCAACACCTTGTCCAAAGTCAACATTGTCTGTAGGGCAAGCAAGTCAGGTGTTGTCGTCATTGTCTGTGTATAACTCTTGTTGTCAATAATAGAAATATATCTATTAGTGGTATAATTCTGAACCCTATAGAATCCGTCATCAGTCAACTGCGCCATTGCCGATTGTGTCAAAGACAGTGCTGCAACTGCGAGGAGTAGAATTTTTTTCATGAATAATAGATATTTTAATAGCCGGTCTTCCGCCCAATTATCAAGATAACAGGTGAAAGACCGGCTGATTATTTAATTATGTGTTAATTAAGCCTTATATGGATTTAATCCTCTGCGATACAGATTGTAACACGGTTCATATCGTTGTCGTTGAACGGCTGTACACGTGAACCCTTTGAAGACTTCACAATTCTGTCGCGGGCAATACCACGGTTTACAAGCTCTGCCTCTACGACATCGGCACGACGTGCGGCAATGCGGTCGTTGAAAGTAGCTGTACCAGTTCCACGGTCGGCATAACCAGTAACTGTAACTGTTGCCTCAGGATATTTCTTCATGAAGTCAACAATCTCCTGAATCTTTTTGTAACCCTCCTGGTTAATCTGGTTCTTAGCGATTGTGAAGAATATCTCACGGCGCATCTTACCACCATTAACTCGTGCTGTTTCTGAAGCTGTTACCTTGGCAGGAACCTCAACAATCTTCTCAACGATACGCTCGACAACCTTTTCAACCGGCGCTGGAGGTGTAACTGTGCGGGTTGTGTATGTCTGACCGATGTTGTAACGCAAACCGACGAGTGCGTTGAAATACCAGTCACCGTTGCCAGCCTTCTTTGAGTTATAGTGGTCGCTCAACACATTGGCATTAGCCTCGATGCCCAATGAGAAAGCGTCGTTGATACGGAAATCAACATTCGCACCAAGACGACCTACAAGGCGAACCTTAGAACCGTCCCATACGTACGCAAAGTTCTCTGAACCGTGGTTAAAGCTAACCGACTGGTGGTCGGCATTAGCAAGATTAATAGCTTCGTCGTTGCTGAATCCGATATTAAGACCGATGCCGGCCATCAAACCAACATTGACAGTACGGGTGGGGTTGTAGCCGAAGAGAGCATTAGTAAGATTGAGTGTTCCGTCAATCTCAGGAGCGATATACTTCCAGCTGAACTTGTCCTTACCAATATTCATACCATTGTCGAAGTTGTTGATACCGCCCTTGCTCTGCCAAGCGTTAACCGAGAAACGAGCGCCCCAAACAGGGGTGAACTGACGTCCTACACCAAGCTGGATGTTCGGAGAAACAAGGTCTCCAAACTTTACCTCACCCAAGGTGTACTGGGCACCAATCTGACCCTGTACGTACCAATGAGGATTGAATACGTACTCAGTCTTTGGTGCGTCCTGTGCACTGGCAGTGAGACAACTCAATGCCATTACACCGGACAAAAGAATATTTCTTAATTTCATAATTCCTTTAATTTTAAGCGTTCTACACTTGCGTTAATTACTTCACTTCCACATAGTACTTCTTTGTGGCAATCTTGCCATAGAAGTCAATTGCAGAATAGATAATCTCATACTTACCCTTCTCAGCTGTGAGGGTAACGGCACGCTGCTTGAAGTCGAGCATGTTGCTGCTTACGCTTGCCTTACCACCGTCGAGGGCATTAACCTGGATGTACTTCTTGTATGCTGGAGCGAAAAGCTCTGCTGTATAAGATGTCGGTACAAGATTAACAGAACCGCTTGACATTCCGTTAAGCTTGAACAATGAAGGAGCAATAGGAGACTCGCTCAGACGGCCAACACCATCATTGGCGTCGCTATAAAGCATAACCGGCTGCAACAGGTTGTTCGGGTTCTCTGTAATCTTGTTTACCTTTGCGATAACTTTGTTCAGGCGGTCAATAACCTTAGTGTTAATCCTGTCAAATCCGTTCTGAACCTTATTAACGAGGTCATTAACAGTACCAAGCATACCGCCTACATTGGCATTAATCTCGTTAATCATATCATTGAACTCGTCCATTGGGATAACAACCTCAATTTCCATCTGCTTGTCAGGACCAAGAACTACAGTGGCATGTGAAAGGTCAATTTCTCCTACCTTTACAATTCCTTCAAGGATGTTCACCTTAACATCTTCGATAATCTCAATAGGATTATCATTAGCATCAAGAATCAAGTTTCCTTCTGCATCCTTAAGGTAACCTGGCACCTTAATTACCTCAACCTTAGATTGATCAACCACAACACTTGGTGCAGGAATACCATTGATTTTGATATCATCCGTGTTAGGAATATCAATAGTGACATACTTGGTCATAGGATCAAGCTGCTTGAGATCCTCCCATGTAAACTGGTAGTCAGCAAAATTGATGCCGAATACATCCTCAAGCTGAGGAATGCGCTGAGTGATAGTCTTGCCCCTTCCGTAGAGAGTAGCGAAAGACAGAGGCTTGATTGTCAGTGCGGCAATCTCATAGTCAGTCTTGGTGCTGTTGTTTGGCTTATCACCATCTGTCCACTCATAGTTAAGAGCATAGTACTCAGGAATAGCGTTTGCGAAAGTAGAATAAGCAGTCTTGGCAGCAGATACCAGGCCGATGTTCTTACGCTCGCGGATGCTGTTGAATACATTCTTGGCAGCTTCCTTCAGTTCAGCAGCATCGATATTTGGCTTTGCCTTATAAGCCTCATTAGCGTTGATGACTGCTTCAGCACGATAAGCACCATTGGCAACACCTCTTGTGGTAATCTTGGTGTAATCCTTCTGAAGAATCAGGTCACCGTATGCGGGAGCAACAGTACCGTCACGACTTACAAGCTGCAATTTAACACCTTCAGCATTTACATTGTTCGGGTTGATGGTAACGAGAACTGAACCACCTGTAGATGTCTGGGCAACACCATTGAAAGATGCTCTTGGAGTTCCTTCTGGAATGCTCCAGTTTCTCTCGCTTGGATTAACATAGTCTGCACGCTCGCTTGTGCTTGGGAACTCAACGCCATTGAGGTTTTCACCATAGATACCACAGAGAACTGTTGACTTTACTCCGAACGGAAGGTTCAGTGAACCGAAGATAGGATTGCTTACCTTGTCGATATTCACGCTTGTTACGAGAGCGTCAATTCTGTCGTTAACCTTGTCAATCTGCTGCTGCATAAGTCCGAACTGACCAGCAACCTGAGAAGCCAAAGTCTCAATTGTAGTAAGGCGGGTAGAGAGGTTTGTTATTTGACCGTCGATAGCATCAAGTCTATTTGTCAGAGTCTGGATATCAGATGAGTAAGTATTCTTGAAATCATCGAAGGTAGTGATGTCAAGCTTCTTGTTGATATCTGCTGTCAGCTGGTCAATGGCGTTCTGAAGAGCCTCGGGAGTTACGAGGTTCTTGATGGCATCCTGAATCTTTTGGTCAGCCTCAGTTCCAGTGATGAAACCAGAGATAGCGGCAGAAAGCTGGTCAGCTGTCACACAACCACTAATCATTGCATCAATCTCAGACTTGGTATAATAGTCTGCTAGGGCATTTTTCACATCATCCATAGTGATGAGTTCTGACTTCAGGGCCCAATCCAGAATCTGGTCTTTGGTTACATAGTTAGAGAGGTCGCAGCTGCAACTGCCACCACCTGTATATCCTAACTCATTAAGGATAGAGATAATGTTTGCCTTGGTAACTACATCCTGGAAGTCAGTTCCCCAACCACCATTATCAATAATAGTCTGGAGGGCACCGAAATACTTGTCAGGATTGGACATAACCTCGTTCAATGTATTATTACTGAAGTCATAGCCCAAGAGAGTGTTCAACTTTGAGAAGTCAATGCCATTCAGGTTGTCAACATTGCCACTAAGTTTAGCTACTTTTTCCAAATCACTCTGAATAGTAGATAATGTCTGAAGAAGATTTGCGTATTGCTCAATTTTAGCTAACCTGTTGGCAAGGTCCGAATTGTCTTGTTTGATTTTGTCCAAATCCTTGGTGATTTGGTCATGTAAAGCCTGGTTATCCCCAGCAAGTTTAATCAAAGCAGCCTCCTGCTCGGCAATTTTCCGTGCAAGATCACTTGTGTACTCACCGATGGTATCCCCATCGTAGTCCTTACAAGAAACGAATGTGCTTGCGCCACCCACAAGAAGGGCTGACATAAGCAAAATACTTGTTAATTTTCTTTTCATCTCTTTTAAAAATTAAAATTAGACTTATTATTATTAAATTGTTTTCTGTTCTAAAATAATACGTATATACACATCATCATTAATGAAATTTGGGGCAAAGGTAACAATTATTTTTGAATTAAACTAATTTTTCTCCACTTTTTTTTCAAAAAAACTTTCAAATTGTTCAATATGTCACCAAAACTATCCGTTATCGCCCACAATATTATCCATTATCTTTATTATCAGAAATTAACTCCGATATTCAGATAGAAGCATGAATTATGTGTTTTCTCAAATTCATCCCGACCGATGTTTGCCAATCCAAGTTCGTATGAGAGCTCGGCATATAACATCTCGTACTCAGCTCCACAACCAAAACGAAGACCGCCGTCGAAACGTTGGAAATACTTGTCGGAGAAAGCCTTTTCAATATAACGGGAATCAAGGTCATTGTTGTTATGATGTTTTATTTTTCCACTCACACCGTATGAGAGATAGCCTCCCAAATATGGCTGGATGGAGAATTCCCCGTCAATATCAAAGCAATACTTCACCAAAATGGGCACTTCAAGATAGTTGAGATTATAGTCAATCTTCTGTGAAGGAATATTGTTATTACGTCCACCCTTTTCGGTATAAAACAATCCCGACTCAAGATATACCGGTGCAGAGGGAGACAGTTGGTAACCTATGACGGCACCCAAGTTAAGACCTGTGCGGGAACTTGGGGCATCGTATTCCTTTATCTCGGAATTGTTGACTGTAGCAAAGCTCAGTCCCAATCGAAGCCCATAGTAAAACTCATTTCCACTGGCAGTATTCTTTCCATAACCGCCATTATAAACAGGCCTTTCAGGGCGTCCGTTGTTATAATACTGTGCCTTAACAGGCATTGCCACACACATTGTGAGTATGGCAATTAATGCTTTAACGAATATTTTTTCACTCATTGTCATCATTGATTAATTTTATATCGGCTGCAAAAATACAATATTTTTTCCAACCTACCATTTATTTTGCGTTTTTTAACCATACATATCGTTTTTTATTGACTTCAAGTGCGTTCCAACCAAGGATACTTTATTGCAAGTTGTTGCTTTTGCTCCATTGTACGTGACAGGAACGAGCGATATGCGTCTGAATCAGGGTTGAACGGACGGTGTGCCAAGGCTTCCTTTATTGGTTTCCACTCTTGAAGATAGCGTTTTGCGGAGTCACTGAACACAACATCCACAAATCTCTCCCATATATAATCCACTGCTTGTTGGGAGGGATGCAGCATGTCAGACGCATAGAATCTATAGTCGCGCAACTCGTCATTTACGATCTCGTATGCGGGAAAATAAGACAAATTCCCACTACATTCAATAGCAGGACACCTCACAAGTCTGTCAACCGCCAGAAGCAATGTAGCCTTCGACAACTGACTGCCATGGTAACCATATTTTGCATACCTTATCGGAGATACCGTTATTATGACCTTTACACTGTGATTAAGATGCCGTAAGATGCCAATAGCCTTTTCAAGGTAACCGCAACAGTCATCCACAGTCAACTCCTCTTCCTGAAACAATTTCTGAGGACGTTTCTGACAGTTATCCACAATCTCTCCGGTTTCCTTCAGACGATATATATGATTAGTGCCAAGTGTGAATATGGCAATATCCACAGCCTTATCATACCTCTCTACCGTATGCAATATGCTCGCAGGATTATACATCACCCCGTAAGGATTAACATCAGCCTCAAAGGCCTCATCGCGGAACTTCTTCCCGAGATGGTCGGCAAAACACGAGCCAACGGTAAGTATCTTGTATCCCGGTTCTATGCGGAAACCGGGAACAGGTATATCCACAATAGTTCTGAAATCCATCAGCTTCGGGAGATTTGAAGTCCTTTCTTGCTCAGTGTCATATCCACAAATCGGGCATTGGGAGTTGTGACATTGGCAGATATTGTCTGCTTGATACGGGCAGCAGCCTCCGGGTCTTTCGCCACCATATAAAGATAACCTCCGCCGCCTGCACCTGGCAGCTTATATCCAAGACAGAGATCATCCACCATATCCGTGATTTGCCGCACGGCATCGGGATTAGTACCACTGTCGAGCATCTGGTTTTGATGCCATGTGGTGCTAATGAGCTGTCCCATCCTACAGAAGTCCTGCCTTTGGATGGCATCATACATATCGAGAGTATGCGCTTTCATCTCGCGCAGGAGTCGCAACTGCCCGTTGCTGTTGAGGAACATCCGTCGCACTATCTCTGCAAGTATTGTCTTGGCAGTACGTGTTATGCCTGTATAATATAGCAGGTGGCACGATGCGTATTCAGATTGGGTATATAGGTCATCAGGCATCCATCTCACAAGTGGCTGCTGGTTGAATCCCTTCTGCGACTGCAGTAGCTTCACACCTCCAAGCACACCGCCGAACTGGTCTTGCCATCCTCCTCCGGTGGTAAGCAGTTGTTCAAGCACGAGTGTGCGCTTGCAAATCTCGTTCTTGTCCCATGCCAACGAACAGAAGTCGCTAAGGGCACCAAGCACAGTGGCAGCAAGAATGCTGCTCGTTCCAAGCCCACTGCCAGCGGGGATAGCTGAAAGGAGGCTCAATTCTATTCCGCACCCAAAGTCTTCCAGTTGGGCTTTGAGCGATGTATAGGCATTGGCAGCAAACTCAGGAATGAATCCAGCAAGAGCCAAGGCAGCCTTTGGTATGGAGAACGGACTTCCCACCTTATTATAATATGCAAGTTGCTCGTATGTTTCCACTACCTCCACAGCGCCAAGGTCGATACTTCTGAGTACGATATGTCTCTCTCGACAAGGGCGCACATATGTCTGTAGTGGCGGCTGTCCATTGAGTTCGATGGCAAGGTTTATTACATTGCCCCCTTCCATAAGACAGAAGGGAGGAGTGTCTGTCCAACCACCGGCAATGTCAATTCTCACGGGGCTTCGCGCCCATACTATCTGGTCGGCATATACCGACATCTGTGGATGTTGTTTCTCAGCGAGGACCGTTCTTGTAAGACCGCTCCGCAATAACGAGAATGCTTGGTTACCATCATTGCGGAACATGGCATCCTTGATGCGCGTGAGAAGTGGGGCATCTTCAGGAAGAGAAGGCGGCATAGGTATATTCATCTCATTGAAATGAAATGCAGCGTCTTCCAGATCAAGCTGATAGAATACACTGTGTCGCCAGTTGGCTGCAAGTGCAGCCCAATTTTCCTTCTGAAAAGAACGACGCTGCTCAAATAGCCGCACAAGATTCGCCTCCGTAGAAATTCCCTCTGCTGAAATCATTCTGACAGCACCTGAGCCCGATGCGTCAGCGTCGGGTGGCAACGATGTGAAGACCGGAAACTGAGGAGCCTGCTGAGCAGAACCCGCAAATCGGTCATCAATATTATATCGCCTTATGGCATACGATGAATCACCCACAGGAACGACATCTATGCAATCACCGGGACCAAGGGATATATGCCAGTCATTCTCAGGAACACCAGTGATAATATTATCATGGGAAATCTCCCAATGTGTCCCTATGTATGAGTTTTCAATCCAGATATTGGTATTTTCAGAAGTTAGGGGAATTTGCACAATGGCATTCTGAACAAAGATGGACGGATGCGGTTTTCTTCCATGGTGCATTATCTCGCGCTGGTCATTCACTATATCCTGAATGGCAACAGTGGATGAAATCATCTCACGACTTGTGCCGAAATGATAAAATTCTCCTCCGGGCAAGGGAAGTATCGCAACAGAAAGTTCACGCAGCTCCGGGTCATCTATAGTAGGATTAGTGCCAAGAGTGCATCCAAATTCCGAATAAAGATCGTATTCTATGATTTTCCCGTCTTTCTTCGAACGTTTGATGAGTGCATTTACAGCCTTGTCAGACAATAGCCATACTCCGATGTCAGTTAGATAGAAGTGCGATCCAAGCAACTCCTGCAATGTTTCCACCGATGGTTTCTGCAACATCTGTTTGAGCACGGATGGTGTGCGGCGGTCAGAGACAAATACACCATGGTTCTTGGCTACCGACGAATCGAGCCATAAGCCATAACATACCACATCCGCATCTGGCACTGGCGGCAACTGCTCAGCGGCACGGATATACACATCGCCACTGACTATCATCGTGTGGATATTATCTGGAGCAAGCGACATCAAGCGCTCATACAAAGGTAACTGCAATGTGAGCAACGACTGCGATAACCTTTGTCCCCTCTCCCACCTGAAGACGGGAATAGGCGTGAGTATCTTACCTGAAGGAGCATACGACGGCAGACGGCGACTCTGCCCTCCTGCATGCAGGAGGATGCGTCTCTCCGAGGCAAGCCAAGAGGAGAATGACGTTTTATTATCATTTTTATAGCATTGCTCTAACAGATAAGTGGTTCCACCTCCGCTGCCGAGCTTATGGCCTACGGGGTCATTTGTACAGAAATACTCCTCAGGACTCAATCCTGTTATCTGATGAAAAGACCCCACGAGATTAGGGGGCAAAGAGAGCAGTTTTTTCATTTTTATGTTCTTAGTATGCAACTTTTTTCGGCAAAGTTAATGGAAATAATTGATAAATCTTGCTTTTATTTGATAAATCTTGCTTTTTTTCCAAAAAATATTGTACTTTTGTGCACGATTCATAAAAAAAACCTGAAGACATGGAAAAAAACAATGGATTATTGACTAAAAACGGAGTGAGCCTGCTCATTCCATTCATTATGGTGACAGCGTGCTTCGCCCTGTGGGGATTTGCCAACGACGTGACAAGTCCAATGGTTAAAGCATTCTCAAAGATTTTTAGAATGAGTGTTACTGAAGGAGCATTCATACAGGTAGCCTTTTACTTGGGTTACTTTGTGATGGCATTCCCGGCAGCCATCTTCATACAGAAATATTCGTTCAAGGCGGGTGTTATGATAGGACTCGGTTTGTATGCAGCAGGGGCACTGATGTTCCTGCCTGCCAAGATGACGGGATTCTATTATCCGTTCTTGCTTGCCTACTTCATTATGACCTGCGGCTTGTCATTCCTTGAGACAAGTTGCAATCCATATATATATTGTATGGGAAGTGAGGAAACAGCCACACGGCGTCTAAACCTTGCACAGGCATTCAACCCTATAGGATGCTTAGCCGGAATGTATGTCGCAATGGAGTATGTTCAGGCAAGGATGAGTCCTATGGATTCTGAAACACGAAAGGGATTAACTGACTTGCAGTTTAACATCATCCGCGACCACGACCTTAGTGTACTTATCCAACCATATATATATATAGGTGCCGCAGTTATCCTCCTCCTTGTACTTATCCGTGTCACCAACATGCCAAAGAACGGAGATACCCACTCAGGAAAGAAACTAAGCACTTCACTTCGCGAGCTATACCACACCGCCAACTATCGCGAAGGTGTAATTGCACAGTTTTTCTATATCGGTGCCCAGGTGATGTGCTGGACATTCATCATCCAATATGGCACACATATATTTATGAACGAGGGGATGGATGAGCGCGCCGCCGAGATACTGTCTCAGAAATACAATATCGTAGCACTTGTATTCTTCACAGTGAGCAGATTCATCTGCACATGGTTTTTAAAATACATACAACCAGGTCGTCTGCTTATGATATTGGCGGTGATTGCCGCTTGTGCCACGGCTGGAGTTATACTTTTCACCGACCGCAACGGTCTTTATTGCCTTGTGGCTGTAAGCGCCACTATGTCGCTGATGTTCCCCACCATCTATGGTATTGCCCTGCGCGGTGTGGGTGACAATGTGAAAATTGGCGGTGCCGGTCTTATCATGTCCATCCTCGGTGGTTCGGTATTTCCTCCCCTCCAGGCATTCATCATCGACATGAATTGGACATTCATGGCTCTCCCTGCCACCAACGTGTCGTTCATACTCGTTTTCGTATGCTTCTGCGTTGTAGCGAAATATGGCCATAGGTCATATATCCGCCACAACGTAACGCATAACTAATTGGAGTAATTATTTATTTTTCCTCCTCAGTTTTCTCGTTCCAAGCAACAATATGATAAGCAGCAAAAGGGCGTATGCAATATAGGCTATTATCTCGGTTGTCTTAACTGTCTGCGGGTCGAAGTCGAGAACCACCTTATGGTTTCCCGGCTTCACCTTAATGGCGCGCAGCACATAGTTAACACGTCCCACCTCCACGGACTCACCATCCACTGTGGCTGTCCATCCGGGATAATATATCTCCGAGAAAACAACGACACCACCCTTTGTGGTGTTCACGTCATACTCAGCATGGTTAGGACCATATACTTTCAGCGTGACTACACTCTCGCCATCCTGTGTATTACTGTTTCCAAGCACATCGCAGAACTTCCTGTCAGCCACCGCTTCATGACGCAATGACATCTTTGCAAGCGCATCCAACTCCTTATTGGCATTATCCACGTATGTCACCTTATCCACCATCCATGCACTTCCATATACATACGGATTTGATAAGGGAACGGTTTGTCCACCTTCAAGCGGAAGGATGAAATACTTGGCATTGAGCATATTCAATACAGGATATATGCTGTCGCCATTCACCTTTGTCATATCTCCCTGAGCCTTACTGACAGCATTAAAGATGCCGCCCATTTCCTTATGCACATAGGCATCCACCAATTCCTGATAACGACGTAACTTTGCAGGATGGTAACCTCCTATGCTGTTTGCATAATATGAAGTCTCATTCTCGTTGAAAGTGCTCGTTGAAAGATTGAGGACACGATAACCTAAAGACTTGTCATGGAGAATGAAATCTATAGATCCGTCCTTGCGCACCGGTTGGTCTTTGACACTTGCCTCCACAAACATCTCATCGTTGAGATAACGCTTGTTTACAATCCAAAGGTCAGCGAGGCAAAGAACCAAGGTTAGTCCTATGTAATACTGCACCTTCATCTTTCCACGCAGATACATGAACATCAGTAAGCATCCCGCACATATCACAAACAGAGAACGGCGACAGTCGGCAGTAAACACAGCTTCGCGCATCTCCTTAAGATTGGCAAACAGAGGTGCTACCTGGTCCGCTGGTGCACCTGCAAACGCCTGACGCTCCTGTGCGGAAATATATTCGAACATTCCTGGACATATATCAAACAACAGGCAAAGACCAGCCGTAAGGACAAAACTAATATAAAGGTATTTCTTGTGACTCTTGATATAATCCGGCTCGTCAATCACTTTTTTCAAAGCCAGCATGGCAAGCAACGGCATTGTAAACTCTGCTATTACCAATATCGAAGCCACAGTGCGGAACTTGGCGTACATCGGCACATAATCGAGGAAGAAGTCTGTGAATGGCATAAAGTTGCGTCCCCATGACAACAATACCGACAATATTGTAGCGGAGAGCAAAGCCCATTTTAAAGGTCCTTTGACGATGAAAAGCCCTAAAAGGAATAGGAATACCACAAACGCTCCCACATATACAGGGCCGCTTGTCATCGGTTGGTTACCCCAGTACTGTCCCAACTGTTGATAAATATATGCGTAGTTGTTGTCAGCCTTTTCCATTGCAGTATTGCTCTGGGTGAGAGGCACTGTAGCTCCACCCTTGGCATTTGGGATGAGCAAAGTAAGCGTCTCGTCGATACCATAGCTCCACTGGGTAATGTAGTCACGGTCAAGGCCGCTACTCGTTTGGTTGGCGGAATTAGCCTTCACAAGCTCGCTCTTACCTCTCATCGACTCCTTGCTGTATTCCCAAGTATGATACAGATTGGATATATTCACCAATATGCCTATCAACGCACCTGCAGCACACACGCCCGAAGCTTTCAGGAAATGAGTCAACTGATGCTTGCGCAAGGCATCCACAAAATAGGCAACCACCATTGCCAATATGACAAAAAGGAAATAGTAAGTCATTTGCACATGGTTTGCCTGCACTTCAAGTGCCGCAAATATGGCGGTAACCACCAATCCCCACAGATACTTCCCCCTATAAGCCAGAATAATACCAGCTATCATCGGCGGCAGATAAGCCAGTGCCATCACTTTCCAGTAATGTCCGGCAGCAATGATAATCAGGAAATAAGTGCTGAAAGCCCACAACACTGAACCTAAGGCTGCAAGCGACTGTCTGAAGTCGAATGCCCTCAGCAAGATATAGAATCCAAGAAGGTATGCGAAGAGATACCACACATAGTCAGGCAACCACAGATGATAAGCGTCAGCCACGACATGCAGGGCATCCATACTCTTGTAAGACGGTGCGCTCTGGTATGTTGGCATACCACAGAAGGCAGAATTTGTCCAACGGCAAATCTTCCCCGTCTGTTTGTTATACTGCGACGCATCCTGACCAAACCCGGCACCGGCTGCAGAGTCATGCCTATACAATATACGTCCTTCCATATCTGCAGGGAAGAAGTATGCAAATGATAAAACCACAAACAACAAAACTGCCAAAACATCAGGCAGCCAATTCTTAAATCTATTCATCGATATCAATGTTTTTTGTTTTCGGGCACAAAGATACAATTTTTTTATGAATAACTGATTGATATTGGGGATTTTTTTGTACCTTTGCAGAAAAATCAAACAAAAAATACATGAAGATAGGCATAATCATCGCGATGGATAAGGAATTCCGTCGCATAAGTGAACTGCTCGACGGACTTGATGTCGAGCTTGACGGAGGCAGGAAATTTGTCACTGGAACAATGGGAGAGAATGAACTTGTACTCCACCAGTGCGGTATCGGAAAAGTGAACGCTGCCATCGGAACAAGTGAGATGATACGTAGGTATAACCCCGATTTGTTGGTTAGCACGGGATGTGCAGGAGGCGGACGCACCGACATGGAGGTGATGGACATCGTGGCAAGCACTGAACTCGCATATCACGACGTATATTGCGGCGAGGCTATGGGTAAGACCGTTTATGGACAGGTACAGGGGATGCCGGCACGATACTCCTCTCCCTCAGACCTTGTGGAGAAAGCCAAGTCGGTATCACCGCGTGTACATGCCGGATTGATTGTCACCGGTGACTGGTTTGTTGACTCAAAGGAGAAGATGCGCGAGATAGTAAGTCATTTCCCCGAAGCAGCTGCCGTAGATATGGAGTCGGCGGCAATAGCGCAGACATGCCATATCTACGGCATACCTTTCATATCCTTCCGTGTCATAAGCGACATCCCCTTAAAAGACACCAATGCCGCCATGTATCACGACTTTTGGAATACCGTTGCCGACCACTCATTCGAGACGACAAAGGAATTCCTCCTGAAATTATAGGTTTATCCTGTATCCTACAGTAAGCGACACCACGCTGTTGCGGATTCTGTCGCAACCATCTATATCATTGATGTCCGTTAATCCGAAGCGATAGCGGGCATCAATGATTACGTTTTCATACTCGTATGAGATGCCCACGGGGATAGAAACATCTATATTCTTATAAGCATTCTTTATATCCTCTTCTTTTGTATTGAAGACGTTGCCGTCACCCGTTGATGGGTTTCCCTGAGCATCATAGTAGCATATAACCTTACCTGTACGGGTATCCATCTGACCTTCTACAATGCTGTATTTGAACTTCGACGAAAGGAGAATACCATATTGCACACCTATCTTGACGGCAAATCTGTCATTCAGATAGAAATTACACATCAGCGGCACATTCAGGTAAGACATATTTATCTTCATATCCTGACACTTGGCAAAATCCACAACATTGTTATCAGGGGCCGACATAGAGGTAAAATCCTTGTATTTCGCACCTTGTTGGGCAAATATTACTCCTAACGATACACCGATATTGTCGCTTGTCATATACTCCACTTCGGCACCTGCCTCAAAAGCCGGTTTCATCGAAGTCTTCACCTCATTAGCCGTCCCTTGCAGAGCAAAAAAAATTGATTCGCCTGACAGTTTTGACAGTGTCACCCCCAACTTAGGTAATAGCGACCACTGTCCTGCCTCTCTCTGAGCCTTGACCGCAACGCACAGCATCACCGTCAATAACAAAACAACACTTCGTCTCATACAAAAAAACTCAACTCTTAATTCTTAATTTTTAATTCTTAATTCAATTAATGTCTTACTTGCTCGCCTTCTTGCGCTCGTTGTGATCGAGAATTGTCTTGCGCATACGCATACTCTTGGGAGTAACCTCCACAAGTTCGTCTTCCTTGATATATTCGAGAGCCTCTTCGAGCGATAGCACTGTGCGCGGCACTATCCTAGCCTTGTCGTCCGAACCACTTGCACGTGTGTTGGTCAACTGCTTCGCTTTTGCCACGTTCACCACCAGATCGTTGTCATGAACATGCTCACCTACCACCTCGCCGGCGTAAACCTCGTCGCCAGGGTCGATGAAGAACTTACCTCTGTCTTGTAGCTTGTCTATTGAATAAGCGTATGCAGTACCGTTCTCAAGGGCTATCATCGAACCAGCCACACGCCTTGCGATATCTCCCTTGTAAGGCTGATACTCCTTGAATCTATGAGCCATGATAGCCTCACCCTGACTTGCTGTCAGAACATTGGTGCGAAGACCGATGATACCTCTTGAAGGCACGTCAAACTCGATGTTCACACGGTCGCCCTGAGTTTCCATGGATGTCATCTCACCCTTGCGGCGAGTCACCATGTCTATCATCTTCGACGCAAACTCCTCAGGCACATTGATTGTCATCTCCTCGATAGGTTCGCATTTCTCGCCGTTGATTTCCTTGTATATAACCTGCGGCTGACCCACCTGCAACTCATATCCCTCGCGACGCATAGTCTCGATGAGCACAGAGAGATGCAGCACACCACGTCCGCTGACAACCCATTTGTCGGT
>JALERP010000159.1 GCA_022764085.1 Prevotella sp.
GTTAAGGAGTTAAGGAGTTAAGGAGTTAAGCCAAATGTATTTGCGCTTATATCCAAGGCTCTAAACTAATGGCTTAACTCCCAGCGACCAAAGGGAGCGATAACTCCTTAACTCCTTAACTCCCAAAAAGTTGAGCAAATGAGAAACTTGAATGAATAATACTATAATAAGAAATACAATATTATATTATGGCAGACAAAAATAATCTAACAGCTGCACTTAAGAAATACTTTGGATTTGACAAGTTCAAGGGAGATCAGCAGGCTATCATCAGCAATCTCCTTGATGGCAATGACACCTTTGTCCTTATGCCTACAGGAGGCGGCAAGTCGCTTTGCTATCAGTTGCCATCCTTGCTTATGGAAGGAACGGCTATAGTCATTTCACCCCTCATCGCCTTGATGAAGAATCAGGTGGATGTGATGTGCAATCTCAGTGACAATGACGGTGTGGCACACTATATCAATTCATCGCTCAACAAGGCTGCCATTGACCAGGTTAAGAGCGACATTACTTCAGGAGTGTGTAAACTGTTGTATGTTGCTCCTGAGTCACTTACCAAAGATGAGTATGTAGAGTTTCTAAAGACGGTAAAGATTTCGTTCTATGCTGTGGATGAGGCTCATTGTATTTCGGAATGGGGACATGACTTCCGTCCGGAATACCGCCGTATTCGTCCTATAATCAACGAGATAGGCCAAGCCCCGGTTATTGCCTTGACTGCCACCGCTACCGACAAGGTGCGCACAGATATCAAGAAGAGTCTTGGCATCATCGAAGCCACAGAGTTCAAGAGTTCGTTCAACCGTCCTAATCTCTATTATGAGGTGCGAGCCAAGACGAAGGATGTTGACAAGGATATCGTGCGCTTCATTCGTCAACATAATGGCAAGAGTGGCATTATCTATTGTCTTTCGCGCAAGAAAGTGGAAGATCTTGCCGACATCCTAAGAGCCAATGACATAAAGGCGGCAGCATATCATGCCGGACTTGACACTTCCACACGTTCGCAGACACAGGACGACTTCCTTATGGAGAAAATAGATGTCATTGTGGCAACAATAGCTTTCGGTATGGGTATTGACAAGCCTGATGTGCGTTTTGTCATCCATTACGATATTCCCAAGAGCCTTGAAGGTTATTATCAGGAGACAGGTCGTGCCGGTAGAGACGGTGGCGAGGGTATATGCCTTGCCTTCTACAGCCATAAGGATCTTGATAAACTTGACAAGTTTATGGAGGGTAAGCCGGTTGCTGAGCAGGATATCGGCCGTCAGCTTCTTCAGGAGACAGCAGCGTACGCCGAGACTTCAGTATGCCGCCGCAAGATGCTGCTCCACTATTTCGGCGAGAATTACGAAAAGGAAAACTGTGGCAATTGTGACAACTGTCTGCATCCAAAGAAGAAAATTGATGCTGAGAATCAGTTAGTAATGGCTCTTCAGGCCATCATGGCCATCAAGGAGAATTTCCGCGAGGATTATGTGGTGGATTTCATTAAGGGGCGCGAAACAGATGAGATACTTGCACACAAGCATCAAAATCTCGACGAGTTTGGAATAGGTGAGGATGAGGACGACAAAATATGGAGTCCTTTGATCCGTCAGGCCCTTATAGCCGGATACCTGAAGAAAGAGGTTGAGAATTATGGACTATTAAAGGTTACCTCAGCAGGAAAGAAATACATCAAGAAACAACAACCGTTCCAGATAGTCCTTAACAAGGAATTCAATGAAGGGGAAGACAATTCAGAGAATGCCGTGGCATCCAGTGCACTTGACCCTACACTTGCATCCATGCTCAAGGATTTGCGCAAGAAAGTGTCAAAGAAGATGAACCGTCCCCCATACGTTATCTTCCAGGATGTATCTATTGAGCAAATGGCAACCGACTATCCTGTAACGCTTGAGGAACTCAAGAGTATTCAAGGTGTTGGTGAAGGTAAGGTTCGACAACCATACGCAAAGGATTTCGTCGAACTCATCAAGCGTTATTGCGATGAGAACGAAATCGTTCGTCAGTCGGACCTCCGCGTGCGTACTGTCGCCAAGAAATCCATGCTCAAGGTGAGCATTATCCAGAGTATCGACCGTCAAATTGCGCTTGATGACATTGCCAATGCCAAAGGTATTGATTTCGATGAGATGCTTGACGAGGTAGAGGCAATAGTTTATTCCGGCACTAAGCTCAATATTGATTACTTCCTTGAGGAGGTAATGGATGAGGATCATGTCGATGACATATATGATTACTTTATGGAGTCGGATACTGACAGTCTGCAGGCTGCCATTGAAGAACTTGGAGACGATTATTCCGAGGACGAGATACGTCTTGTGCGTATCAAGTTCATTTCTGAAATGGCAAACTGATTTGGGATTAGGAATTAGGGATTAGGAATTAGGGATTAGGAATTAGGGATTAGGAATTAGGGATTAATGCGATATATAATTACAGCGCCGAAAAAACTCAAGGCGGATGTCAAATTACCGGCATCAAAGAGTATCGGCAACAGGGCATTGGTAATCAATGCCCTTGCCGGGGCTTCGTTTATGCCTGATAACCTTTCTGACTGTGACGATACGGCAGTGATGGTAAAAGCACTGCGCGATATGCCATACGAGATTGATATCAAGGCTGCGGGCACTGCCATGCGTTTTATTACGGCCTATCTGTCAGCCACACCTGGCGAGCATGTCATAACAGGCTCTGACCGAATGCGCCATCGCCCTATTGCTCTCCTCGTGAACGCACTGCGTAGTCTTGGGGCGCACATTGAATATATAGGTGAAGAAGGTTTCCCGCCCTTGCGCATAAACGGTCGTCAACTCTATGGTCGTCAACTTGAGATTCCTGGCAATGTCAGTTCCCAGTATATATCAGCCTTGCTGATGATAGCCCCTACGCTTAAGAGTGATTTGGAACTCAAACTCACGGGTAACATCTTCTCGCGTCCATATATCGATCTCACGATATGGATGATGAAAGAATTTGGAGCTGAGGTTGAGTGGATTGACATAGATACAATTTTGGTAAAGTCTAGTCCATACAAATCCATACCTTATTTTATTGAGAATGATTGGAGTGCATCCTCATATTGGTATGAGATGATGGCTCTAAGTGGCAAGGAGGATGACGAGGTATTGCTCGAGGGACTGTCCGACGGCAGCAAACAGGGGGATTCCATGGTGAGATACATATTCAGTTTACTTGGAGTCAAGACCACATTCGAGGGTTCATCAGTACGAGGTGTGCAACGTGTGAGGTTGCGCAATACAGGTCGTTCGGTACAAAGGCTTGAGTATGACTTTGTCAATGCTCCTGACCTTGCCCAGACTGTTGTTGCCACATGTCTTGCCCGTGATATCCATTTTGTCTTTAAGGGACTCGGTACACTGAAGATCAAGGAAACTGACCGTATAGAGGCACTAAAGACAGAAGCCCGCAAGTTAGGCTATGTATTGCGGGATGAGGATAATTCAATATTGATTTGGGATGGTGAACGTTGCCAACCGCAGGAAGACGTTGCCATAGACACATACGAGGACCATCGTATGGCACTTGCCTTTGCACCTCTTGCATTCCGCATACCGGGAATCCGTATTAATAATCCCGGTGTGGTTACCAAGTCCTATCCTCATTATTGGGAAGACCTTGCCAAGGTGGGATTCGAAATTACTGAAGAATGACGCTTATGATCGTTGTTATAGTTCTCTTGTTGTGTCTTGTGGTGTTGGGAGTGGCGGCTGCTTTTGCTAACCGCCTTTTCTCACGAAACAGTGAAGAACCCGATACTATTGTCACCAAGACAACGTGTGACACATGTAACGGACAAGACACCCGTTGCGAACAAGAGTGCATGCTCGAGGCAGCAACAAAGGATATAGAATACTATGACGACGAGGAACTTGACCGTTTCCGCGGACGACCTTCCAACTGCTTTACTGATGAAGAAGCCGAACTGTTCCGTGAGATTCTCTATTCGATGCCTCCTGGTGAGGCCAAGGGTTGGAACCGGAGTTTGATACTTCGAGGCATTAATGTTCCCGACCAGATTAAAGACGAACTCTTATTGATGATAGATGGGGATACTTGAATATTCATTTTTCCAAAATGCCTTGTTAGGCTGTGTGTTGGCTAGCATCTTGTGTGGTATAGTCGGCACATACATCGTGACCCGCCGCTTAGTGTTTATCAGCGGCGGTATCACTCATGCCTCTTTTGGCGGCATCGGCCTTGGTGTTTTGCTCGGTGTCAATCCCATTCTTTCCGCTTTGCTGTTCGCTGTTGCGAGTGCATGTGGAGTTCAGTGGATTTCCACTCGCGGTAGAGTCAGGGAGGATTCCGCCATAGCCCTGTTTTGGACATTTGGCATGAGTGTCGGTATTATATGCAGTTTCCTCACGCCAGGCTTTATGCCCGACCTTCCTTCGTATCTCTTTGGAAGTGTCCTGACCATAGGCCGGGTTGACCTGTGTCTTCTTGCTGTAGTCACTGGCATTGTCGTACTGCTTTTTTCTGCGTTGTGGCGAGTCATTATTGCCATATCTTTTGACCCGGTCTTTGCGCGCTCCCGGCATCTGCCTGTCCGGCTGGTAGAGTATGTGATGATGGTGATAATAGCCGTGACCATTGTTTCCACTCTTCGCCTTGTGGGTGTGGTTCTTGCCATCAGTCTTCTCACCGTACCTCAGATGACTGCAAATATCTTCACCTCCAGTTATCGTCGTATGATGTTGTATAGCATATTTTTTGGAATAATATATTGCCTTATGGGTTTGTACGTATCTTATTGGTTTAACGTCCCTTCCGGAGCAGCTATAATTTTTGTCTCCATCCTTGGATATGCTTTATGCCGGTTATTGGCATATCGTCGAAATACGGTCTCAAGAATACTCATTCTGTTGTTGCCGTTGTTTCTGCTTGGCGGTTGTTCCACAAAGAAAAACACGGCAAAGACACGCTGGTGGAAGTCATTTAACACACGTTATAATGTATATTTCAATGGCAGTCAAGCTTTTATTGAGGGGTCACAGGAGAAAGAGTCCTCATCCACCGACAACTATACCGAGATGCTTCCGCTTTATCCAGTGGGCAACAAGAACAACCGTGAAATTGGAAAGTCAAAGTTTGATGTGGCAATACTCAAGGCTGAGAAGGCCATAAAGTTACATAGCATCAAAAACCGGCCGGAATGGACGAAAAACAGGCGTAAGACGGCCAAGGATATAGAATGGCTCGGGCGTCGCGAGTACAATCCTTTTATGTGGAAGGCATGGCTTCTTCTCGGTAAGTCGCAGTTCCAAAAGGGCAGTTTTGATGAGGCCGCCGCCACATTCTCATATATGTCACGTCTCTATGAGACGCAGCCTGCCATTTATGGCATTGCCAATTCTTGGCTTGCACGTAGTTATGTCGAATTGGATTGGCTTTATGAGGCCGATGATGTTATCACGAGGCAAAAGCGCGATTCCATCCACTATCGTGCAGTGGCTGATTGGGACTATGCCCTCACTGACTATTATCTGCGAGCCGGACAGTATCAAGAGGCAGCCAAATATCTCAGGAATGTTATTCGTCATGAGAGCCGCCGGAAACTAAAGGCCCGACAGTGGTATCTTATGGGACAGTTGCAGACGCAGTTGGGCAACCGCAAGGCTGCCTACGATGCCTATGGTCATGTGGTGAGGCTTAATCCTCCATATATTCTCGCCTTCAACGCAAGGATTGCCCAAACGGAGGTGTTGGCTGACGGTGCATCCCGTAAGATGATACGCAAGCTAAAGCGTATGGCAGCGTCAGACAACAACAAGGACTACCTTGACCAGGTGTATTATGCAATAGGTAATATTTACATGAACGACAAGGACACAATCAATGCCATCGCCGCCTATGAAAAAGGTATCGCTAAGGCTACCCGGAGTGGTATTGAAAAAGGTGTGCTTCTGTTGACACTTGGTGACATTTATTGGCAGCGCGAGAAATACTCCGATGCCCGACGATGCTATGGTGAGGCAATCGGATTGCTCGACCGCGACCGCCCTGATTATGAGCAGCTGTCAGAACGTTCCAAAGTGCTTGACGAACTTGTTCCGCATACAGAAGCCGTTCATCTCCAGGATTCTTTGCAAGCCCTTGTGGCAATGCCCGAGGCTGAGCGCAATGAGGCAATTGACAGAGTGATAGAGGCGCTGAAAAAGAAGGAAAAGGAAGAACGCAGAAAGCAGCAGGAAATGGAAGCCGAACAGAAATCGGCAGAGCAGTCGGCTCTCTCCGGTTCCAACCGCAAGCCTTCTACCCAACAACAGCAGACACAGAAGACGGAAAAGGGGTTATGGTATTTCTATAATCCAATGGCTGTAAACCAGGGAAAGACACAGTTCCAGCAACAGTGGGGCAAGCGCGAGAATGTGGATGACTGGCAGCGTGTCAACCGCACGGTGCTGAAGATGGATAGTCAGGAGGGTGGGGAAAACACCGAAGCGTTATCCGACTCTACCGCCCTTGCCGACGGAACACAATCGGTGGCGCCTACAGATTCCACTTCAACAGATGCAACACCAAAGGATTCGCTTGACCCTCATACTCGTGAGTACTATTTGGCAGAATTGCCATTCACCGATGAACAGAAAATGGCGAGTGATGCCATTATAATGGATGGTTTGTATAATTCGGGAGTGATATTCAAGGATAAACTCGACAATCTGCCGCTCTCAGAGAAGCAATTCCAGCGCCTTCTCACTCAATATCCGGATTATCAGAAGAATGACGAAACATTCTATCATCTGTTCCTTTTATATTCACGTCAGGGTAATCCCACCCGTGCCCAATCTTGCGTGGATTCCCTTAGTGCGCGTTTCCCCGAGAGCCAGTGGACACAATTGCTCACTGACCCCTATTATGCAGAAAACGCTCGTTTCGGTGTGCATATTGAGGACTCTCTGTATGCCGCCACTTATCAGGCTTTCAAGGATGACCGCTATGACGAGGTGATATCCAATGCCTCTATCTCTGAGACACGTTTCCCTCAGGGTGCCAACCGTCCGCGTGTGATATTCATACATGGAATGTCGCTACTCAACGGAGGCGATGCCTCAGGTTGTGTTGAATTGATGCGTCAAGTGGTGGACAAATATCCCCAAAGCGAGGTTTCTCCCATAGCCGGAATGATTATTAAGGGTGTACAGGAAGGGCGTCGTCTTCACGGCGGAAAGTTTGATTTAGGCGACCTGTGGACACGACGTTCGGTCATCGCTGCAGCTGCTGATAGCACCAAGGCCGACACACTGAGTGCTGAACGTCAGTCTCCACATGTATTTATGCTTTTGTTCAATCCCTCCAAGGTGTCGCCAAATAGTGTCCTCTTTGCTGTGGGAAAATACAATTTCACCAGTTTTATGGTTCGTAGCTTTGATATGCATATTGAGGAACAAGAAGGTGTATGTCGCTTGATAGTAAGCGGATTCCTCAACTATGACGAGGCGATGCAATATGCCCGTCGCCTTTCTTCTGACAAGGATATGACCGAACGTCTGAAAGGATGCCGTCACATAGTGGTCAGTGAGAGCAATATGGCGTTGGTGGGCACTCGCTACAGTTATGAGGAATATGACAAGTTCTTCATAAGCACTCTTGCCCCAGTTCAGATTAGCAACGAACAGTTGCTTAATCTTCCGGAAACGGTAATAACTGAAATCCCGGAAGATTCAGATGAAGGGTCAGGTGAGGATACAGATGAGGAACCGGATGAAGAACCTGCATCCGATGATACCTTTGACTTTGAGGAAGATTTCTACAGATAATCCATGAACTCACAATATAAGAAAAGATGAAAAACGGGATTCTTTTATGGGCAGATGACGAGATAGAACTTCTCCGTCCCCACATATTGTTTTTGGAAAAGAAAGGCTACGATGTGGTAACAGTCTCCAATGGGTATGATGCCATTGAGAAGTGCCGCGAAACAAGTTTCGACCTTGTCCTTCTCGACGAGATGATGCCTGGTATCAACGGGCTCGAGACGCTTCAGCGCATAAAGGAGATCACTCCTTCCGTGCCTGTCGTGATGGTCACGAAGAGTGAGGAGGAGGACATCATGAACCAGGCCATAGGCTCAAAGATAGCCGATTATCTCATCAAGCCAGTCAACCCCAACCAGATTCTCCTCACGCTGAAGAAGAACATCCACCGCAAGGAGATAGTCACCGAGGTTACTGAGTCGGGATACCAGCAGGAGTTTCAGAAGATAGCAATGCAGATTATGGATTGCCGCACTTGGGAAGACTGGGTCGAGGTATATCGGCGTCTCGTACATTGGGAACTCGAGCTCAGTGTGGCAGATAGCCAGATGTCTGAGATGCTTGCCATGCAGAAAGAGGAGGCCGACAACGGCTTCGCCAAATACATCCGCAACAACTATATGCAATGGATGCAGACGTTGTCTCCGGGAGTCAGGGATGAAAAACGTCCGCTGATTAGTACCGAGATATTCAAGACAGCAGTGTTCCCCGCCGTTGATGCCGGTGAAAAAGTCTTTATGGTCGTACTCGACAATTTCCGCTATGACCAGTGGCGTGTCTTGGCGGCCGAACTTGCCGACTCTTTTGATATTGACGAACATCTCTATTGCAGCATCCTTCCCACTGCCACCCAGTATGCCCGCAATGCCATCTTCAGTGGACTGATGCCAGACGACATCGCCCGAATGTTCCCCGACCTGTGGGTGGATGAGGATGAGGAAGAGGGCAAGAACGTAAATGAGGAACCGCTTATTCGCACACAGATAGAGCGTTACCGCCGTCATGACAGCTTCTCGTATTATAAGGTTAATGATGCTGTCGGTGCGGAGCGTTATCTTCAGCGCTATCGCCAGTTGGAAAAGAACGACATCAATGTAGTGGTGTTCAACTTCATTGACATGCTCAGCCATGCCCGCACAGAGTCGAAGATGGTGCGTGAGCTTGCCAATACCGAGTCTGCCTACCGCAGCATAACACTCAGTTGGTTCCGTCATTCCGCCATATCCGAACTGTTCAAACTATTGTCACAGAGTGACTATCGGGTCATAGTGACCACCGACCATGGTTCTGTTCGGTCAAACAAGCCAGTGAAGATTATCGGCGACCGCAACACCAATACCAATCTACGATATAAGTTAGGTAAGAATTTGGCATACGATAGCAAAGACCTCTTTGTCATAAAAGACCCGCGCAAGGCTCATCTGCCTTCGCCAAATGTCAGCACGTCTTATGTCTTTGCCACGGGAGACAGCTTTTTCGCCTATCCCAACAATTATAACTACTATGTCTCATATTACAAGAATACCTTCCAACACGGAGGCATATCACTTGAGGAGATGGTTATCCCTCTCATCACAATGAGGCGGAGGAGGGGAGTTTTAAATTAAGAGTTAAGAATTAAGAGTTAAGAATTAAGAGTTAAGAACTCAACTTTCGCAAGTAAGGATAATAGTTGGTAGTTAAGGAGTTAAGGAGTTAAGGAGTTAAGCCAAATGTATTTGCGCTTATATCCAAGGCTCTAAACTAATGGCTTTTTTCGCTACCGCTCAAGGAAACTCCTCCTAGCGACCAAAGGGAGCGATAACTCCTTAACTCCTTAACTTCCAAAAAGTTGAGCAAATG
>JALERP010000174.1 GCA_022764085.1 Prevotella sp.
AGTTAAGCCAAATGTATTTGCGCTTATATCCAAGGCTCTAAACTAATGGCTTTTTTCGCTACCGCTCAAGGAAACTCCTCCTAGCGACCAAAGGGAGCGATAACTCCTTAACTCCTTAACTTCCAAAAAGTTGAGCAAATGAGAAACTTGAATTATATAATATAATAAAATGTAGTAGGTAATGAAGAATCTGAAGGTACGTTTGGCACTGATGAATTTCCTGGAGTTTGCAGTATGGGGAGCATACCTCACCTGCATGGGCCGCTATTTGGGGAATATTGGTATAGGCACGGAGATAGGTTATTTCTACTCCATGCAGGGAGTGGTTTCTATTTTTATGCCGGCGATAATAGGTATTGTTGCCGACCGTTGGATTCCGGCACAGAGAATGCTTGGAATATGTCATCTTGTGGCAGCTGTATTCATGATTCTCACGGCATGGTATGGAGCTACTGCCGAGGGCGGTGTGGATTTCGCCACCATCTTCTCGCTCTATTCCATATCGGTGGCATTCTACATGCCAACACTGGCATTGTCCAATTCTGTGGCATATACGGCATTGCGCAAGGCGGGAATGGACACTGTGAAGGACTTCCCGCCAATAAGAGTGTTCGGTACGGTTGGTTTCATCTGTACCATGTGGTTTGTTGACATTATGGGCTTCCAAACCAACCAGTGGCAGTTTGTCACCTCGGCTGCATTAGGAATAGTGCTGTTCCTTTATTCGTTCACATTGCCCAAGTGTCCTGTGACAAAGGAGGCAAAGCACCGTTCGCTCTCTGAGGCGTTCGGCCTGCAGGCTTTCGCACTTTTCCGCCAGAGGCAGCTTGCCCTGTTCTTCATCTTCTCGATGCTGCTTGGCATCAGTCTTCAGATTACCAACGGCTATGCCAATCCTTTTATCAGCAGTTTTGCATCCCAGGCTGAATATGCCGACACGTTTGGCGTGCAGCACGCCAATATCCTTATATCATTGTCACAGATTAGCGAGACGTTCTGCATCTTGTTGATACCGTTCTGCATGAAGCGTTTTGGAATCAAGAACGTGATGCTTATAGCCATGTTTGCCTGGGTATTGCGTTTTGGTCTTTTCGGTACGGGCAACCCAGGCGGAGGCGTGTGGATGTTCATCCTGTCGATGATTGTATATGGTGTGGCTTTTGACTTTTTCAATGTCAGCGGCTCATTGTTCGTTGACCAGAACACTGCTCCTGAGATACGCTCCAGTGCCCAGGGACTTTTCATGCTTATGACCAATGGAATAGGCGGGACAATAGGAGTGATTGTGGCACAGGAGATAATCAATGCATATACTTATGGAATTACCATAGGCGACAATTTCTATACTGTGGGCGAATGGTCAACCTGCTGGTATATCTTTGCGGCATACGCCCTTTTAGTGGGAGTGGTGTTCGCAATAGTGTTTCACCCCAAAAAACAGTGACAGGCAATGGAAGACAAATTGAGATTGGCTTTAGACAGTATCGGCAGTATCAAGAAAGACGATAACCTGTGCGTGGTGCAGCTGAGGGAGAAAGAACATAATCTGCTGTTGACCTTTATTACTGACCAGGAAATGGGGCGTCAACTGTCGATGAGGATAGACGGGTCGCCGGCAGGTAAGTTCAGGTTGCACAGGCTTTTGCCCGAAGTGATGTGGGAGTCGCTGCGTGGCTTTTCTGATTCGGAAGACTATGAGATGTGCATAGAGTCGGTTGAGGGCGACGGTGAATACCACACCCTGCTTCACAACAAGATTTTTGGCGGGCATTATGACATAAGGCTTGCCGATGCAGTGCTTTTGCAGGAGGTGAGCGGCATACCATTATATATTAAGGAAAGTCTTGCCAAGAGCCAGATGTTCCCCTGCAGCGGCAACCGCAATGTCACGGCATTGCCGCTTAATGTGATGCCTTTGGATGTATTGGAGAAAACCCTCGCCGAATGTATTGAGAACGAGGACTATCGTACAGCCAAAAGACTTAATGACGAGATTAATAAACGTAAATCATCTATTACTAAGGAGGATCAACCAGATGAAGGAAATTAGATTCTTTTATGACCCCAACGCGCCTGAATCAACAGAATTGCCCGATGATGAGGCTATGCATGCGCTGAGGGTTCTGCGCCTGAAAAGTGGTGACAGTTTTATGTTGATGGACGGCAGGGGTACTTACTACCGTGCGGAAGTGACCTTGGCTGCCACTAAGAAATGTATGTACCGTATAGTGGAGACCCTACCGCAGGAACCGCAGTGGATGGGTAAGCTGAACATTGCCATCGGTCCCACCAAAATGATGGATCGTATGGAGTGGCTTGTCGAGAAAGGAACGGAAATTGGTTTTGACGGAATCACTTTCGTCAACTGTAAGAACTCTGAGCGAAGGGTGGTGAAGACTACACGCTTGGAGAAGATAATAGTCTCTGCCACCAAGCAGAGCCATAAGCCTTGGAAACCTACTGTCACAGAGATCGTTCCACTGAAGACTTTCCTTGAGACTCCTCTCGAGGGCAGGAAATACATAGCTCACTGCTATGAGGAGATTGAGCGAAAGGATTTATATAGTGAATTAATCAACGCACCCGTCAAGGACGAAAATATTACAGTGCTGGTCGGACCTGAGGGAGATTTCTCAATAGATGAGGTCGAGAAGGCATTGGAGGCAGGATGGATTCCTGTTTCATTGGGTGAAAGCCGCCTGCGCACCGAGACTGCCGCTCTATATGCTATCATGATGATGCGCCTGGTGGGAAGGAAAGAAATGAAGGAAATAAAGGAAGGTCAGGAAAGTTGAAACGCAGGAATATACTTTATACAGTTTTGGCTGTTGCCCTTGTTGCGGTGATAGTATTGGTTGGCGTGACCTACATTAAGAGCGACGGCTATATCAACGTCATACCATCGGGAGTCAAGGCTCTTATGGCTGTTGATTTCAAGAAGTTGGGTGATGTCAATATTGATGAATTCAAGGATTGTGGTGTGGATTTCAGCCGCAAGTCATACTTGTTTGAAACTGCCGACGGTTCCATAGGACTTGTCGCGGCTGTTGATAGTGAGGATGACGTTGACAAATGGATTGGGAGTCTTTCAAAGTCAGGTAAGGCTTCTGCTTTGTCCGAGCGCAAGGGATATAAGTTTGCTGTCGTATATGATAATTTCCTTTTGGGATATTCCTCGTCGGCACTGCTTGTTATGGGACCTGCCGTGGGTGACGAACATGCACAGCTGCAGCGCAGGATGGTCAAGTATCTGTCCTCTGACAAGGACGCCGTCAGCGAGTCACCCCTTTATCAGCGTCTTTCTTCGATGGAAGGGCAGTTGGTGCTTGTGGCGCGGGCTGATGCCTTGCCCGACAAGTTTGTCACGCCATTGACGTTGGGTGCGCCCAAGGGCACATCGCCTGAGCGACTTTGTATTGCAGCCTCGATGGAATTGGATGGCGGATGTCTTGAGGTAATAAGTCACACATTCTCTTTCGACAAGAATATTGATGCGGCTATCAGAAAATCGCTGTCTAATCTCAAACCCTTTGGCGACAAGTTTCTCCCCACCATTTCCTCCGACAACCTGCTGACGATTGCATGCGGAGTAAAAGGTGACAGATTTGTGGAGATGCTTCGCGCCAATGAGTCGCTTCGCACTATGCTTATGGGCATAAACACCACCATAGACATTGACAAGATGCTGCGCGGTGTTGAAGGCGACATGCTCGTGGCTGTGCCATCTCTATCTGATGACAGTCTCCCGATTTCCATTCTTGCCGAAGCCAAGGACGTGTCGTGGATGGAAGACGTGGCATACTGGAAGAAATCCTGTCCGGCTGGTTCAAGGATTGAGGATGCCGGAATGAATACCTGGAGAATAACGGGCAAGCAGTTCAATGCCTGGTTCGGAGTGGCTGACGGTGGTCTCCTGTATGTAGTCCCAACGCAGGAAGCGGTTGGGACAATAGGTGAGAAATCATCAAGTCCATTGTCTCCCGAGGTATTGTCGAAAGTGAAGGGCAGTCGTTTTGTGGCAATTCTCAGCATTGGGTCAGCAGCCAAACAGAAACCGGAGCTTTCGGTAATCTCATCGTTTTTGCCTGAGTTGAAAACAATAGTTTTTAAAATGAAGAGTGAAGAATGAACAAGATTGTATTTAGGAATGTACTTCCATCGGTGTTCGCTAATCGCACAGACTTGAGCTCGGATATCTGGCAAGGCGATGTGACGTTCGAGCGAGGTCATCTTTATTTGGTGGAGGCCGCAAGCGGACAGGGAAAGAGCACGTTTTGCAGTTATGTAGTAGGCTACCGCAATGATTATACAGGAGAGGTGTTGTTCGACGATACCGATAGCAGCCGGCTGAAACTTAGCCAATGGATAGACATACGCAAGTCGCATGTCAGCCATCTTTTTCAAGAACTGCGCCTGTTCCCCGAACTTACGGCTATGGAGAATGTTGAGATAAAGAACAAGCTCACAAAGTTTAAGTGCCGCCGTCAGATTGAGCAGTGGTTTGAGATGCTTGGAATAGCCGACAAGATGGACTCAAAGATAGGCCGCATGTCATTCGGTCAGCAGCAGAGGGTGGCACTCATACGTTCGCTTGTGCAACCATTCGACTTCCTGCTTGCCGACGAGCCGATAAGCCACCTCGACGATAACAACTCGCGCATAATGGGCGAGATAATGATGCAGGAGGCAAAAAGCCAGGGAGCGGGAGTAATAGTGACGAGCATAGGTAAACATATTGACTTGAACTACGAAAGGGTATTGAAGTTATGAATCTCGTTTGGAAACTACTGCGCCAGCATGTCAGTGTGCCGCAGTTCATAGGTTTTTTCTTTGCCAATCTATGTGGAATGCTCATAGTGCTGTTGGGATTCCAGTTCTACCGCGACGTGTTGCCTGTATTCACCCAGAGCGACTCGTTCATGGGGGCGGAATACGTCATCTTAAGCAAGAAGATTACCGCAGGCAATACAATCTCCGGTAGAAGCAACTCGTTTGCGCCTGCTGATGTCCAGGATATTGAGGAACAACCCTTTGCCGACAAGGTGGGCAAGTTCACATCCACCGAATACAAGGTGGATGCGCGAATGGGAATAAACGGTACCCCGGTGCTGTCCTCGGAACTGTTCTTTGAGAGTGTGCCTGACGGTTTCGTTGACATCTCCCTTGACAGTTGGCAGTGGAAGGAGGGTGACAATAGCGTGCCCATCATCCTTCCTCGCACTTATATTGCCATGTATAACTTCGGATTTGCCCACAACCATTCATTGCCAAAGATTAGCGACGGTCTTGTGGGGATGATTGACTTCAGGATCTTCATCCATGGCAATGGCAGAAGCGATGAATATAAAGGCAAGGTGATTGGTTTCTCCTCGCGTCTCAACTCTATCCTTGTGCCGCAGGCCTTTATGGATTGGAGTAATGCCACCTATGCCCCCGGTGAAAAGAGTGAACCAACGCGACTCATAGTGGAAGTGGCCAATCCTGCCGACGAGCGCATTGCCAAGTATATTGACGAGAACTCGCTTGACACCGAGAACAACAATCTCGATGCCGAGAAGACAACATATTTCCTCAAGATGGTTGTCATGCTCGTGATGGCAATCGGTCTTGTAATCTCCCTGCTGAGCTTTTATATACTGATGCTCAGCATATACCTGCTTGTGCAGAAGAATGCCTCGAAACTCGAGAACCTGCTGCTCATAGGCTATGGTCCCTCGCTTGTGGCAATGCCCTACCAGATGCTCACCATCGGTCTGAATCTTCTCGTGCTTGTGATAGCGTGGGCGGTGTTGGCTGTGCTTCGCGGTTATTACATGGAAGTGGTTGAGACTCTGTTCCCCGATATTGACGAGGGAAGCATGATGCCGTCTGTGGTAGTGGGGCTCGCCCTCTTTGCCCTGATTTCCATAATCAACGTCATTGCGGTGCGCCGCAAGGTGATGTCGTTAAGAGGTGCAAATGACAAAAGTTAATATAACACACTTATTTTGATATGATGAACAGATTATTCGCATTGTGTTTTGCTATGGCTTCTTTTATTACAGCCGGAGCAGTCGAGATTAAGGATGTGTTTTCGGCGATGCCTGATTCCGTCTTGCCCACGCTCACGCGCAATAACCGGCTTGACATGGTGGATTTCGTGGCATCGGGCATGAAGGCAGAAGTTAGCGATGTCTTTGACGGTAAGGCCACTCTCGATACTCTCACAGCCGACTATCTTCACCTTACCCTCAGCGAGGCTGTCAAGGTGGAGATGAAACTGCTTAAGTCGTCAGTCGCCCTTGCCGACTCGTCCGAATGCGTGGTGTGTCTTGTCATGTCCTATGGTGTAAAACCCAAGGAGAGTAGTGTGAGCCTGTTCACTGCCAAGTGGAAGCCGCTGCCCCTGCCCGAAGTGTTGGAGGGTGGGGAAGTGACCACTTTGTCTCCCTTGAATACTGATATCGTCCGTCGTCACGTGGATTTGATTGAGTATAGGGAAGAAGAAGAGGAAAAAGAAACAAAAAGTACGGATTCTAAGTTAACGATACTTAAATGGAATGGGAGAACATATAATAAAAATTAATTATTTAGGATTTAATAAATTATTAGGGTAATATTATGAAAAAAATCTGTAATTTTGTAGAGTGTTTTTCATGGTATTAGATTATTAAGGTTAATGAAGGACGGCAGATCGAGAGATTAGCCGTCTTTTTTTTATTTGAAATAAGGATTGCACTCCATCTCATCTTTCAGCACAGTCTGTGGACCATGTCCGGGAAGTATCACAGTGTCGGGCGGCATCTTGTCCTTTAATGACTTCAGGCTGCAAACAATATCGTCAAAACTGCCCAACTCGAAGTCTGTCCTGCCGATGCTCATCCTGAACAGAGTGTCGCCACTGAACGCTATGCCTTCCTCCTTACAGTAGAAGAACACGGAGCCGGGAGTGTGGCCGGGGGTGGGGATTATGGTGAAAACGTGATTTCCGAATACTATCACGTCGTCATCGGCAAGATACTTGCCCACTGGCGGCATCTCATATCCCAATGACTGTCCGCAGAACTCGCGGCATTGGGCTTCGAGCTTGCTTTGCAGATACTCATCCTTGGCGGATACCTCGGGCTTCAGTGCGTATTGCTCGAATATCGTGTTGTCGCCGAAGTGGTGGTCAACATGTCCGTGGGTGGCAACCAGATGTTTAAGCGTGATACCCTCCTTCCTCACGTATTCCGTGATGGCAGTGCGTTCCTCAGGGTAGAGTGCGCCGCAGTCAACCACAATACCCTCACGTGTGTCGTCGCTGACGACAAAGCAATTCTCCTGAAAGGGATTGCATACAAATCGTTGTATTTTCAAACTCATATAGGTAGATAAATTACGTATTTCTCCTTAAACCATTCCTCGTCAAACCATTGCGAAATCTCGGTCACTTCCACATACTTGCGGAAAGGCTGTATCTCGCCTTCCACATTTCCTCCTTTCAGGCAGATAATGCCGTTGGGCATACTGTTGCGTTGTTTGTCGGAAATATTCTTCCTCACTATACGCTCGAGGTCGGGCAGCGGCATCACGGCACGGCTCACCACAAAGTCATACTTGCCCTTCTCTTCCTCTCCGCGCTTGTGCACAGGCGTGCAGTTCTTCAGTCCTATGGCATTCGCCACCTCAGTAGCCACACGTATCTTCTTGCCGGTGCCGTCGATAAGTTGAAAACGGCAGTTGGGGAAGAGGATTGCCAATGGTATGCCAGGGAATCCGCCTCCGGTGCCGAAGTCGAGAATGTCGGTGTCATCCTTGAATTTTATGGTTTTGGCTATGGCTAATGAGTGAAGCACGTGGTGTTCATACAAGTTGTCGATGTCCTTGCGGGAAATCACGTTGATTTTGCTGTTCCAGTCCTGATACAGTTCATACAAGGCATCAAACTGCCGACGCTGTACGTCGGTAATATCTGTGAAATATTTTGTTATGATATTCATGTTCTATTATTCTTTTTTCATGAGATTTTCCATGTCGTCATAGCTGATGGTCAGCTCAATGCGTCCCAGTGCGTATGGGGCAATCTCGTATGGATTGTAGATGAATGTAATGCCCTCCTTGCCAAGCACGTAATTGTTCGACGGATACATCTCCATCGAGAAGAGGTAGCCCTTGTCGTGTAGCTCGTTGATGTCCTTGCAGTTGGCCTTCTTCAAAAGGGCCTTTTGCAGCAATTTGTTCAGCTTCACCTTGTAACCCGGCACCAGCACATCCTCCAGTGTGAGTGTCTTGCCGGTGGTCTTGTCAAAGTTGAGGGTCAGCAGTTGGTTAAGCCCGTGTGCCCCTCCCTGAAAGTTGTACGTGTCGATGAAGTAGGTCACAACGCCTTCCCTGCCGTCCTCCGTCCGTGTCTTGATGTTGGCAACATATTCATAAATGGGTTTCTTGTCGATGTCAAGTTTGTCCTCTCTATATAGGGGCAGCATGTCATTCTTATATGAAGAGGCGTTGACATTGACAAACGAATCCACAGCTGCAGTGATATCCACATAGTGCAGATTGAAAATCTTGGCGGTGATGGCGTCGTTTACGCTTTTCCTGATGTCCTCGCTGCCTTCTTTCACGTATTTCACGTTGATGTTCATCTCGTAGGCAGGTGAGTTGGCATCCTTGGTAAGCGCCACCCTTTTCTCCACCTTTATGCTGTCGAAGGTGAGTTGTTCAGGGGTATAAGACCCCGAGCAGGCCGCTGACACTGCTCCAGCCAATGTTAAAGAGTATAATGCAGTCTTTTTCATAAATATGTTCATTTTGTCTGCAAAGTTAGTATTTATGTGTCAAATAACAAAATAAATTAAGAATTATTCAAGTATTCTTGATTATTTGCAGATTATTTTGTAATTTTGCAGCCGATTTTGAGAAAAAACAAAAAAAGTAAAAAGATGAACACAATTAAGGCAGCCCTGTTCGACCTCGACGGAGTGGTGTTCGACACCGAACCGCAATACACTGAGTTCTGGGGCGCACAGTGCAGGGAGTTCCATCCCGAACATCCGGGGTTGGAACACGAAATCAAGGGTCAGACCCTTGTGCAGATTTTCGACCGCTTCTTTAGCGGCGGGCTTTTATACAGTCAGGATATCATCACAGCCCGGCTCAATGAGTTCGAACATAACATGCAGTTCAACTATGTCGAAGGTTTCCAGGCCTTTGTGGGCGAGCTTCGTGCCAATGGCGTGAAGACTGCAGTGGTGACCAGTTCCAACCAGGCGAAGATGCAGAGCGTATATGAACATCGACCGGAATTCCAAGGGCTTTTCGATGCCATCCTCACTTCCGAGGACTTTGAGCGCAGCAAGCCCGACCCCGACTGCTATCTCAAGGCTGCGACACGCTTGGATGCCGACATATCCGAGTGTATTGTCTTCGAGGACAGTTTCAACGGCCTGAAGTCCGGTCGGGCGGCAGGTATGAAGGTAGTGGGACTTGCCACCACCAACAGTGCGGAGAGCATTGCGCCGTATTCAGACATAGTAATTAACGATTATAAGAACTTTGACCCATGGCAGGATATTTAATTAGTGACACACGCAAGGTGACCACTCACCGTTTTATCGAGATGAAGCAGAAGCATGAGAAAATCTCCATGCTCACCTCATACGACTTCACAACAGCCGGTATCGTTGACCGTGCCGGCATCGACGGCATCCTCGTAGGCGATTCGGCATCCAATGTGATGGCCGGCAATAGCACTACGTTGCCCATCACCATCGACCAGATGATATATCATGCACGCTCTGTTGTGCGTGCGGTCAACCGTGCCCTCGTGGTATGCGACATGCCTTTTGGCAGCTATCAGGTTGACCCTGTGGATGGAGTGCGCAATGCCATACGCATCATGAGAGAGAGCGGCTGTGATGCCCTAAAACTCGAAGGCGGTGTGGAGATTGTGGAGACAGTGAAGCGCATTCTTGATGCGGGAATACCAGTGATGGGGCATCTCGGACTCACCCCGCAGAGCATCAACAAGTTCGGCACATACGCAGTGCGTGCCAAGGAAGAGGCAGAGGCTGCCAAGCTGATGAGTGACGCCAAGGCGTTGGCTGAGGTAGGATGCTTTGCCGTGGTACTCGAGAAAGTGCCTGCAAAGCTTGCAGGCGAAGTTTCGTCTGCCATTTCTATCCCCACTATTGGTATTGGTGCCGGCAACGGTACTGACGGTCAAATCCTTGTGGTGGATGACATGCTCGGCAAGACCAACGGGTTCAGTCCGCGCTTCCTGCGTCGTTATGCCGACCTCAACACCATAATGACAGATGCCATCGGGCATTATGTGGAGGACGTCAAGAACTGTGATTTCCCCAACGAGAAAGAGTCATATTAGTTATCAGGTATGAATACCCAAAATACACAGATACACATCAAGGCATGGCAGCGCGGATTTTGGTTTCTTGCGATAGCCAATTTCCTCGTTGCCATGTCCGTGTATGTACTTGTGCCCGTCATGCCCATGTGGCTTATGCAGGATGAGGGGTTCACCGCACGTGATGCAGGACTGGCGATGGGAGCATTCGGAGTGGGAATGTTCACACTTGGCGGTTTCTGTTCGTATCTCGTACAGCGTTATCGACGCAACTTGGTTTGTATGGATGCCATTGTCGTGATGGTGATATGCGTGTCGCTGCTTGGTGGATTCTTCGACGATGAACTGAGTTTTATGGGCAAATGGTGGATATTTGCGCAGCGCATCCTTTTCGGTGCAGTATATGGATTGGCTGAGATGGTGCTTGCCAGTACACTTGTCATTGATAAGAGCTCGTCATCGATGCGCACCGAGGCTAACCATAGTGTTGCGTGGTTCTCGCGCTTTGCCGTGGCGTTGGGACCGTTGTGCGGACTCTTGGTTTATTGGCTCGGAGGCAGTTTCCGCTTGGTGGTCTTTTTCTCCGACGCATGTGTCATAGCCTCCTTGTTACTTATACGTTCGGTGCGTTTCCCATTCCGTGCTCCCGAGGATAACATACATTTCTTCAGTCTCGACCGTTTCTTTCTTGTCCAGGGCACACCGCTTTTCATCAATATTTTCCTTATAATGCTCCCCGTGGGAATGCTATTCTCGCTGTCACTCCCGTGGATGTTCTATGCGATGATGATGGCGGGATTTGCGCTTGCGCTCATTTCCCAGCGTTTTGTGTTCCGCAATGCAGAGCTGAAGAGTGAGGTGGTCACAGGTATGATACTCATTATTGCCGCTATGCAGATGATGCTTACGTACCGTCTTGACGTTATTATATATGTGGCTCCCACAATGATAGGTCTTGCCATCGGTATCATTGGCTCACGCTTCCTGTTGTTCTTCATAAAGCTGAGCCGCCATTGCCAAAGGGGCACTTCTTCAAGCTCATTCCTCTTGGGATGGGAGTCTTCGATAGCCGTCGGCATAGGATTGGGATATGTAGCATTCATTGGCAATGCCAATGCCCTTCTCGTATGTTCGCAGTGCATTTCGGTGTTGGCGTTTGCGATGTATCTTGCTTTCACCCACCGTTGGTTCCTAAATCACAAAAACAGATGAACAGAAACTCACTCCAAGGTAATGTGCCTGCTGATACAGCCGCACTGCTCCGCGAATATGCGTTGAGATATGAGACCGCGGATTTCCTGAATGGCGACCCAAGTTGGTTTATGCACCAGGTGGAGCCTGTGGCCGACCGCGTCATGCTTGCCTTTCTTGCCTCATCGTTGAGCTATGGCAACAGGACCCAGTTCTTTCCAAAGATTCAGTATATGCTTGATTCATCACATGGCAATGTGGAAGAGTGGGTGAGGAGCGGTGATTTTGCCAGAGATATTCCCGATGACTCCTCCCGGTGTTATTATCGCCTTTACACCTTTGGCAAGGTGCATAGGTTCCTTGCCGCCATTCGTCAGATGTTGGCTGACTACGGCTCTCTCACCGAGTTTGTGCGCCAGTCCACTCCCGACGGACGTTGTCTCACGGCAGTGTCGGCATTGACATCGTATTTCTCCTCACGTGGCATTGAGGGCATCATTCCGAAGAATACGCAGTCGTCGTGCAAGCGTGTCTGTATGTTCATGCGTTGGATGGTGCGCGGAGGTTCGCCCGTTGACCTTGGCGTATGGGAGGATTTTATCGACCGCCGCACTCTCATCATGCCTATGGACACCCATGTGGTGCAGCAGTCGGTGCGTCTCGGGCTTCTTAAGTCCTCCTCGGCTTCAATGTCTTCAGCCTTGCGTCTCACCTCTGCCATGTCGGAGGTTTTTCCCGATGACCCGCTGAAAGGCGATTTTGCATTATTTGGATATGGGGTGAGCAACAAATAGTGTGTCAGAATGTCAAAGAACGCTATTATTGAAACCGTTTCATGTTTTTACGGGTGCAAAGATACGTTTTTTTTATTTTGCGCTGTCCGTTTCAGTCCGTTTCAGCCAGATAAGGCGAGATAAGTCAGTTTCAGTCCGTTTCAGTCCGTTTCGTTATGGTAAAATGCCATAAGCGTGACAGCGTGACAATTATATATATAGAAAAGTCGTGTGAGAGGAAATTAACGAACTATATATATATAGTAAGCGAATTTCCCGTTATAGGAAGTTTTTATATATATAATTGTCACGCTAACGTCATAAACTGTTCTTTTCTTGTAGCAACGCAGATACCTGCGATGCCCAACGCAGGTATCTGCATCGACCATCGCAGGTATCTGCGTTGGGTGGGGGATGTCATGCCGGCGAATTTATAACGCCACGGAGAGTTTTACGTTTATCTGTCTGCCAGTGAGATAGTTGGGGACACCGTACTGCTGGTTTGTCACGTCGGTCACCCAATAGTATGAATTCACGTTGTTTATGCCGAAGAGATTGAGGCAGTCGATGCCGAGCCATGCGTTCTTGACGGGAGACTTGCGGTTGCCGCGGTCGTAAAGGCGGTAGCTCATTCCGATGTCGGCACGCTTGTAGGCTGGAGCGCGGAACACCATCTGCTCCAAGCCGCTGTGGGGAGGACCGAAGGGCAGACCGTCGGCAATGGCGAGGCGGAGTGTCATCTTCCATTTCTCGGTGCCTGGGAAGTAGTCGGTGAAGTGCACGTTTACTGAATACCGCTGGTCGGTGGGCATAGGCACCCACTTGCCGTCCATCTTCTGCTTTGTGCTCATCAGCGAGAGGGTTACCCATGAGTCGGTGCCGGGCACAAATTCGCCGTAGAACTTGAGGTCGATACCCGCTGCATAACCATCGCATTGGTTGCCGCCGTAATACGTAATCTTCACGTTGTTCACGTTATATGGAATGAGGTTGTGCATCAGCTTGTAATAGGCTTCGGCAGAGAACTTGTAGGGGCGGTCTTTCATCTTAAAGCGATAGTCGAACGCTCCCACAAAATGTATTGACTGTTGGCTCTTTATCTTATTGTTGAGAACGGCACGCGTGATACCGTCGGTAGTGACAGTGTCGCGAATCTCCTTGAAGAACGGAGCCTGGTAATAGAGGCCCGTGGAGAAGCGTAAAGTGATGTCGTTGTTGAATGCCGGCACCATGGCTATAGAGGCTCGGGGCGACACCGTGGTCTCGTTGTTGAACGACCAATGGCTGAAGCGCACACCGTAGTTGAAAGTGAAGAACGACTGCCGCTCGCTGTTTGTGGCAAAGCGGTAAGTGTCCTGAAGGTAGCCCTCGATACGTGTACTGTTTATCTTGTTGGTGGAGCGCAGGGTGTAGATTAGGTCGAGACGCTGCGGGTTGTGTGGGATGGAGTAGCCGCTGGAGTCGCGCATCTCGTATTCGGATGCCTTCTCCTTGATGTTTTCGAACTTAAAGGTTAGCGCACCCTCGATGTCGTGTTTGCCCGACTTGTGGTTGGCAATCATTTTCAAGCTTGTCATCTTGGATGTGAGATAGTTGCGTGCATGCTCCATATAGGTACCCACTCCCAGGTTCTCGCTGGTGTTGGTGTCGTCGAGCCAGTATTGTCCCTGTATGTCATAGGTCTCTTGCTCCTTGCTGTAGAACGCCGATGCAAGCAGCGACACTTTGGTCTGACGCCTTGCGCCGAACACGCGGCTGACGGACAAGTTGCCGAAGAAGGTTCGGAATATGTCCTTCTCCTGACCGTCGAAATATACCTTGAACGACTTCACGTCCTGCATTGTGCCGAATGAGGTCTCGCGGTCGGTAGGACGGAAGTTATAGTGGTTCTCTGATATGTTTCCCATAAAGTCGATGGTCCAAAGTGAGTCAGGACGATAACTGAGGAAGGTCTGGTAATCCAGGTAGTTAGGACGGTATTCGCCCTTGGTCTCAAGTGAGCCGAGCAGGTAGCGGTTGGTCTTATAGCGCACGGCGTGGCTCATCGAGAAGCGTTGGTTGCCTACGGCGGCAAAAGCAGTTCCGCCAAGCAGCGACACCGAGGCAGATACCTCGGAGCGGGTGGGGCGGCGATAGGTGATGTCGAGTGCCGATGACATCTTGTCGCCGTATTTTGCCTCGAATCCACCAGAGGAGAATCCGATTGACTCCACCATGTCGGCATTGATGATGCTGAGTCCCTCTTGTTGTCCGCTGCGTATGAGTAGCGGGCGGTATATCTCCACATTATTTATATATACGGAATTCTCGTCGAAACTGCCTCCGCGCACGTTGTACTGCGATGACAGTTCGTTGTGTGTGCTTACGCCCGCCTGCTGCTGTATCAGCTCCTCCACGGCATTGCCCGATGTGGAGGGCGAGTCTTTTAGCTTGCTCGCGTCGAGTTTTTCCATTGGGGTAGTCTGCCTTCGCTTTTCTGTGACCACAATCTCGTTGAGCGCATCCATGGGTGACAATGTAATCTTTAGTGTCTGCTTTCCGCGCGGACGGCGAAGGACACGGGTCTTTGACTTGTAGCCCACCATGGAGAACCTGATGGCAACAGAGTCGGCAGAACGAAGTGACATGGAAAAACGCCCCTTGAGGTCGGTCATGGTGGCTTTGCCCTGGGCGAGGCACGACACCGATGCAAGTTCGATGGCATTGTCGTTGGAGTCAACCACGCGCCCTGTGAGCACGAAGTCCTGTGCCTTGATACCACAGAGCGGCAGGCAGAGGAGCAATGATAAAAGTATATTTCGTAGTATGTACATCTGCATAATTTTTTTAATAATATAAACGAGAAATACCAAAATTTATTATGGAAATGTCAGAAAAATATGTCAATAATGCATATAAATTGTCAGTTTAACAATATTTTCAACTCAATCTTTGCAAGTTCAAAGAATAATTCCTATCTTTGCATCGTCTTTATGACTAAATGCGATTCAGTATTAACATTAAATAAAACATAAGTATATGAAGATTTCGCACATTGAGCATCTGGGCATTGGTGTCCAGAGCATTGAAGAAGCACTCCCGTACTTTGAGAACGTATTGGGACTGAAGTGTTATGCAGTAGAGGAAGTGGCCGACCAGAAGGTTAAGACCGCATTCCTGAAATGTGGTGAGGTGAAGCTCGAACTGCTTGAGCCGACATCTCCCGAAAGTACCATACAGAAGTGGCTCGACAAGGGCAACCATGGAGTTCACCACGTGGCGTTCTGCATCGAGGACGGTGTGGCAAACGCATTGGCAGAGTGTGACGAGAAGGGCATCCGACTCATCGACAAGGCTCCGCGCAAGGGTGCCGAGAACCTGAACATAGCCTTCCTGCACCCGAAGTCAACCGAGGGAATACTCACTGAGCTTTGTGAGCACTAATTCATCAAGCCTGCGGCAAAATTAAAGGATAAAAAAAGCGAAAATAATAATTATATACTCGACTTTCGGAAGTAAGGTAGATTATTGGAAGTTAAGGAGTTAAGGAGTTAAGGAGTTAAGCCAAATGTACATACGATTAATGTCTTTGCACTTAAATCCAATGCTCAATACTAATGGCTTAACTCCTTAACTCCTTAACTCCTTAACTACCCCAAAAATGAGTACATCAGAAACTTGAATTATATATAAAAATGAGCAAACAATTAGAAAAGATTAAGCAGCTTATCGAGAAGCGTGAGACAGCGCGCATCGGTGGCGGCGAGAAGGCCATTGAGAAGCAGCATGCTCGTGGCAAATATACGGCACGTGAGCGTATCAGTATGCTGCTGGACGAAGGTAGCTTCGAGGAATATGACATGTTCAAACTCCACCGTTGTACTAACTTCGGCATGGAGAAGAAGCAGTACCTCGGCGACGGCGTGGTAACAGGTTCGGGTACTATCGACGGCCGACTGGTATTTATCTTCGCCCAGGATTTCACCGTCAACGGCGGTTCGCTTTCTGAGACTATGGCTCAGAAGATATGCAAGGTAATGGATATGGCTATGAAGATGGGCGCACCGGTAATCGGTATCAACGACTCGGGTGGCGCACGCATTCAGGAGGGTATCAACGCCCTCGCAGGATATGGAGAAATCTTCGAACGCAACATCCTCGCCTCAGGTGTCATACCGCAGATTAGTGGTATCTTCGGTCCTTGCGCCGGTGGTGCCGTTTATTCTCCCGCATTGACTGACTTCACCCTGATGATGGAGAACACGTCATACATGTTCCTCACAGGCCCGAAGGTCGTCAAGTCTGTTACTGGCGAGGACATCGACCAGGAGCACCTCGGAGGTGCGAGCGTACACGCCTCAAAGAGTGGTGTTACCCACTTTACAGCCAAGACAGAGGAAGAGGGCCTGCAGATGATCAAGACCCTGCTCTCATATATCCCCTCTAACAACATGGAGACCGCTCCACGCAAGAAATGCGATGACCCGATTGACCGTCTGGAGGATGCCCTCAACGAGATTATCCCCGACAACGGCAACGAGGCATACGATATGTATAAGGTGATTGGCGGTATTGTGGATGACGGCGAGTTCTTTGAAATCCAGCCTAAGTTCGCCCGCAACATCATCATCGGTTTCGCCCGCTTCAACGGTCAGAGCGTTGGTATCGTGGCCAACCAGCCTTCTGTGTATGCAGGTGTGCTCGACGTGAACGCCAGCCGCAAGGGTGCCCGCTTCGTTCGTTTCTGCGATGCGTTTAATATTCCTATTGTCAGCCTCGTTGACGTTCCCGGATTCCTTCCCGGAACAGGCCAGGAGTACAATGCAGTCATCCTGCACGGAGCACAGTTGCTCTACGCTTACGGAGAGGCAACAGTGCCAAAGATTACCATCACACTGCGCAAGAGCTATGGCGGTAGCCACATCGTTATGGGTTGCAAGCAGTTGCGTGCCGACCTCAACTATGCCTGGCCTTCATCCGAGATTGCCGTTATGGGAGCCTCAGGTGCCGTTGCAGTGCTCTGTGCCAAGGAAGCCAAGGCAAAGAAGGAGGCTGGAGAGGACGTACAGGCATTCCTCGCCGAGAAGGAGGAAGAGTACAACGACCTGTTCGCAACTCCTTACCAGGCAGCGAAGTATGGCTATATCGACGATGTAATCGAGCCTCGCAATACCCGCTTCCGCATCTGTCGTGGTCTTGCCCAGCTTGCCACCAAGCGCGAGTCGCTGCCAGCCAAGAAGCATGGTAACATTCCAATGTAATCATTATGAAAGAAGACAAAAACGTGTATGCAGCCATTGCGCTTGCCCTGCATGAACACATGGGCAACAATGTGCACGACAAGATAACAGGAGTTATCACCATTGACGAGCGCAACACGCAATGGAACGGTTATGCCCTGAGCATGACCCCGCTGCCATCAAAAATGTAATAAAATGAAAGAGTATAAATATACAATCGACGGCAAGGAGTATAAGGTTGCCATCGGCGACATCGTGGATAATGTGGCTGACGTCACTGTCAACGGTGAACAATATAAGGTGGAGATGGAGCCTGAGAAGGAGCCTGAGAAGCCGAAGCCTGTGGTAAGGCCTGCCGCTCCAGCCCCTGCCCCTGCCTCGTCAGGAGCATCGGCAAATGGTGCCAACACGCAGAATGCCGTTAAGGCTCCGCTGCCTGGTGTTATCACCGAGATTAAGGTGGCTGAGGGTGACACCGTAGCCGAGGGCGACACTGTTGTAGTGCTTGAGGCTATGAAGATGGCCAATAACCTTGAGGCCGAAAAGGGCGGAAAGGTGACGGCTATTCTCGTACAGCCTGGACAAAGCGTAATGGAAGGCGACCCATTAGTGGTCATTGAATAATAAAAAAAATGCCGGGGCATTCATTGTCCCGGCATTTTGATTTGATGACGTATCTATAATACAACCTTGTTGTTTTCAGGGAAAACAACTTTCGGCTGGAATGTTTTCGCCTCCTCAAAGTCCATAAGGGCGTATGCTATGATGATGCATACGTCTCCCACCTGCACCTTGCGTGCCGCAGCACCGTTGAGGCATACGCATCCGCTGCCTCTTTCACCTTTTATAATGTATGTCTCAAATCGCTCGCCGTTGTTGTTGTCAACAATCTGTACCTTCTGTCCCGGTATCATCTCGGCGGCATCCAGAAGGTCCTCGTCAATTGTAATGCTGCCCATGTAGTTGAGGTTGGCCTCAGTGACAGTAACGCAGTGCAGCTTTGATTTCAATACTTCAATCAACATAACTTTTTATCCCTTATATTTTATATGGTCAATAAGTCGGATGGGGGTTTTGCCGCAATATACGGTGATACATCCCACCACATAGTCAGAATCGTCCCATTGGCTGACATCCACCAAGGTGTTGCCATCCACAATGGCGAAATACTCCACGTCGAGTCCGTCAACGGCGTTGATGTCTGCAACGACCTTGTCGTGAGTCTCCTTCAGGGTGTGGGTCTTGGCATAGTCAATGCTGGCCTTGAGCGCCTTGTAGATATTCGGGGCAATGGCTCTCTCGTCGGGGGCGAGCAGGGTGTTGCGGCTTGAGCGTGCCAGCCCGTCATCGTCCCTGACAATAGGACATTCCACGATGTTTACTTTTAGTGACAGATGCCTAACCATAGCTTTTATGACGGCAATCTGCTGCCAGTCCTTCTCGCCGAAGTAAGCCCTGTCGGGGCGTACGATATAGAACAGTCGGCTTACCACCTGGCATACGCCGTTGAAGTGTCCTGGACGGTGTGCTCCTTCCATGACTGTGGATACCGGCGGGAATTCAAACTGCCGTGTGTCGGGAGTGGGGTACATTTCCTCCACAGATGGCGCAAGCACATAGTCGGCACCGCATTCATCAAGCAGTCGGCAGTCGGCATCCAGGGTGCGCGGATAGTTTTTCAAGTCATTCTTGTCGTTGAACTGGGTAGGGTTGACAAACACCGATACCACGGTTACGTCGTTTTCGGTCACGCTTCGCCTTACGAGAGATGCGTGACCTTCATGTAGTGCTCCCATAGTGGGAACGAGTCCAATCGTCTTTCCTTCTTTGCGCGCGTCGAAGAGTGCGTTTTGAAGTTCAGCAATCTTGCCAAATACTTTCATTTCTTTATATGTACAATTTACTTAGTGTGCGAAATCGGGTGCAAAATAACACAATTTTTGGCAAATATGGAAGAAATATACCAAAAATATCCAAAATAAAAGTTTATTTTTAGCAAAAATCAAAATAAAATGCCGTTTTTTGGAAAAAAATGCGTATCTTTGCAGTGTCAAAACTTAATTATATGGCAAAGAAAATACTATTTATCAATCAGGAGATTTCTCCGTATGTCTCCGACAGCGAAATGTCCACAATGGGAAAAAAACTTCCGCAGCTACTGCAGGAGAAAGGTTCGGATATTCGTACTTTTATGCCCAAGTGGGGCAATATCAATGAACGCCGTGGACAGTTGCATGAGGTGATTCGCCTGTCAGGAATGAATCTCATCATCAATGAAACTGACCACCCTCTCATTATTAAGGTGGCATCTATACCCCAGACGAGAATCCAGGTGTATTTTATCGATAATGATGACTATTTCACCAAGCGAATGATGGGCAAGGATGAGAATGGCGTTGACTATCCCGACAACGGCGAGCGCGCTATCTTTTTCGCACGTGGTGTGCTTGAGACCGTGAAGAAACTCCGTTGGATTCCCGATGTCATTCATTGCCAGGGCTGGATGAGCGCAATCGTTCCGCTGTATATCAAGACGGCATATAAGGACGAACCTTCGTTCTCAAACGTGAAGGTGGTCACTTCATTGTACAATAATGAACTTGACAAGGATTTCGGTCCTGACCTACGTCATTTTATAGAGTTCCGTGATGCTAATGCCGAGGTTCTTTCCGTTTATCCTGAGGTGTTGGATTTCAACTCGCTGTCGAAGATTGCAATCGACTTTTCCGATGGCGTGATTGAGGCAGGCACGAAGGTTGACCCCGAACTCGTGAATTATGCCGAGAGCAAGGGAGTGCCGGTGCTCAAATATCCTGGCGAGGATTACAAACCTGCATATAAGGAGTTTTTTGACAGTATCTGTGGGGAAGAGTAAAAATGACGAAGTCAATGAAGAATCGACGAAGTCTAATGAAGTAAATATTGGATTTAATAATTAATACCTCGAATAAATGAAAATTAGGATAATGTATGTTGTCGCCTTGATGTGTTTGGGACTGACAGCATGCGACGATACTACTGACACACTTGGTGACTCGCTTACACATACCGCAGACAGGTTCACTCTGATTCCCGACACGTTCGGAGTGGTAACAAGGTCAATGACTGTCGATTCAGTGCTCGCCACAAATATCTATCCTTACGTGGGACACGTAAAGGACACTGAAACTGGTTCGTATGTCACAAGCAGCTTTACGTCGCAGTTGGGAGTGACTGCCGGACTTGTTGAAAGCAGGCCAAAGGAAGATAGCCTCAGATGCGAGATAGACGAAAACGGGAACTATATTGCCACAGGATGCAGGATTGGTATGTATATTAACAGCTATGTTGGTGACTCGCTTAATACACTGAAGGTTACACTGCACGAGCTTGCAAAACCGCTGGAAGAAGGGGTAAACTACTATAGTAACTATGACATAGCCGACAAGGGCTATCTGCGCAAGGACGGAAATGAGCTGAAGGTTGCAAAGTCGTTCACATACGAGGGACTAACCCCTGAGACTTCTTCAAGTGCCGTCACATACAAGGCGGTGGAGTTTGACCTAAACGAATTGGGAGAGTATGTGGATAGGAATGGCAACAAGTTCAGAAATTATGGATCATATCTTTTGAATATGTTGTATAAGCATCCGGAATATTTCTCGTCATCATATAATTTCATACATAATGTATGCCCAGGATTCTATTTTGAACAGACCAACGGCATAGGTAATATGGGTGAGATTGTCTTTGTAAGTCTGTTTGCGGATTTCCAGGCTATCAGCGGTGACACGCTGACAAATATGATGGCAAGGTTCTCGGGAACGGAAGAGGTGATGCAGACTACATTCATCAACCACGACAAGAAGCGCATGGAAGAACTTGCTGCCGATATGTCATGCACGTATCTGAAGAGTCCGTCGGGACTGTTCACTGAGATGGAACTGCCTGTCGAGAAAATCAAGAACGGTCATGAGAATGACACCATCAGCAGTGCTAAGATAGTAATCCCGCGATATAACTACGAGACAGGAGAGGCTTTGTTCGCAGCACCGACAAGTGTACTGATGCTACCTAAGGACAGCTTGTATTCTTTCTTTGAGAAAAGGAATGTACCTGACAGCAAGATGTCGTTTCTTGCTTCTTACAGCAGCACTTACAACACTTACACCTTTAATAATATAGCCGACCTTGTCAACAAGCTATGGCAGATAAAGAAAAGCGGAAAAGGCAGTGAAGACTGGAACAAGGTTGTGTTGCTGCCCGTTACCGTGGCTACAAACTCTTCGACGACAAGTACTTCCACTACAATCACTAATGTGACAAACGAGATGGGGTTGAAGAGCACCAAGTTGGTGCGAGGCACAAGTTTCGAAGCAAGAGACGGCAAGGATGCCCAAGGTAATCCGGTGGCGGCTTCGCCAGTGAAAATAAGTGTATTGTATAACAAGTTCAGAGAATAGGGTATGGCTGATAACTTTTTGGAGAAGCACCGCGAGGAGTATGAGTTGCGCAAGGCGGCTTATCTCAGAAAGAAGAAGCATCTGCCCAAGATAAATCATAAAAAAATAGAGCGTCCCGATGATGAGGCGCTCTAATTTTTTTATTGGCTCTTGTCACAAACCATCTACTGACGGTCGAAATAATCATTGAGGGCAGAGACTGCGTCGGGAGTGATTTCATTGATGTCGCGCTTTATCTCGCCTTGCTCCATCAGCAGTATGCGTGTGGAGATGTCGATGGTGTGGGTGAGGTTGTGTGAACTGACGATAATCGTTGCTCCTGTAGTCTCGCGGTATTCCTCGATGATGTGCTTGAGATGATTCTGGCTTGAGGGGTCGAGGAAGTTGAACGGCTCGTCAAGTATCAGCAGCTTGGGGCGTGTGATGAGTGCAGAGATGATTCCCACTTTCTGCTTGTTTCCTGCTGAGAGGTTGCGGATGAGGGCGTTGCGTCCAAAAACCTCCCCTCCCGTAAACTGCTCAAAGGCGGAAGTGCGCTCAGTCAGCTCTTCCTTTGAAATCGACGCCACCTTGGCTATGAACTCAAAATATTCCTCGGGTGTGAGGAAGTCGATAAGGAAACCATTGTCTATATATGCTCCAGTGAATGTTTTCCAGTCTTCGCTCTGTTGCACGTCGATGTTGTCGAGGGTAACATTGCCCTGGTCGGGCTTAAGCAGGTCGAGCATCAGTCGGAAGAGTGTAGTCTTTCCCGCACCGTTGTTTCCTACAAGTCCGATAATCTCACCACTGCCTATTGATAGTTGTGGGATGTCGCAGGCACATTTCTCGCCAAACGACTTCTTTAGATTCTGTATTTCAATCATAACCTCTTATATTATATATTAAGAATTAAAAAATAAGAATTAAGAGAAAATGTTTTAGCGATAATGAAATGCCAAGAGTATTTCTCTTAATTCTTAATTCTTAATTTTTAATTCATTAAACAATTCCCCTTCCGTGGCAGTTCTTGAATTTCTTGCCGCTGCCACATGGACATGGGTCGTTGCGTCCGGGAAGCTTGTCCTTCATGATGGGAGCACGCCTCTGCTGATCGCGTGTATCTTGCGCGGCAGCTGCAGCCTGGTTGGGATCGCTGAGCTCTTCCTCGTTGAGGTCGCGCTTTGTCTCGGTATATTCTGGCTTCTTGTTCTGCTGGGGCATTTCCTGTGGAGCTTCCTGCGGAGCCTGTTGCAGTTCTGGTATGCCGCTGCGCATGAGAATGCTGACGATACGGTTGTTCATGTTGTCAACCATGGAGTCAAACAGTTTAACGCTCTCCAGTTTGAAGATGAGCAGTGGGTCTTTCTGCTCGTATGAGGCGTTCTGCACACTGTGCTTCAGCTCGTCGAGTTCGCGGAGGTTTTCCTTCCAACATTCGTCGATGATGTGCAGCAGAATCATCTTCTCATACTGCTTTACGATAGACTTGCACTCTGAATCGTATGCCTCCTTGAGGTTGCAGGGGATGTTGTACATGCGGCGTCCGTCGGTGATGGGCACCATGATGCGCTCAAAGCGGTCGCCCTGGTTTTCATATACCTGACGTATGATGGGCATGGCAAGAGATTGAATGCGGTCAGTCTTGCGCTTGAAGGCTGCCATAGCCTGCTGGAAAGAGCTTTCGGCAAGGTCTTCGTGCTTCTCGTCAACAAACTGGTCGTAGGTGAATGGCACCTCGATACCGAAGATGCGGATGAAGCCTTCCTTGCATCCCTCATAATCGTTGTTCTCGATGATGTTGACAACGCGGTCCCAGATGGTGTTGGAGATGTCCATACCTATGCGCTCACCCATAAGGGCGTGGCGACGCTTCTCATATACCACGGTACGCTGCTTGTTCATCACGTCGTCGTATTCTAGCAGGCGTTTACGGATACCGAAGTTGTTCTCCTCAACTTTCTTTTGTGCACGCTCGATGCTCTTTGAAATCATCGGACTTTCGATTCTCTCGCCTTCCTTGAATCCAAAGCGGTCCATAACGCTTGCTATACGCTCGGAAGCGAAGAGGCGCATCAGCTTGTCCTCGAGTGAAACGTAGAATACTGATGAACCGGGGTCGCCCTGACGTCCGGCACGTCCACGCAACTGACGGTCAACGCGTCGACTTTCGTGACGCTCCGTACCGATGATGGCAAGTCCTCCGGCAGCCTTTACCTCCGGCGAGAGCTTGATGTCGGTACCACGTCCTGCCATGTTGGTGGCTATGGTCACTGCACCCAAGCCGTTGGTGCTCTGACCTGCGAGTGCTACGATGTCAGCCTCCTTCTGGTGGAGCTTGGCATTAAGTACTTGGTGAGGTATCTTTCTCATATTGAGCATCTTTGACAGAAGCTCCGATATTTCAACAGAAGTGGTACCCACAAGCGTCGGGCGTCCGCTTTCGCGCATCTGCTGTATCTCGTCGATAACGGCGTTGTATTTCTCGCGTGCAGTCTTATATACACGGTCATCCATATCCTTACGTGCGATGGGGCGGTTGGTGGGAATCTCAACAACGTCGAGTTTGTAGATGTCCCAGAACTCGCCGGCTTCGGTGGATGCGGTACCGGTCATACCTGCCAGTTTGTGATACATACGGAAGTAGTTCTGCAGGGTGATAGTGGCAAAGGTTTGTGTTGCGGCTTCCACCCTCACATGCTCCTTAGCCTCCACGGCTTGATGAAGTCCGTCGCTCCAGCGGCGTCCTTCCATGATACGTCCTGTCTGCTCATCCACAATCTTCACCTCGCCGTCGATAACGACATATTCGTCATCCTTGTTGAACATGGTGTATGCCTTGAGCAGCTGTTGCAGTGTATGCACACGCTCGCTCTGCACTGCATAATGGTTGAGCAGTGCGTCCTTCTTGTCGAGTCGGGCCTGGTCGTCGAGGTCTTCCAGTTCAAGGGCGGAGAGTTGTGACGCTATGTCAGGCAGTACGAAGAGTTCCTTGTCGTTCACCTGATTTGCAAGCCATTCCGTACCCTTGTCGGTGAGGTCGCAAGAGTTAAGTTTCTCGTCAACCACGAAATACAGCGGTTTCACGCACTCAGGCATCTTGCGGTTGTTGTTTTCCATATAAATCTCCTCGGTCTTGAGCATACCTGCCTTGATGCCCTCCTCAGAAAGATACTTGATAAGTGGCTTGTTCTTGGGTAGCGACTTGTGGGAGCGGTAGAGCGATAGGAAGCCCTCGTCGAGCAGCTTCTGGTCGTTCTTCTCCCTTCCCTCGGCGATTTTCTGCTTAGCTTCGGCGAGGAACTGTGTGGCGAGCTTACGCTGTGCCTCCACGAGTTTCTCCACGAGTGGCTGGTATTCCTCAAACATCTGGTCGTCGCCCTTTGGCACCGGACCAGAGATGATGAGCGGAGTACGGGCATCGTCGATAAGCACGGAGTCAACCTCATCGACGATGGCGTAGTTGTGTGAACGCTGCACGAGGTCGTCGGGCGAGTTGGCCATATTGTCACGCAGGTAGTCGAAACCGAACTCATTGTTTGTACCGAACGTGATGTCCGCCTGATAAGCCTGGCGTCGGGCATGTGAGTTAGGTTGGTGCTTGTCGATGCAATCCACCGAGAGACCATGGAACATATATAGCGGTCCCATCCACTCGGAGTCGCGCTTTGCGAGGTAGTCGTTCACTGTAACCACATGCACACCGTTGCCGGTGAGCGCATTGAGGAATACCGGCAGGGTGGCAACGAGAGTCTTACCCTCACCGGTGGCCATCTCGGCAATCTTTCCCTGATGCAGAACCACACCACCGAAGAGCTGCACGTCGTAATGTACCATTTCCCACTTGAGGTCGTTGCCTCCGGCTGTCCAGTGGTTGTGATAGATGGCCTTGTTGCCGTCGATGGTGATGAAGTCCTTGCGTGGGTCGCCAGCCAGTTCACGGTCGAAGTCGGTGGCAGTGACTACGGTGACCTCATTGGTTGCGAATCTCTTTGCCGTCTCCTTGACGATGGCGAACACCTCAGGCATAGCCTCGTTGAGTTTCTCCTCAAAGATGTCGAGTATTTCCTTCTCGATTTTGTCAATCTGTGCGAAGATGTCGGCGCGCTCGTCGATGGGCGTGTCCTCTATCTTTGCCTTGAGTTCCTCAATCTGCTTGCGCTTGTCGGTGGCAGATTCCTGAATATGCTTTCTGATCTCCTGTGTCCTGGCACGGAGTTCGTCGTTGTCGAGCTTCTCGATTTGTGGAGAGATGGCTTTCACCTGCTCTACGAAGGGCTGGATGAGCTTCATGTCCCTTGATGACTTGTCACCGAAAAGCGACTTTAAAAACTTTGTAAAATTCATATGTTATATTCTTTTTTTGTTTCCTAAAATTTAAAAATCCGTGCAAAATTACGAAAAATATTCCGTAATCGTGCATAAATCACTGATTATTTGCGTTTTTTTCTTCAAAACAATGGTTCTGAAGAGCAAGCATTGGGTGCACGGATGCGAATTGACTTGCTCAGGGTGGGGGCGATGCGGTCAACAGTGACGTTGTCGTCAATGCGTCCTGCCTTCACTCCACAGCCGAACATTATGATAGGAAACTGTATGTACGAGGCCCTCGAGAGCGTGTTCTCCATGTTGTCCTCGTTGAGTACGCGCCATCCCGGATTCACCTCCACAATTATGTCTCCGCAACGTTCCTGTGAGAATCCGTTGCGTATTTTGTGGATGTTGGGATTTGTGTTTGACAATAGTTGTTGTCCGGTATATACGTTGCGTATGCCTGCCACCATCGACAGGAACTCCTGCGCCCTCTGCGTGGCATCGGCAATGCTTATGCGCTTGTTTTCGAGTAACTGGTGGTTGAGGTATATCTGGTTGCCAAGATAGGTGTCAACATATCTTGCCTGTCCCCATAGCGCCCCGTAATACATGTTCAGCAGGTTGGCGGTGCGGTTTATATAGAAGATACCCGTTGGCACCTTGTATTTCGTATAGTCGTTGCCTTCCTCGTCACTGTATCCGGTGCTGGTGATGACATACATCACTGTTTTCTGGCCAAGAATAAGTTCAATGCCGCTGATGAGGGCAGCTATCTGCTTGTCTAGCCTGACGTATGAGTCCTGCATCTCAAGCTGACATTCCGACAGGGTGCTATGGTCGAAATTGCCGGCATAATAGGTCAGGTTGAGCATATCGGTGATGCCGTCCTTGCCCATATCCGTGCTCTTGATGCAGTGTAGTGCCGTCTTGGTGACATTGTCGTTTACGAGTGCGCTTGCCTTGTACTCACGGTATCTTCGGTCGCTGTTGAACTTGTGTGAGAAGGTCGTCTGTGTGTTCTTCACCATAAAATAGGTGAAATTGCCCGTATAGTAATTGTCGGGAGTCCATTCCTTGCCGGCTATTTCCTTGAGAGCCGGATAGAGGCGGTTGTATTCACTTGCCCATTTGGGCAGTTCCTTGTCGTAATATGTCGATGAGCACCATTCGCCGCTTTCGTCGTCAATCCATATAGCGGCGTCAGCTGCATGGCCTGCCGAAAGCACGGCTGCGTCGCGGGTGGGGGCGATGGAATATACTATTGCCTTGCCTTGTGAATAAACCTTCAGTTCGTCGCCAATGGTGCTGGTGAGCACGTTCTTGGGTGATGAACCAGCTTCGGTGCCCAGGCCTTTGTATTTGTTGTCGTCAACACAATAAACCGGTCGCAGTGTGTTACGGTCGAGCCATCGCTCTGCCACAATACTGTTATAATAAGGTGTAGCTCCAGTGAGGATTGCAGTTATTGCCGAAGCGCGGTCGATGGGTTGGAATGGGAATGACGCATTGGTATATACACGCCCTTCGGATAGAAGCCGCTTGAATCCGTAGCTGCCGTAGAGTGGGGAGAATGCCTCAAGATAGTCGGAGCGCAACTGGTCGATGGTGATGTTCACCACCAGGCGCGGCGCCGACTGTATCACTTGTGCCTCTATTCGGGCGGCATAAGCGAGTGCAACTATAAGTGTGAGTGAAATGTGTCTTTTATTCATCGCTTCAAGTGTATGATACATCTTGTGAGGAGGGCTATGCCTACAAATATCATGCCCTCAGCATAGTTTTGGATACAAGCCCCGATAAAGAAGAGTACTATGAGTGATACGGATATTTTCCAGTACAGGTTGCTCTGCGGTTTTCGCCATAGCCTGTATATGAAGAACAGGGGAAGGGGGTTGAGCAGGAGCAACTGCAGGTTGGTGCTCGTGGTAGGATGGCGCGATAAGAACAGTGCAAGCATGAATATGCCCGCAATCCCGGTGAGGCTCATGAGAATAGTGTCCCACAAGCGGAAGACTCTCTTTCGGCGCAGTTCAATTGCCATCAGTGCCAATGACAGAGTGAGCAGAATAAGTGCGCACTCAGTGGGAGTGAGCGGAAACGGCTCTTCCACGATATTCACCCCGGGTTCTACTGCGCTCCGCGATAACGCCACTAACGGCCTGTATATGCCATCGCTCAAGATTTGTGCCCTTTCAAAGTCCATCATCAGATAGTCGGGCAGGAATTGTAGCTTACGTTCTCCAACCTTGATGTCGGCAGCCATTCCGAGGGCAATATCCACTCCGAAAGCCGCCCACGGGTATTTTGAGTTATACTGGTGAACCATCTCGCGGTAGGTTTGGTAGTTCTCGTTGTTTACGTATTTTATCCTCCCGTTGATGCTCCTTTCCAGTATGTCGCGTGCCCTTGTGGTGCAGTTGTCATACAGGAAATTGTACCTGTATTCCCGGTTTTCGGGGCGATAGTTATCGATGAGGGCCTTGTATAGCGTCTTCTTTTCCTCGGTGGTGAGGTTGATGACCTGTTCTGTCACCTGGCTTCCCCTACGTCCGTATTCCTTAGCGAAGAGCGGGAAAGGATATACACCGAGTTCGTAGTCGGTCAGACCAAAGAGGAAACGTAGCGAGAAAAATGGCTTGTTGAAGTTGAACACGCCATAGTTGAAGGCATAGTCCTCACCTGTGCGCAAATCGTGATAACGGAGGGCTGTATGGCCGTAAAGGCTGTAAACCTCGTTGCCCGGAGCGCACGTTAGCAAACTGACTTCTATGGAGTCAGACTGCTGTGCAATGCTTAACTGGCTGACAATCAGTGTAAAAATACCGACGAATAGCCTTTTGTATGTATCTTTTATATTTTTCACGGTGCAAATTTAATGTCTTTTTTTGGAAAAACATTCGATTATCTCGATTTTTTTCAATAATTTTGCACCCTGAAATTGAATTTAATAGAAATGAACCTCATAATCGACGCAGGAAATACCTGCATAAAGTTGGTTGCTTTTGATGGCGACAGTCCTGTTGAGGTATGCACGGCGGACTACGACGAGCTTGAAAAGTTCACTCGTTTCCTCTCTGCTTACCCCTTCAACCGTGGCATCGTATCCACGGTGGTTGATATGCCCATTGTTATGGAGCGTGCCATCGACGCACTGCCGTTTGAGGTGGAAAGGCTTGTGCCGGGAGTCACACCGGTGCCTCTTTCTCTCAAGTATGCCACTCCCCACACACTTGGGGCTGACAGGTTGGCTGCCGCAGTGGGAGCATACATGAAGAGCGGTGGCACTGATGTGCTGGTGATTGACGTAGGAACATGCATCACCTACGACTTTGTCAATGCCAGTGGTGAGTATCTCGGTGGAAACATTTCGCCCGGGCCCAAACTGCGTCTGCTTGCGCTCAACGAGCACACGGCAAGACTTCCGCTCGTGAGCCGCCACGGCGATACGCCGGAGGTGGGATATTCCACCGAAACTGCCATCCGAAGTGGTGTGGTAAATGGTATAAGACGTGAAATTGAGGGCTACATAAGTGATTTTTTATTAAAATATCCGCGCCTTTTGGTTTATTTAACGGGCGGAGTGCATCTTGATTTGCACATTTCAGAAAAAATGCGCATCTTTGCAGACGATTTCATACTCAGCTATGGATTGAACAGCATATTAGAGTATAAATATTTAGACAAACCATTAGGGTAAAAGAATTAAAGTCGATATATATATAATTGATGAAAAAGACAATAATAGGCGCACTTGTATGCGCAGCCGCATTGACAGCCAATGCACAAAGTGGAACAAACTCACCGTACAGCCAGTTCGGTCTCGGTGTGTTGTCCGACCGGTCACAGGGATTCAATCGTGGTATGAATGGATTGGGATTGGGATTGAGATTTTCAAACCAAGTCAACACGCTCAATCCTGCCTCGTATTCCGCAGTGGATTCGCTGACGATGATTTTCGACGCGGGACTCTCGGGGCAGGTTACTAACTTCAAGGAGGTGAAGGACGACGGGACATATAAGAAAATCAATGCCAACAATTCTGACTTTGAATATGTGGTCGGCTCTTTCCGACTTATGCCGAAGCTGGGATTCAGTTTCGGTATTTTGCCGTTTACAAACATAGGATACAACTATAGCAGAGTGGGTGAAGTGAGTAAGGACTCTGAGGGGCAGCCCACATCGAAATCAACGGAGACACATAGCGGTTCCGGAGGAATACATGAGGCTTTTGTAGGAGCAGGATGGAATTTCTACAAAGGACTGTCGGTGGGTGCCAATATCGGATATCTTTGGGGCTCCTATGACAAGAGTGTGACGGTGGAGAACTCCGACGGATATGTTAATTCGGTGATGAGGACATATTCTGCAATAGTGAGAAGCTACAACATGGATTTTGGTGTTCAGTGGGAACACCGGTGGAGCAAGAATGATGTTACCGTGGTGGGACTGACATACGGGTTGGGACACAGCCTGAACAGCGACCCGGAACTTGTCACCGTAATCAGAAACCCCCAGACCGGAGTCGCTTCATACGACACAATCAGGGTGGCCGACGGACTTCACATGCCTTCGTCCTTAGGATTGGGTGTCTCATGGACTCATAAGAACTCGCTCACCGTGGGCTTGGATTACACTCTGCAGAAATGGGGAAATTGTGACATCCCGGAACTCAACGCCGTTACCGGCGAGTATGATAAGGTGGGAGGACTGCTCAAGGACCGCCACAAGCTGACCCTCGGCACGCAGTGGGTGCCAAATCCCATGAGCCGAAAGTTTCTCAAGCGTGTAAACTATCGTTTCGGTGTGTCGTACAACACGCCTTATGTCAAGGTCAACGGCAAGGACGGACCTAAGGAGTACAGTGTGAGTGCAGGTTTCGGTATTCCTATCGTCAACGCATGGAATAACCGGTCAATGCTGAATATCAGTGCACAATGGGTGAGGGCATCCGCCAAGGATCTTATCACCGAGAATACTTTCAGGATCAACATTGGATTGACGTTCAACGAGCGTTGGTTCATGAAGTGGAAAGTTGAATAAGTAGCTTCGAGAGATTAATGAATTAAATTATCAAAGATATTTTGGCACGGTTTTCACTGTATAATATATATATATATAATAAGGTGGCAAAGGTGGGCGGTGTGCTGCTCTTCGGCCTGTTTTTCCTCATGGCGTCATGCTCTGAGGAGAAGGAGCATATAGCTCCGGCAATACACGACCGCGACTCGGTGTCGATGATGACTTCCTACGGTGTGAATACCCTGATATCCGATTCGGGCGTGATAAAATACCGCATAGTCACCGAGCGGTGGGATGTCAACACTGTAAGAAATCCGTCGCGATGGACTTTCATCTGCGGTATCTTTATGGAGCAGTTCGACGAGAAATTCCATATCAAGGGATATATCCAGGCCGATACGGCATGGTATTACGACCAGATAAAACTATGGGAACTGCGTGGCAGGGTAAGCCTGCGCAATGTCAATGGACTGAGATTCCAGAGCGAGGAACTTTTTTGGGACGGCATGACCCACGAACTCTATTCCAACAAGTATTCCAAGGTGATTACACCCGAGCGTACTCTTGAGGGCACATATTTCCGCAGCGACGAGAATATGCGCCATTATACCGTGAGCAACTCAAAGGGTTCGTTCATCAAGTCGGATATGGACAAGAAAGAGGAAACCACGCCCGCCACTCCTGCCGGCAAAGAAGCCACTCCCGCAGACACTATACAAAAAGAACAGCGACAGAAAGCAGTTCCTCAAAAAAAGAAAATACAATGACAGATACCGTAATAGCATTGATAGCGACAATGGCTCTATCCGCGTTCTTTTCGGGAATGGAGATTGCCTTTGTGTCGAGCAACCGTCTTTTGGCAGAGATGGACACCAGTGGCAGTCCCAGCCAGAGGGCTATCAGTTTCTTCTACCGTCATCCCAACAACTTTGTCTCCACAATGCTTGTGGGGAACAACATCGCGCTTGTCATCTATGGCATACTCTTCGCGCAGATTTTCGACACCACGCTCTTTAGCTCGCTCGGCGACGGTGAGAGGGTCACGGCAGACACCATCCTCTCAACTGTGGTTGTGCTCTTCACAGGCGAGTTCTTGCCCAAGACAATATGCAAGAGCAATCCAAATACAATGCTCTCGCTTTTTGCCATACCGGCAATGATATTCTACGTGATTCTTTATCCCGTTTCGCGATTCTCCACATTCCTGTCAAGGGCCATGCTGCTGATTATGGGAGTGAAGATGGAGAAACAGAAGGAGGGAGCCGGATTTACCCGTGTGGATCTCGACTACCTTGTGCAGAGCAGTATCGATAACGCCAAGGATGACCAGGAGATAACCGATGAGGTAAAGATATTCCACAATGCCCTTGACTTCTCTGACACCAAGGTAAGGGATTGCATGGTGCCTCGTACAGAGATTGAGGCGGTGAATGTGGAGGACTGCACAGTAGAAGAACTGCGCAACAGGTTTATCGAGAGCGGGTTCTCCAAGATAATAGTTTATAAGGACGACATCGACCATATCATAGGATATATCCATTCTTCCGAGATGTTCCGAAACCCCGACAAGTGGCGCGACTGCATACGCACCCTGCCATACGTGCCAGAGACTATGGCAGCAAAGAAACTCATGCACATCTTTATGCAGCAGAAGAAATCGATAGGAGTGGTGGTGGATGAATTCGGAGGCACAAGCGGCCTTGTATCGCTTGAGGACATCGTGGAGGAGATATTCGGCGAGATAGAGGACGAGCACGACACCAGCAACTATGTGGCCCGTCGGACAGATGATGGCGACTACCTTCTCTCCGCCCGACTTGAGATAGAAAAGGTGAACGAGATGTTCGACCTTGAACTGCCCGAGAGTGACGAATATATGACAGTAGGAGGGCTTATCCTGCATGAATACCAGAGTTTCCCCAAACTCAATGAAATAGTGCAAATTGGTGACTATGAATTCAAAATAGTTAAGTCAACAATGACAAAAATCGAACTTGTGAGGTTAAAAGTAGTGAAGAAATAGATTTTTTTCCACTTTTTTTCCTTTGTTTGATATAATTTTTGTAATTTTGCGCACTAAAATGACAATTTAAAATAAATAACAATAAAACAAAGTAATGGCAGCATTAGGAAAAATCAGAAAAAGAGGAGTCACGCTGATTATTATCATCGGCTTCGCACTCTTCGCTTTCATCGCCGAGGAGGCCTTCCGTTCTTGCGAGGCAGCAGGCAACGAAAAGCGCCAGCAGGTCGGCGAAGTGTTAGGTAAGAAAATCTCCGTACAGGAGTTTCAGGATCTCGTTGACGAGTATCAGGAGGTCATCAAGATGACACAAGGTAGAGACAACCTCTCAGAGGAGGAACTCAACCAGGTAAAGGATCAAGTGTGGAACACATTTGTAAGCAACACCATTCTCGCCGACGAGGCTGAGAAATTGGGGCTGACAGTTACCGACACCGAGCTTCAGAACATCATGAAGCAGGGTACCAACCCCATGCTCATGCAGTCTCCGTTCGTTAACCAGCAGACTGGACGTTTCGACGCGTCTATGCTCACCAAATTCCTTGCAGACTACAAGGCTATGCAGTCTAATCCACAAAGTGCACAGATGGCTGAGCAGTACAAGAAAATCTATGACTACTGGAAGTTCATCGAGAAGACACTGCGTCAGCAGACTCTCGCACAAAAGTACCAGAGCCTTCTCACTCACTGTTTGCTGAGCAACCCCGTATCTGCCAAGATGGCTTTCGAGGCTCAGAACGAGGAGAGCGACATACAGCTCGCTTCAATAGCTTATTCTACCATCAACGACAACAAGGTGACAGTTTCTGAGTCTGACCTCAAGGAAAAGTACGAAAAGACTAAGGCAAAGTATGAGCAGTTTGTTGAGAGCCGCGACATCAAGTATGTTGATTTCCAGGTTGTAGCTTCTGCCGCCGACCGCAAGGCTTTGATGGCGACAATGGTTGACGCTCAGAAGAAACTGCAGGAAGGCGCAAATCCTGCCGAGGTGGTGCGCAAGGCTCAGTCGCAGATTCAGTATAGCGGTATGGCCGTTTCGGCCAAGGCTCTGCCTATGGACATCAAGGCAAAGGTTGACTCTATGGCTGTAGGTCAGACAACAGCTCCGTTTGAGACTGCTATGGACAACACTCTGAATGTTGTTAAGCTCGTATCAAAGGTTTCTCTGCCCGACTCAGTTGAGTATCGCCAGATTCAGGTTGGTGCTGCAACTGTGGAGGCTGCACGCAAGACTGCCGACAGTATCTATAATGCACTGAAGGCCGGCGGTGACTTCGAGGCTATTGCCAAGAAGTATAACCAGGAAGGCAAGTCAATGTGGATGACCGGCGCGATGTATGAGGGCGCACAGGGCATCGACGCCGACACCAAGAAGTTCATCGAGACATTGGTAAACAGCGGTGCAGGCGAGGTTAAGAACGTTGAGTTCTCACAGGGCAATATCATCGTGCAGATTGTCAACCGCAAGGCTATGACCGACAAGTACGTCACTGCCATCGTTAAGCACACTATCGACTTCTCCAAGGCTACATATTCGGCAGCCTATAACAAGTTCAGCCAGTTTGTCAGCGAGAACCAGACTCTTGAGGCTATCGAAAAGAACGCCGCCAAGTATGGCTTTACAGTTCTGGAGCGCAAGAACATGGTTAACTCTGAGCACAACGTTGCAGGCGTGCGCGCCACCCGTGAGGCTATGAAGTGGGTGTTCGATTCAAAGAAGGGCGACATTTCACCTCTGTATGAGTGTGGCAACAACGACCATCTGCTCGTAGTAGCTCTCACTGGTGTTCATCCAGTAGGTTTCCGTGCCCTTGAGGATGTCAAGGACCTGGTTAAGCAGGAGGTTCTCCGCGACAAGAAGTATGAGATGCTACAGAAGAAACTTGCCGGTGCAAAGAACATAGCCGGTGCAAAGGCTAAGGGCGCACAGGTTACTGACGTTAAGCAGGTGACATTTGCCGCTCCCGCATTCATCCCGACTATTGGTGCAAGCGAGCCCGCTCTCAGCGGTGTTGTTGCTGCCACCAAGCAGGGACAGTTCTGCAACCGTGTCATCAAGGGCAACGCTGGTGCATATATGGTACAGGTTGTGAAGAAGACCAAGCGTCAGGGTGTGAAGTTCGACCAGAAGGCTGTTGAGGCTCAGCTCCAGCAGCAGGCTATGCAGGCTGCAGGCCTCTTCATGCGCGAGCTTAACATGAAGGCACAGGTGGTTGACAACCGCTACCTCTTCTTCTAATATCACACATTGAAGTAACATACATATTATTTTTCATAATTGGGGCTGCACTTTTCAATAGGTGCAGCCCCTTTTTCGGTATTATACGTTAGATTCTACGCCACAGCGCAACTTACTCCAAGTGCGGTACCCACGGCTGCGAGGATAGCCGATGCCAGGTTCCACAAAAATCTGATCAACCTCGTCTTATTTTCTTTAGTCATAGGATTTGAATTAAAAATTAAGAGTTTTATTTTTTCGCAAGTTTTTTTTAAAACACAGAGACACAGAGACACAAAGTCTTTTTCGGGAGCGGAAGATACAGAGAGCAGCTAAAGCTGCTTTTACTAAGGACACAGAGTTTTCATCCGCTGACATCAACCGCTGATTTCATCCGCTGATTTCATCCGCTGTAGGGTCTTTACTTTATGTAAGACCGCCCGCCGACTTGCCGCAATGCAAGTCCCCCTCGGGGGATTTAGGGGACTTCTCGTTGTTTTTTAAAACACAAAGACACAAAGTTTTTTATCGGGAGCGGAAGATACAAAGAGCAGCTAAAGCTGCTTTACAAAGTCCACAAAGTTATCTGCCTCAATGCAAGTCCCCCTCGGGGGATTTAGGGGGGGGCTTCTGCCTCGGGGGGGGGTATGGGGGCTCCTCTGCCACAAGGCTTTGTGGCGACTTTTAAGTCGCTTGTTATCTTTGTATCCAGAACAAAACTTTGTTCCTTTGTGTCTTTGTGTTTAAAATTAAAAACTCTGTGACTCTGTAACTCTGTGTTCAAAATATAATTGAGAGTTGCCCTCGCCCACTACTTTGAGCGAGGGCTAAGTTCATTCTCCAATTACAAAATCATCCTCACCGCTTCCGCCGCTGTCACTGCCGCTTCCGCCGCCGTTCTCGTCACCTTCGAGCAAAGGAGGCTCATCCTCATTGCCGCTGCCGCCAGTGCCGCCTCCGCCGGTGTTCTCCTCAGTCGGAGTCATTGCAGTGGCTCCCGACGTGGTGGCAGTACCCGGGGTGAGGAATGCGCTCGTCTCGCCGCCGTAGGTCTTCACGCTGCGCTGGTAGGCGAAGTCGCCGCTGTACTCTGCCAGCATCTCGGCGTTGTTGTTGACGAGTGACTGGGTACTCACGAGCGTCTTGCCGCTGCCCTTGCGAGAGTGAACCCATCCATACACTCCAGCACCCTCGCCCTCGGTGTGCATGAGGAAACCGTCCTCAGAGCTTGCGAATCCGTGCTTGTTCACCAAGTCCCAAAGCTTCACCTCGCTCGCCTTGTCAAGCACAACGTTGGTGGCAGAGAACTGGCAGTAAGGGATAAGACTCACCGCGTTCACCTTCTGCAGCACGTTGAAGAACGCAATCTGGTCGCCGTAGTCGTAGTCTGCATTGTTGTTA
>JALERP010000001.1 GCA_022764085.1 Prevotella sp.
AAGTTTGTCATCAGCAGTATTCTTTATCCTGCGGAAGACATCACAAAGATACTTTACTGGATCCAATTTGTGATTGCGGATATTTGCGAAGACGGACATGAGCCTTGCAAAGCGAACGCCGGCCTCAGGGCTGCCGACAAAGAAACTGTTGTTGCGGTACTTCGCTATCCTGCGTATCTGTCGCTCGCAGATATTGTTCGACAAGTCAAGACTTCCATCCTCAAGACAACGGAGCATGCAGGGATATTCCGTCAGGGCATAGTTGACCGCCTTGAGAAGTTCAGGCTCTTCCTCTGCACTGAGGCTTGCCTTCAACTTGTCAAGGTATGACTTCATGTCGTTCAGCAATGGGGCTATCCGAAGCACACGCTCCCTCGTGATCTCATCAGGATGGGTGAAACTGTCCTTGATGTTCCTATCTTCCTTGAAGATATCCTCGAAGATCTTAAGCATCTTCATCGCGTCTATGGATACATCCTTCAACTTGTAGAAAGGCCGTCGCATATGGACGAGGCAGGCGATTCGGACTATCAGTTCTCCCGTGTCGTAACACTTGTATATCGGAGCTCCATCACTGTGAAGATAAAGTTTCTCTATCACGTCTTCAAAGTATTTCTGGACCGCTTCCTGAGTCCGGCGTCCACGTTTGTGGAAAACGAACTGGGTCAGTCCAACCAAAGGAGCGTAGTAACAGAATATCCACCGCTTGAAGTAATGGAGTTCATCCTCCACGTCCTCCTCTTTCTCTCCCTTGGCCGCCAGCCTTTTATCCTTGCCCTTGACAGTGGTCTCGTCGCCATGCACATCGCTATTAGTGGTAATCTCCTTCTGCAGAGGCTTGTCAAGAGGCTCAAGTATGTCAGCGCTCTTTTCTATCCAGTTCATGACGGTGGAATGGGCAAAGTTCAGTCCCATGGCTTTTAGCCATTCTTCCACCTCTCCGAGAGTCATGCCATAATGGAAGTGCATGGTAAGTATCTGGGCGATAAGGGACTCTGTGACCTGCGTCCGTCCCATACAGTTCTTATATTTGTCGGGGAGGTTTACATGGTAGTATTTGCCGGACGAGTCCTTGAATTTCTTGCGTCGTATGATATGGGTGCGTATGTATCCTTTGACATATGAATAGCGCACCGTTATATCCTCGCCTATCTCAACAGCGTCATCAGGCAGGTTGTCGGGGAGAAGGACAATGTCGTATTCTCCACCTTTCGCAGCACCAATGAGCGGTTGTTCACGCCTTGGCTTTTCCACCCCCTTCATGTCCTTGCGGGCTTTCACCTCACGGGCGATTTCCACAACCCTTTCGTCTGGGACTTCCTCACCGTTAAGGTCAAGGTCATCGGCGTTTTCAACCTGCTGTTCGCCGTGGTGGTACTTTGCCGATTCCGTGTGCTGGCCATAAGACGTAACCTGCAGGTTCGCCTTCTGCTGCTCAAGCTGCTTGTTGCGAGCGGCCATTTCCTCCGGGGTGACAGGCATGGAGCCTTCGGGAAGGGAGGTGGAAGGCGTATTGCCACCTTCACCTCCTTTATCTCCTCTAAGGGAATTAATCTCATTATCCTTGGCGGCGAGCCTGGCCTCGAACTCAGAGGTCAGATTGCCAAGCTGCCTGGAGAACTCTTCCTTAAGTTTGCGCTCGCGCATCTCGTACTCTGCCCTTACACCTGACACCACCGCATCTCGCAGTGAGTCGGAAAGGGTGACATCGCCACGTCCCATCATGAAGGCTACAAGTTTGTCCATCATGTCAGCCATCTGACTAACCTTCTCGCTCAGGTTCTTATTCAGGTTCTCAATCTGTGCGCGAAGATCTGAAATCAGCTCGTCCTTCTCACGAAGCTTCTTGCGGAGCAGCCTGTTGTCGGCTGCCTCGCCATGCGCTTGGGCACTGATTGCTTTTATGGACTTTTCTTCTGATTTCATGGTGCAAAGTTAATAAAAATATTTGATATATGCAAATTGTAACACATTAATTATCAATGCTTTATGTTAATTATTCTATATTACACAACATCCTTTAAAAACTTATTTCCTGATGTTTTTTCGCCTCTGTTTCCCAATTCTTCCTGAGGTGTTTCATCGGTATTTTCATCATCCAAGTCGTTAAAATCGACCCTACGGTCCTTAGGCACTATTCCTTCAACAAGATATACAAAGCTTTCCCAAGAGATGTGGTAGCAACCTTTCTTTCTGTCAAATACCGGTTCAACAAAATGGTCGGCATGAAGGATTTTCTCAGTCATAATCTCACCGCTATGGTGATAGTAGTACATACGGACACGACGACTGTCCTTCGAGAGGAAGATGTATATGTCTCCGTTGGTCGGGTCACGGTGCAGTTGGCTCTTGATGTAGCCCCGAAGACCGCTATGGCGGTAGCGCAGCGTAACAGGCTCACCACACAGGTAAAAATTGAAACCGCTTGAGATACTTAACATAAAGCACCCTCCATTTCCTTTATCAGTGAAACTAGTGCAGATTTTGAGCAGCTGCCGATATGGAGACTCACCTGCGAGCCAAATGACAGGTCGATATCATCCAGCATTATGTCGGCGGGAGTCGATGCCTGTTGTTCTTTGGCGACATGCGATGTCTGAGGTTCAACTCTATCTATAACAAGTGGGTGCAATCCTGGTTCAATATAGGATTCCGCTTCTATGGCCTTAGGCTTGCGATAGGAGTCGTTACGTAAACAATGAAGCATCTTGTTATAGCTCACTTTTTGGTCTCTACAGAACCCTTGAAGGTTCTTGCTCTTGTACTCGGTTCGGTACTTGCGAACCATTGAGGCATAGTACTTGCCTTCTTCTTTTATGTTCATCTTGTCCAAAATTTAAATTCGGGACAAAGGTACTAATATATATTAAGGTTCACAAGACGGCCCTAAATGACTGCTTACTATTAAAAATCTTATTCGTTTAGTTCGTTCAATTTAATTATCACAATCATTTCGACAAGATAATTATCCATCTTGTATTTTTTTAGTTTTTCCATTTTCTTAGAATGAATTTAGCTTTATTATTTAACGTGAGTTCGATGAATTCAAAACAATGAAAGCTGTGTATCAACTGTACGTTGTACATTGATACACGGCTTCTTAGGAAACATACAATAAGCAGCGATAGCTCCAAGCAGGTTCACGATGAAATTGTCAAAGCAC
>JALERP010000004.1 GCA_022764085.1 Prevotella sp.
GATTTCATCTGCCCGAAGGCTCTGTGTTCTCCGTCGCTTGCGACCTACTCTATATAAACAAAAATCTCTTTTCCTCTTTATCTCTGTGGTTTAAATAAAACCCTTATACATTGGGAATTATCACTTCAGAAAGTTGAGTTACTAATTCCTAATCCCTAATTCCTCATTTTTTAAAGTAATGACATACAAGTTTTTCCCACATACGGAAGAAGACCTTAAAGAGATGCTGGCCAAAGCTGGCGTCTCTTCTTTGGACGGTCTTTATGCCGAGGTGCCCGAGAGCATACGCTTCAAGGGCGACTACGACCTGCCGGAAGCTATGAGCGAACTGGAAATCCGCCAGTGGTTTAAGGCTCTCGCAGAGAAGAATACCCCTCTCACCTGCTTTGCCGGTGCTGGTACCTACGACCACTATACTCCATCTGTCATCCCGAGCATCGTGGAGCGTTCGGAGTTTCTCACTTCTTATACTCCCTATCAGGCTGAGATATCTCAGGGTACACTGCATTACATCTTCGAGTATCAGTCGATGATGGCTGAACTCACTGGCATGTATGTCTCAAATGCCTCTATGTACGACGGTTCCACCGCCACTGCCGAGGCTATGCTCATGTGTATCGCTGCCGGCAAGAAGGTCAATAAGGTGCTCCTGTCGGAGACTCTCGACCCGAAGATTGTGGAGGTGGTGAATACCTATGCTCATTTCCATGGTGTGGAGATTGAGATGGTGAAAGCAAAGGACGGTGTAACCGACCGCGCCGACTATTCTGCCAAGATTGCACAGGGTGGCGTAGCCGGAATGATTGTGCAGCAGCCCAACTATTATGGTAATGTAGAGGACTTCACAGGTATGGCCGATGAGGCTCATGCCAACAAGGCTTTATTCGTCATCAACAGTGTGGCTGCCGACCTTGCCCTGCTGAAGACTCCGGGCGAGTGGGGCGCTGACGTTGCCGTGGGCGACGGACAGAGTCTTGGTATTCCTATGACCTTTGGCGGTCCTTCGGTAGGATATATGTGTTGCACCGAGAAACTTATCCGCAAGTTGCCTGGACGTATCGTTGGTATGACAAAGGACAACCGCGGACAGCGTGCATTCGTACTCACACTTCAGGCTCGCGAGCAGCATATCCGTCGCCAGAAGGCTACGTCAAACATCTGCTCCAACGAGAGTCTTATGGCTCTCTATGTCACTATATACATGTCGCTGATGGGCAAGGAGGGACTCAAAGAGGCTGCCCGACTGTCATACGCCGGTGCGCATTACCTTGCCGAGCGACTCGTGGCTACGGGCAAGTTTGAGATGGCTTTCCCCGCTCCGTTCTTTAATGAGTTCTGCGTGCGCTATAATGGCGATGTGGATGCCTTGCAGCAGAAGTTTATCGACAATGGTATCTTTGGTGGCGTAAAGGTGGCTCCTGACACCATCATGTTTGCCGTCACCGAGAAGCGCACCAAGGAAGAGATTGACAAACTGGTTGGTTTAATTTAATTTATTTGACGATTATGAACAACAAATTATATGGTAATCTGATATTCGAACTCTCCAAGGAAGGCCGTCGTGGCTATTCCCTGCCGAAGAACCAGTTTGGCGACTATGACATACCCGCTTCGCTCTGCCGCAATGAGGACGCAGCCCTGCCCGAATGCGACGAGATGACGGTTGTGAGACACTATACCAATCACAGTGAGAACAATTTCGGCGTGAACAACGGGTTCTATCCCCTGGGCAGTTGCACGATGAAATATAATCCTGTCATCAACGAGGAGGTGGCAAATATGCCGGAGTTTACTGGTTTGCATCCTCTACAGCCCGCTGCCACCGTTGAGGGCGCCCTCGACGTTTGCGAGCAGTTGCAGCAGCATCTTTCAGCTATCGCCGGATTGAGCCGTTTCACTCTCAATCCATTTGCCGGAGCACATGGTGAGCTTACAGGTCTTATGATTATCCGTGCATATCACGAGAGCCGTGGCGACTCGAAGCGCACAAAGGTGATTATCCCCGACTCTGCCCATGGCACCAATCCTGCCTCAGCCGCTGTCTGCGGACTGGAGGTGGTTGAGGTTAAGAGCACAGCACAGGGATATGTGGATGTGAACGACCTGCGTGGCATCCTCGACGATACCGTGGCAGCGATGATGATGACCAACCCCAACACACTCGGTATGTTTGAACAGGAGATTCCCGAGATAGCCAAACTCGTGCATGAGTGCGGTGCACTGATGTATTACGACGGAGCCAACCTCAACCCGATGCTTGGAGCATGCCGTCCGGGTGATATGGGATTCGACGTGATGCACATCAATCTCCATAAGACATTCTCTACTCCTCACGGAGGTGGAGGCCCCGGAGCCGGTCCTGTCGGTGTGCGTGCCGGATTGGAGCAGTTCCTTCCCGGTACTTCTGATGCCCGTTCCCTTGCCGATGTGAAGGCTATCGACTTTTCATCAGCCGACGGCGGTAAGATTTCCGTAGGACCATATCACGGCAACTACGGAGTGCTGCTGCGTGCGCTCACATATATCCTCACCCTCGGTCGCGAAAATATGAAGATGGTGGGACCGCTTGCCACTCTCAATGCCAACTATATCAAGGAGTCGCTCAAGGATGATTATCTGCTGCCTATCGAGGGACTCTGCAAGCACGAGTTCGTATTCGACGGTCTGCGCGACAAATCCACCGGTGTCACCACCATGGACGTGGCAAAGCGACTGCTCGACTATGGCTATCATGCTCCTACAATCTATTTCCCCCTGCTCTTCCACGAGTCGCTCATGATCGAGCCTACCGAAAACGAGAGCAAGGACACCATCGACGGCTTTATCGCCGTGATGCACCAGATTGCCGAGGAGGCACGCACCAATCCCGAAATAGTGAAGAGTGCTCCCCACAATACACCTATCGGACGTGTGGATGACGTGTTGGCAGCCAAGCAGCCCGTTGTCAAATATAGGGACATGGTTTAATTGAAACACAGAGGCACAGAGACACAGAGGTGATAATTTTAAGTTATTCAAAGATACTGAGAAAAACTCTGTGACTCTGTATCTCTGTGTTCGATAATATAATTTGAATATGAATTCTGACATTATTATTATAGGCAGTGGTCCGGGTGGATACCGTACCGCTGCATACGCCGCTTCAAAGGGCAAGACAGTCACCATCTTCGAGGAAGGCCATCTCGGTGGCACATGTCTCAACGTGGGTTGCATTCCCACCAAGACCTTTGCCCGCTCGGCTGAGGCTGCAGGCGAGATGCGTAATGCCGCTGCTCTCGGATTGAAAGCGGTAGAACCGGAGTTCTCCCTTGCCGACATCGTTGCACGCAAGGACGGAATCGTTGAGCAGTTGCGTCAGGCTATAGCCGCCGTACTCTCAGCGCCTGGTATTACACTTGTCAATGCCAAGGCATCGTTTGTTGATGACCACACCGTAGAGGCTGCCGGTGAGCGCTACACTGCCGACACCATCATCATCGCCACAGGTTCCACTCACAAGTCATTGCGTCTTGAAGCTCTCGACGAGGACATGCTTCTTACATCCGACACACTTCTCTCACTCACCACCTTCCCCCGTCGCCTATGTATCGTGGGAGCGGGAGTGATAGGAATGGAATTTGCAAGCATCTTCCGTCAGTTGGGAGCCGAGGTAACGGTTGTTGAGTTCCTCAAGGAATGTATTCCCGCCCTTGATTCCGACATTGCCAAGCGTCTTCGCAAGCAGTTGGAGAAGCAGGGAGTGGAGTTCTATATGCAGTCGGCTGTCAAGAAGATTGCCGGCGGATGCGTCACCTTCGAGCGCAAGGGCAAGGAGCAGAGTGTCGAGGCCGACAAGGTTCTGATGGCAGTGGGACGTCGTCCTGTTGTCGAGGGTTATGGTCTTGAGAACACCACGATTGAGCACGATGCCCGCGGAATAGTTGTAGATGACAATATGCAGACCAATGTTCCCGGTGTATATGCCATAGGCGATGTCAATGCCCGCATGATGTTGGCTCATGCCGCCACCATGCAGGGCCTTCATGTGGTGAATCATATCCTTGGCATTCCCGACAATATCCGTCTCGACATTATGCCAGCCGCCATCTTCACCAACCCCGAGGCAGCCTGTGTGGGCAAGACCGAGGACCAGTTGAAGGCAGAGGGTATTGAGATTGAAGTGCGCAAGAAGATGTATCGCACCAACGGTCGTGCTCTTGCGATGAACGAGGCAGAGGGATATATCAAGCTCTGCGTCTCAGCCACCGACGGTCTCATCCTCAGTTGCCATGCCTTTGGAGCGCATAGTGCCGACATTGTGCAGGAGGTGAGCGCCCTGATGTGCAAGAACACCACCCTTCATGAGTTGCACGAAATGGTGCATATCCACCCCACATTGGGCGAAATGTTACAGGAAATATAGTCAAAATACCCCTGTTTAACAAAAAATAAAGCAGAAAACTGCAAAAAAACTGCAAATTATTTGGTAGTCTCAAATATTATGCCTACCTTTGCACCCGCAAATGAGAAATCATTTGTTTCTTAAGGCGGGGTGTAGCGCAGTTGGTTAGCGCACACGTCTGGGGGGCGCGAGGTCGCTGGTTCGAGTCCAGTCACCCCGACCGATTTTGGAGCAAGGGGCTGAGGTTCAGTCCCTTGCTTTGTGTCGAGGCCTAAATGGTCGGCGAAAAATCGGTGAAGTATTTGTTTAATCAGAAATACCCAAATGTTGGGTTTTCGCCGTTTCA
>JALERP010000146.1 GCA_022764085.1 Prevotella sp.
ACACAGAGCCTTCGGGCAGATGAAATCATGCGCAGCCCTCTATGATCTCTAAATGCCTTGGCATTCAGTCTCTTTCCTAATATAAATACTCTTAATCTCTTAAACTCTGTGGTTCAAAATTACTTCCGAAACTTGAGTTAAGAATTAAGAGTTAAGAATTAAGAATAAAGAATGGAAGAGATTAAGGCGATGATAGCGAGCGGCAACCTGGTGGTAGCCCTCGCACTGCTTACAGAACGATTGGCAAAAGAGCCGGAAAACGTGGAGGCCCTGAAGATGAGAGGCGAACTGCTGCTCAAAATGGGCGACAAGCAGGGAGCGCAAGAGGACGCACGCCGACTGATGGAGATTGCCCCGGAAATGGCAAGCGACATCAATGGCGACTTCACCGCAAAAGGCGTGGAACAACGCCCAAAACGTAGGATTAGCAACCTCAATCCACTCGGTATTTAAGAAAATTCGATGGAAAAACGAAAAAAAGTAGAAAAATATTTGTGTATTTCGCAAAAATGTTATACTTTTGCACCGTAAAAATTCAAAAAGTAATAAACAATAAAAAGAAAGAATCATGAGCAAGAATCAGTTCGCATACTTTTACGGCTTTTACTTTTACTTTGCAGGGAACTGTGAAGCGGGAAGTTGCGTGTAGATTTCAACTTATGACAATAGAAATAAAAACTCAAAGGTCCCGCTTCATTCTGAATGTTGCGGGACCTTTTGAGTAATTAAGAATTAAGAGTTAAGAATTAAAAAATAAGGAGTTAAAAAGGAGTTATTATAAGGAGTTATTATAAGGAGTTATTATAAGGAGTTAAAGGGCCATTACTTTATGCGAATAAACATTTGGCACATCATAACTTCCCTTTATAACTTCCCTTTATAACTTCCAAATTATAACTTCTCCTCATAACTTCCAAAATATAAAGAATGAAATGAAGAGAATAGCAATACAAGGAATGATTGGGTCGTTCCACGACATCGCAGCCCACCAGTATTTCGAGGGCGAACAGTTGCAGTTGATATGCTGCGACACCTTTGAGCAGGTATTCGAGAATGTGAAGAAAGACCCTACGGTCATTGCATTGACTGCAATAGAGAATACAATAGCGGGCAGTTTGCTGCACAACTACGAGCTGCTGCGCGACTCGGGACTGAGTGTAGTGGGGGAGCATAAGCTGCACATATCACACTGTATTTGCTGCCTGCCCGACGACGAGTGGGAGACGATACAGGAGGTGCACTCTCATCCAGTGGCTCTGATGCAGTGCCGCCAGTTTTTAGCTAAGCACCCCGAGATAAAGGCGGTGGAGAGCGATGACACTGCCGGTTCGGCAAAGTATATTGCCGAAAACAGTTATAAATGCCAGGGATGGGCTGCGATATGCAGCAGTACGGCAGCACGACTTTATGGATTGAAGGTTCTCGAAGACAATATCGAGGACAACAAGCACAACTTCACCCGTTTCCTCGTGTCGTCGAATCCAATGAAGGCAGATTTTCTCCGACCATTGGAGAAGACCAACAAGTCGAGCCTCGTATTCTCGCTTCCTCATGAGGAAGGCTCACTCTCGCAGGTATTGAGCATTCTCACCTTCTACAAGATCAACCTGACGAAGATACAATCGTTGCCTATCATAGGACATGAGTGGGAGTATCTGTTTTACGTGGATGTCACCTACGACAATCTCACTCGCTATCGTCAGAGTATCGACGCAATTATCCCGCTAACAAAAGAACTTAAAATATTAGGAGAATATGTGTCAAAATAACATCAAACCAGCAGAGAGACTTTCGCTCGTCAGCGAATACTACTTCAGCAGAAAACTGAAAGAGGTGGCACAGATGAATGCTGAAGGCAAGGACATCATCAGTCTTGCCATTGGCAGCCCCGACATGCCACCCTCGGAAAAGACAATACAGACATTGTGCGAGGTGGCAAACCGTCCTGACACTCATGGTTATCAACCCACTATGGGTACACCCGAATTGCGCAAGGCAATGGCGGATTTCTATAAGCGATGGTATGGCGTGGAGCTTAACCCCGCCACCGAGATACAACCGCTCATCGGTTCGAAGGAGGGCATACTGCATGTCACTCTCGCATTCGTCAATCCCGGCGAGGAGGTGCTCGTGCCCAATCCCGGCTATCCTACCTATACCTCGCTGAGCAAGATTCTCGGGGCAAAGGTAGTAAACTACGACCTAATGGAAGATAACGGATGGCAACCGGATTTCGACCAGCTTGAGAGTATGGACCTCTCCAAGGTGAAGCTGATGTGGACCAATTATCCCAATATGCCCACAGGTGGCAATGCACGCATGGAGACCTACGAGCGTCTTGTCGATTTCGCACGCAGGCATAATATCGTTGTGGTGAATGATAATCCATATTCATTTATCCTAAACGAGAAACCCATGTCGCTGCTGCAGGTGGAAGGGGCAAAGGATTGCTGCATAGAGTTTAACTCAATGTCCAAAAGCCATAACATGCCAGGATGGCGTGTGGGCATGTGTGCTACCAACCCGACTTTCATCTCGTGGATACTGAAGATAAAGAGCAATATTGACAGCGGTACATTCCGTGGAATTCAGTTGGCTGCTGCTGCTGCCCTCTCCAACGAGGCAGAGTGGCACCGTGAGGCAAACATCGAGACTTATGCCCGCCGACGCAAGTATGCCGAGAGGATAATGGATGTTCTTGGATGCAAGTATGACCCAAACCAGGTGGGTATGTTCCTTTGGGGACGCATTCCCGACAGCTACTCCAACTGTGAGGAACTCACAGAGCGTGTGCTCCACGAGGCAAGGGTGTTTATCACCCCCGGCTTTATCTTCGGCTCAAATGGAGAAAGGTTTATCCGCATCTCACTCTGTGCAAAGGAAGAAAAGATTCAGAATGCATTAGAAAGAATTGAAAGATTGAAAGATTGAAAGATTGAAAAATTGAAAAATTGAAAAATTGAAATAATATGGAATTAGAATTAGAAAAGCTTACGTTGCCCAGTGACAACGAGCGTCCGTTTGTGATAGCAGGACCATGCTCCGCCGAGACCGAGGAGCAAGTGATGACAACAGCTAAGGACTTGGCAGCCAAAGGATGCCACATGTTCCGTGCAGGTGTATGGAAACCACGCACCAAGCCAGGTGGTTTCGAGGGTAATGGAGAGACTGCCTTGCCATGGATGCAGCAGGTGAAGAAGGAGACCGGTATGCTTGTTGCTACCGAGGTTGCCACTCCCGAACATGTGGAACTTGCTCTGAAGTATGGCATTGACATACTATGGGTGGGAGCACGCACCACTGCCAACCCATTCGCCATGCAGGCTCTTGCCGATTCGCTCAAGGGTATCGACGTGCCTGTGTTCATCAAGAATCCCGTCAATCCCGACCTTGAACTGTGGATTGGTGCCATGGAGCGCATCAATCAGGCAGGCATCAAGAAGATGGCTGCCATACACCGCGGTTTCTCAAGCTATGACAAGAAAATCTACCGCAACATGCCGATGTGGCAGATTCCCATCGAACTGCATCGTCGCATACCAGAGCTGCCCATCATCTGCGACCCGTCGCACATAGGTGGACGCCGTGAACTGGTTGCCCCTCTATGCCAGCAGGCTATGGACCTCGGTTTCGACGGACTTATCGTTGAAAGCCACTGCAATCCCGACTGCGCATGGAGCGACGCCAAGCAGCAGGTCACTCCCGATGTGCTCGACTATATCCTCTCTCTGCTTGTAGTGCGCAGCGAGACTAATAGCACCGAGAGCATCATCCAACTGCGTCATCAGATTGACGACCTCGACAACCAGCTTATGGACCTCCTCTCAAAGCGCATGCGCGTATGCCGTGAAATAGGACAGTACAAGAAGGAGCACAACATGACCATCCTTCAGGCAGCCCGCTACAACGAGATTCTCGAAAAACGCGGTGCCCAGGGTGCCCTCTGCGGTATGGACAGCGAGTTCGTAGCTCAGGTGTTCGAGAAAATCCACGAGGAGAGCGTACGCCAGCAGATGGAGATTATCAACAAATAACTCAACTTTCGCAAGTAAGGATAATAGTTGGTAGTTAAGGAGTTAAGGAGTTAAGGAGTTAAGCCAAATGTTGTTGCGCTTATATCCAATGCTCAATACTAATGGCTTAACTCCCAGCGACCAACGGGAGCGATAACT
>JALERP010000049.1 GCA_022764085.1 Prevotella sp.
TGCTCCTTGAACGCTTGTCAGCTACAAGTGGATACTTGCGAACGTGAGTAACATTACCTTTCCCAATGGTCATGCAAGCGGCATCAACGCATAGACATTGACTTATTGGCCACCGCATGAAATGCAGTAAGGAGGGCGTATCTACAGTGATTTTCCTGCAGATACGCCCTCCTTATTGGCTATGGGACATGTCTGAGTGCCGAAACTCCATCGCCACTATACTCTGCCCCTACTCTACCTCAAGCACGAGTCCCTTGAGGTATTCGCCTTCGGGGTGATAGATGCTGACGGGATGGTCGGCAGGCTGGTGGAGCTGATGAAGGATGCGCACATTGCGGTGGGCAAGGGCTGCGGCGGTGAAGACGGCATTGCGGAAATTATCCTTGGTGACCACCTGCGAACAAGAAAACGTGAAGAGAATGCCACCGGGTCTTATTTTCTCGAAAGCCTTCATGTTAAGGCGAGTGTAACCCTTGAGGGCATTGTGAAGCGCACCGCGGTGCTTGGCAAAGGCGGGAGGGTCGAGGATGACAAGGTCATAGTCGCCACCTGCACGGTCGAGATACTTGAAGGCATCCTCGCAGAAAGCCTCGTGACGGTTATCGCCGGGGAAGTTGAGCTCGACGTTCTTTGTGGTTAGCTCGATGGCCTTGGCGCTACTGTCAACGGAGTGTACCAGTTCAGCACCGCCTCTCATGGCATAGAACGAAAACCCGCCAGTATAACAGAACATGTTGAGCACCTTCTTTCCGCGCGAGAAATGCTCAAGGAGCGAACGATTGTCGCGCTGGTCAACGAAGAACCCGGTCTTCTGTCCCTTGAGCCAATCGACGTGGAACTTGAGTCCGTTTTCGAGCGCGACGTTGTCCTTGCTGCCGCCAATGATGAATCCGTCCTCCTGTTCGAGACCAGCCTTGAAGGGCAGTGTTGTCTCGCTTTTGTAATAGACATTCTTGACCCTGTCGCCCATCACAATGACGAGCTGAGAGGCTATACGGTGACGTTCAACATGTATGCCCACGCTATGCGCCTGCATTACGGCAGTCTCGCCATAGACATCGATGACAAGTCCCGGCACGTTGTCGCCCTCGCCGTGTACGAGGCGGTAGGTGTTGTTGTCAGGGTTATCCACGATGCCGATGGAGCGACGCATGTCGAAGGCCGACTGGAGTTTGCCGTGCCAGAAGTTGTCGTTGACCTCTTCATCGTCGAACGAGAGCACTCTCACGGCTATCGACCCAATCTGAAAATGTCCGACGGCTATAAATTCGCCTCCGGCAGTCATTACTCTCACAACCTCTCCTTCATCAATATTCTCCGGCTGATGTTGTATTGCCCCAGAGAACACCCAAGGATGGAATCTCTTCAAGCTTTCCTCCTTGCCTTTCTTCAAATATATCTTCTTATACATGTTTTTTATATAATGATTATTTTTTAAATTTTATAAACACAAAGACACAAAGGAATGAAGTTTATTCTGGAAATAAAGATAACAAGCGACTTAAAAGTCGCCGCAATGCAAGCCCCCCTCGGGGGATTAGGGGGGCTCCCTTTTAATTTTTAATTCTTAATTCTTAATTGTTTCGTCCTCATCCATAACCACCTCATACTCCCCTGTCTGCCTCAGGCGCTCCATCTCCTCGTAGAGAAGGATGCACGCCCAGGCATCGGTGGCGGCATAGCGTTTCTGGCTTTCAGACAGAACGTCAGCCTCCCAGTTGGTGAGCCGCTGCCCCTTGCTGATTCTACCCCCAAGAAAATTGGCATAAAGCTTCTGAAGACTTAAATCCTCAACCCCGAAATCCTTTACCTTGTGCTGGATGTCGATGAAGAGACCTGGGGAGAATTGGGCAACCTCGCGCAACGAATGAATGTCATCGTGGAGCGACAGTCCGATTTTGGGCACTGTGGTGTCTTCAAGCAATCGAATTATCGACTCGCACATTGTGGTGTGCTTAAGCCTGAACAGGAAACAGATGTCGCGGGTAGATACCTGCAACAGCGAGACATAATACTTCACTCCCTTGCGAAACGAGGGGCGGGTCTCGGTATCAACCCCAAGGATTGGCTGCGAAAGCAGGAAATCGACGGCCCTGGCAGCCTCCGACTCAGATAGCACAACGACTATTTTTCCCTCAAACAAGGCACGCGGGAGTTGCTGTATTCGCGCCTTGTCGTACTTGTTATATATGACTTTTTCCATCTTAATTTGATTTCAAGATGCAAAATTAATAAAAAAAATGAGGAAAACGGCTGATTTCTCAAAAAATTGCGTTACTTTTGCAGATTATTACAGAGATAAACATCAAAATGGCTAAAAAAAAGAAAACTTCTACCAAGAATTCGTTCAATGCAGTGACAGGTTTCGACTTGTTCCAGAACGAAAAGCTGAACTTCGTCATAGGAGTGGTTTTGCTCGGCTTGGGCATATTCACTACTGTGGCATTCGTGTCATTCATTAATACTGGTGACATCGACCTGACCATGATTGAATCGCCGCGTCAGGGAGAGATAATGAACGAGAATGGAGAATTTGTCAACTCATGCGGCTCGTTAGGTGCATACATGTCTTACTTCTTCATGAAAAAATGCTTTGGACTGGCGGCTTTCGCCATTCCGTTCTTCCTAATGCTGACTTCGCTGAAGATGATGAGGGTGTATAACATAGTGCTAACGAAATGGTTTCTCGGTACATCATTGGTAATGGTATGGGCATCGATAACAATGGCAAAATTCCTTGCGCCGTTGTTCATTGACAGCTGCTACAATCCAGGAGGCGACCACGGCAGATATGTATGCCAATGGACGGAAAACCTCGTGGGCGCACCGGGACTAACAGCATTGCTGCTCATACTCGCTGTGGGATTCCTCACTTACCTAAGCGCGGAAACAATATACGTGATACGCAAGATGCTCAACCCCACCCTATTTTTCAATAAGGTGAAATTTGAAGTGAGCGGTGGCAAGCGAGAGGATGACACACCAATGGACGTGATAACCACTGAGCCTGACCCGAAGGTGTTCGACGACCCTGAAAGCCAAACCGTTGAATTCACCATCGACGATAATGAAGAACAGGACGGCAACGAAGAGCAACAAAGCATTGAACTGGCAGTGGATACGGACAACAACAGCAAAGCAGACACCAAGCAGACGGATGCAAAGCCTAAAGGAGACATTGAACTGGACGTGGAGGTGTCGAAGGCGGAGGCAAAGGCCGACGGCAAGTCTTTAGTGAGCGTAGGCGACAAGATGTTGGAGGCATACGACCCTAAGCTCGATCTGGAGAACTACCGCTACCCTACTCTCGACCTGCTGAAGCACTACGAAAGCGACGGCAATCCATTTATCGACATGAAGGAGCAGAACGACAACAAGAACAGGATTGTGGACGTGCTGCGCAACTTCAGTGTGGAGATAAGCAGCATTAAGGCTACCGTGGGACCGACAATCACCCTATATGAAATAACTCCGGCACAGGGAGTGAGGATTTCAAAGATACGCAACCTTGAGGATGACATAGCTCTCTCGCTATCGGCTCTCGGAATACGTATCATCGCGCCTATACCGGGTAAGGGAACCATTGGTATTGAAGTGCCTAACGCTAATCCAAACATCGTGTCGATGGAATCAATACTTAACTCGAAGAAATTCCAGGAGACACAGATGGAACTGCCATGCGCCGTGGGCAAGACAATAACAAACGAGGTGTTCATGTTCGACCTCGCCAAGATTCCACACCTGCTTGTGGCGGGTGCTACGGGACAGGGTAAATCGGTGGGTCTGAATGCCATCATCACATCTTTATTATATAAGAAGCATCCGGCTGAACTGAAGATAGTGCTCATCGACCCCAAAAAGGTGGAGTTCTCAATCTATACCCCATTGGAGAAACACTTCCTCGCAATGGTGCCCGACGAGGGCGCGGAGCCTATCATCACCGACGTGACCAAGGTGGTGCGAACCCTGAACTCGCTGTGCAAGGAGATGGACACCAGATACGACCTGCTAAAAATTGCGGGAGCACGCAATATCAAAGAATATAACAAGAAATTCAAAGACCGACAGCTCAACCCGCAGAACGGACATAGATTCATGCCATACATCGTGGTTGTGATTGACGAGTTTGGAGACTTGATAATGACCGCGGGCAAGGAGATTGAATTGCCTATCGCACGAATAGCACAGCTGGCGCGAGCTGTGGGCATACACATGGTGATTGCAACACAACGTCCTACAACATCCATCATTACGGGTAATATCAAGGCTAACTTCCCAGGACGTATCGCATTCAAGGTGAGTGCAATGATTGACTCGAAAACCATCCTCGACCGCCCCGGTGCCAACCAGCTCATAGGACGAGGAGACATGCTCTTCCTCAACGGCAACGAGCCGGTGCGAGTGCAGTGTGCATTCGTGGACACTCCCGAGGTGGAGCGCATAAACCAGTTTATTGCCCAGCAGCAAGGATATGTCACCACATTCGAATTGCCTGAGCCAGACACCGGCGACGGCGACCTGGGTGGTGCGTCGGATGTAGATATGCAACATCTCGACCCGCTGTTTGAGGATGCCGCAAGAGTGATTATAATGAGCCAGTCGGGTTCAACCAGCCTTATACAGCGTAAGTTCTCAATTGGATACAACCGCGCCGGACGCATCATGGACCAAATGGAGAAGGCGGGCATAGTGGGGGCCGCATCGGGCAGCAAGCCACGCGAGGTGCTCATACAGGACGAGGTGTCGTTAGAGAACCTGCTGTCGAATTTCAGATAACAAGTTTTGGGGTTTCATTTATTATAAAAAATGAATTATGAGACGATTATTAAACATATTGATGATGTTGGCGCTGGCAGTATTATCCGCCAACTCACAGACTGCCAAGCAAGTGCTTGACAAGACTGCAGCTGCACTAAGCAACAAAGGCGGAGTGACCGCCAGTTTCAGTATTACGGGAAAGAACATAGGCACTACATCCGGAAAGATATCGGTGAAGGGACGAATGTTCCAGGCCACCACGCCGCAGGCTATTGTATGGTTTAACGGCAAGACCCAGTGGACATACATGAAGAACCAGCAGGAGGTGAACGTCAGCAATCCCACCGAGGCTGAGCTACAGGCTATCAACCCATATAACTTCATCAATATCTACAAAAAAGGATATAAATACACGATGAAGACTGTGGGAGCGGGTTATGAAGTACACCTGAAGGCTACTGACACCAAACGCCAAATTCAGGAAATGTATATCACGGTGAATAAATCGTCATACACGCCATCGCAAGTGAAGATGCGCCAGGGCAAGAAATGGACAACCATCAACGTATCGTCGCTAAAGAAATCGAACCTGGCAAACTCTGTGTTCACCTTCCCCGCAAAGGACTATCCAAATGCGGAGGTGATTGACTTGAGATAATTATTTATACAATAACGAAATGAATAGGATAGAGTTATTCAGATTGTTGCGCCGCAACATGAAATTGAGCGAGAAGCGCAACCCGATGTTCGAACAGAACAAGTTTGGAAAAATCTTCGCTTACTTAGGATTTGCTGTTATGAGTATCTACTTCATCGCCCTCGGCACCTTCCTCGGATGGTCGGCCCGCGGAGGCGATGAATCGGCGATCTTCATAATGATGGCTTTCCTCATGATATTGGATTTCTTCATGCGCTTCGGAGGTCAGCAGACACCATCGCTGCTCATCAAGCCTTATCTGATGATGCCCATCAGGAAAAGCCACATCGTTGACTGCTTCATCGTGATGGCAATGATTAACTCATACAACGTGATATGGCTGACGGTGATACTGCCCTATGCCTTCATCGTGTGGTGCGGGGGATTGACTGGCATGGAAACAATAGGCCTGATTCTGCTATGCCAGGCGATAGTCATACTCAACGCGCTATGGTATATGCTCGTGCGCACATTGGTGAACCAAAAGATTTGGTGGTGGTTGCTGCCCGTAGGATTTTATGGCCTGATAATTAGTGTGCCAATGCTCGTGTTTGGCGTCGAGAAAGGATTCACCAAGTTGTGTGATTTTATCTTCGACTATGGTTTCTCTTGGGCTTGCGCCGCAGTGGCAGTGGCTCTCATCGCAGTGCTTTTCGTGGTGAATAGTTGGCTATCGCGCCGCCTTGCCGACTCAGAGGTGGCTGCCGAAGAGGAGAAGACATTCTCGCCCACCACCCGATTCTCATTCCTCGAGCAATTCGGAATGATTGGCGAATACCTGTCATTGGAGGTGAAGAGCGCACTGCGCAACAAGGCCATCCGACAGAGATATATCCAGGGCTTGTTTGTCATCACGATGCTGAGCCTGTTGCTCGCCTACACCGACACCTACACAGGAGCCTTCGCCGTGAATATATGGTGTCTGTACTGCTTCGTGTTCTTCGGAGCCGTAAACCTCGTGAAGATTATGGGTCCTGAGGGAAATTACATCGACTTCCTGTTCACCCGCCGCGAGAGCATCCTCGACCTTCTGCGCGCCAAGTATTACTTCTTCTGCGCAGTGCTGGTGTTGCCGATGCTGCTGCTCATACCGCCGGTGGTGTCGGGCAGATTCTCAATACTGATGATTCTCGCATATCTGCTTATCACAAGCGGAGTGGCATACTTCCTGCTGTTCCTATTGGCGATATTCAATAAACAGTCGCTGCCACTGAACCAGAAAATAACATCCAAGGGAAACTTCGAGAACTCTCTTCAGCTCATCATAGAGCTTGTGGTGTTCTTCGTACCTGTTTTTCTCGCCCTTGCCTTCACGGCAATCTTCGGCGATACAACCGGATATGTGATTATGATTGTCATAGGAGCTGCATTCACTATAACACATCCTCTCTGGCTAAGATTTATATATAACAAGATGATGAGCCGAAGATACGAGAATATCGAGGGATTTCATGCCACGAGGTAAATTTAAGAAGTAAGAAACATGTATTTTACTGGGATTATTATTGCTGTGAGCACGTTTTTGATTATTGGATTGTTTCATCCAATAGTCATCAAAACGGAGTATTATACGGGCACTCGCTACTGGTGGGTGTTCCTCATCATGGGCATTGCATGCATAGCCGCGGCACTGTTTGTAGAGAATGTTATAGTGTCGTCGATACTTGGAGTGTTCGGTGCCTCGTTCCTTTGGTCAATAGGCGAACTGTTCGAACAGAAGGAGCGTGTGAGAAAGGGATGGTTTCCCAAACGACCCGAGAAATAAATCATTATTGTTTCACGGTTTTTCACTATGAAGACAATACTTATCCTGGTCGGCAAGACCAACGACAAGCATTTTGCGGCAGGCATCAGCGAATATGCCTCGCGCATAAGCCACTATATGCCCTTCGATATTGTTACCATACCCGAACTGAAAAATACCAAGAGTCTCAGCGAGGAACAACAGAAGACTATGGAGGGCGAACTGATTATGAAACAATTGCAAGTGTCGGACACCGTGGTGCTGCTCGACGAGCACGGAAAGGAGATGCGCAGCGTGGAATATGCCTCGTGGCTACAGAGGACTGCTAACAACGCAAGAAGACTGGTATTCATAATTGGTGGTCCCTACGGTTTCTCTCCGTCGGTGTATCAACGCGCCAACGACAAGATTTCGCTCTCGCGCATGACCTTCTCCCATCAGATGGTGAGGCTCATATTCACCGAACAACTCTACCGCGCCTGTACCATAATAAAGAACGAACCCTATCATCACGAATGACGATAGGGTTCATTTTGGGTTACGATATTTCAGATGATAACATTTTTTATATAAATAAAACGTAATAAAAAGAACAACTTTTTTATTTCATTCGTATATTTGCATAACAAATCAGTGAATAATTATCATTGAAATATTAACCCTTTAACACAAACTTAGAGTATGAAAATTGGTATTCCTAAAGAGATTAAGAACAACGAGAACCGCGTGGGTATGACTCCATCTGGAGTTGCGGAACTCGTTAAACATGGACATCAAGTGGCAGTGCAGCACACTGCTGGCGAAGGCAGTTGGTTCGCCGACGAGGACTATGTGGCAGCAGGGGCGGAAATTCTTCCTACAATCGAGGATATTTATGCCGTAGCCGACATGATTGTAAAGGTAAAAGAACCCATTGAGCCAGAATACCCCCTGATACGCGAGGGTCAGGTGGTATTTACATACTTTCACTTTGCCAGTGACCGCGAACTCACCGTAGCCATGATGGAGCGAAAGGCCATCTGCATTGCTTATGAGACAGTGCAGACAGCCGATGGCCGACTGCCTCTTCTTATTCCCATGAGCGAGGTGGCAGGACGAATGGCAACAATCAACGGAGCTTATTACCTGCAGAAAACAAAGGGCGGCAAGGGCAAGCTGCTATGTGGCGTTCCAGGTGTGCCTCCAGCCAAGGTGGTTGTACTGGGCGGCGGTATAGTAGGACAGGCTGCCGCAAGAGTGGCTGCGGGAATGGGTGCTGACGTAAGGATTTTGGACATATCACTGCCACTGTTGCGCCAGCTATCCATTGAGATGCCTGCAAACGTGACAACTGTATATTCATCGCGCCATAACATAAAAAAGGAAATCAGGGATGCAGACATCATCGTGGGCAGTGTGCTCATACCCGGCGACAAGGCCCCGCATCTCATAACACGCGATATGCTGAAGCTTATGGAACCAGGAACGGTGCTCGTAGATGTTGCCATCGACCAAGGTGGATGCTTCGAGACTTCCCACCCGACAACGCATAGCGAACCGACATACGAGGTGGACGGCATAGTACACTACGCTGTGGCTAACATCCCTGGAGCAGTGCCAAACACATCGACAATAGCTCTGACCAACGCCACACTGAAATATGCCATAGCACTTGCTGACAAGGGATGGAAGAAGGCATGTGATGATGACCCTGCCCTGGCCAAGGGAGTGAATATGGTGGAAGGAAAAATTACCTTCCCTGCTATTGCCGAGGTATGGGGACTATAGACATACAGTAATTATTGACATACAAAGAATCCCGGACAGCCTTTCAGCTATTCGGGATTCTTTGCTATATAGGATAAATGATAATCAGTTATTCACTGTGCCTCCAACTATGTCGAGCAGCTCGCTGGTAATGGCCTGCTGACGACTCTTATTGTACTGCAGGTTGAGACCACGAAGGAGTTCGTCGGCATTGTCCGTGGCTGTCTGCATAGCCACCATACGGGCAGCATGCTCACTGGCTATGCTGTCGAGCAAGGCTGTGTAGAGCATCAGGTGAGCAAGCTTCGGGATGAGAGCCCTCAATACGGTGTTCATGTCGGGTTCGACAATGAAGTTGTCGTTAAGAGGCTTGCCGTCAAGCATACGGGGAGCCGAACGTTGTTGTTCGGCATCGCGCTTGCGCAGATAATCCTGTGATTCCTTAGTGGCTACCGTCGATTTGAGGTCGCGGTAGTGGTCCTTGACAAGCTCGGAGGTGATGTCGATAGGCAGGAATGTCTTGCGGGTGAGAATCTGCGAACCGGCAGACTTGAAATGGTGATACACCAATTCAACTTTGTCAATCTCTCCTTGCCTGAACTTGCCGCCCAGCTCACGGGCCAAGTCGATGCACTGCTTGACGTTGGGCTTGTCGGCCAGGTCAGTGAAGTCGCCGCCAATGGCATACCCAAGTTTGGCAGCCTTCTCGGCAACCTTGCGCCCTACGGGATAAACCACGATATTCTCCTTGCCCAACGACTCATAGTCGGCCGCCACCGTCTGCATCAGCTTGATGATATTTGAATTGAATCCTCCACAGAGACTGCTGTTCGACGAGAAAGCCACGATGGCAACCCTCTTGACGGGTCTCTCGATGGAGAACACGTTCGATGCGTCAGCCTCCGAAGCAAGGAATGTCTTGAGGATGTGCTCAAGCATGGTCTCGTAGGGAAGCATATTCTCAATCATCACCTGTGCATGGTGAAGTTTAGACGAGGCTACCATCTTCATCGCACTCGTAATCTTACGGGTGTTGTTGACGCTGGCAATCCTGGTCTTTATCTCTTTTAGCGACGGCATAGGCTATTAGTTTTTAAACTGACCTGCGATATCCGCCATCACCTGCTCGATGACAGTGGTTATGCTATCGTCAATCTTGCCGGTAGCAAGTGTCTGGATTACTTCGGGATGTGCAGTGCGCAACTTGTCGAGGAATGAGTCCTGACACTCGCGCACCTTCTCAACGGGAACGTCGTGCATAAGTCCGCGTGTTCCGCAATAGATGATGGCCACCTGCTCGCCTACGGGCATCGGGCTGTACTGCGGCTGGATGAGCAGCTGGTTGTTCTTGCGTCCGCGGTCGATGGTCATGGCGGTCACGGCGTCCATATCGCTCGAGAACTTGGAGAAAGCCTCCAGCTCGCGATACTGTGCCATGTCAATCTTAAGAGTACCAGCCACCTTCTTCATACTCTTGATTTGTGCCGAACCACCCACACGGCTCACCGAGATACCCACGTTGACAGCGGGACGGAAACCCTGGTTGAAGAGGTCGCTCTCAAGGTAAATCTGACCATCGGTGATAGAAATCACGTTGGTAGGAATGTATGCGGACACGTCGCCTGCCTGAGTCTCGATGATAGGAAGGGCAGTGAGCGAACCTCCACCCTTGACGTGACCCTTCATACATGCGGGCAGGTCGTTCATCTGCTCTGCCACTTCCTGCTGGTCGTTGATTCGGGCTGCACGCTCGAGGAGACGGCTGTGGAGATAGAACACGTCGCCAGGATAAGCCTCACGTCCTGAAGGACGGCGCAGGATCAGCGACACCTCACGATAGGCAACGGCCTGCTTGGAGAGGTCGTCATACACCACGAGGGCAGAATGGCCACGGTCGCGGAAATACTCGCCGATGGCTGCTCCGGCAAACGGGGCGTAATACTGCATGGCTGCAGGGTCGGCTGCCGTGGCACTCACGATGATGGTATAAGGCATGGCACCATGCTGCTTGAGGTTTTCCACAAGGGCTGCAACGGTGGATGCCTTCTGGCCGATAGCCACATAGATACAATATACAGGCTTGCCTGCATCGTAGAAGCTCTTTTGGTTGATGATGGTATCGACGGCAATGGCGGTCTTACCCGTCTGGCGGTCGCCGATAATAAGCTCACGCTGTCCGCGTCCGATAGGAATCATCGAGTCAACCGACTTTATACCTGTCTGCAGAGGTTCCTTCACGGGCTGGCGGTAGATAACTCCCGGTGCCTTACGGTCGAGAGGCATCTCAAACGAACCGGTAAGGTCGATGTCTCCCTTACCGTCGATGGCCTGTCCGAGAGGGTTGATGACACGTCCGAGCATGTTGTCGTTGACACGGATAGAAGCGATGCGCTTTGTGCGCTTCACCACCATGCCCTCCTTGATGCCCTCGGTAGAGCCGAGAAGCACGCAACCGACGTTGTCCTCCTCAAGGTTCATCACGATTGCCATAGTGCCGTTCTCAAATTCGAGAAGCTCGTTGGCCTCAGCGTTGCGCAAACCATAGATACGAGCCACACCGTCGCTCACCTCGAGCACTGTGCCGACCTCGTCAAACTGCTGTCCGCCGCTGATGCCCTGCAGCTGCTGGAGCAGCATCTGTGACACTTCGCTTGGTTTGATTTTATCTGACATGTTGTTTTTTACTTTATTAATTACTTTTTAAGCTGTGTGAGCACCTGCCTAAGCTGGCTCTGAACGCTGGCGTCCAGTCGGTAGGTGTCGTATTCGAGCACAAAGCCGCCGATGATGTTCGGGTTGACCTCAGTCTCGAATTCCACAGTACCCTTTGTCTTACTCTCCACCATCTTGCGCATCTTTTGCTCAGTGGCTTCCGACACGGCAACGGCGGTGGTCAGTTTGCCGCGGATGATGTTCTTCTGTTTTCTATAAAGAGTGATATACGAATTAGCCATGAACTGCAGCACGCTCTCGCGGTCTTCGCGCAACACGAGATCGACAAACCTTGTTGTCAGCTCGCTCGGGTCGCCGCCCATGGCGGTAACTACGAGACTGCGCTTCTTATCCTTGGGGAGCATGGGATTGTCTATCGTAAACCTCAGCCGGGGCACGTCGATGTAGCTCTGTGCGAGCACAGACATCTCCTTATACACCGTATCCTCGAGTTTGGCGTCAGTGGCTGCCTTGAGCAGCGCACGGGCGTATCTTACCGATATTACTCCAATGTCCATAGGCTTTATCTTTTATCTTCTACAGCTACTTCATCCAACAGCCTATCAATCGTCTCCATCTGCTTGGCGTCAGAAGAAAGTTCCTTGCGCAGGATCTTCTCCGCCACCTTGACAGACAGCTCAGCCACCTGTGCGCGAATCTCGCTGATGGCAGCCTGCTTCTGGCTCTCGATTTCGCCCTTGGCCTCAGAGATGAGTCGGTTGCCTTCCTCGCGCGCCTTCTCTTGGGCCTGAGCCACGATGGCGTCGCGAGTTTCGGCTGCCTCCTTCAATATCTGAGCCTGCTTCTGTCGAGCTTCCTGAAGCATGGATTCACCCTCTTTCTGGATATTGGCAAGTCGCTCTGATGCCTCGTGAGCCTTCTGTAGGCTCTCGTCGATATAGCGCTTGCGGTCTTCAACCATACCGATGATGGCGGGAAAACCGAATTTGGCCACGACGAAGAACACCACTAAGAAAGCCAGCAGCATCCAGAAGAGCAAACCCAGGTCGGGGGTCAATATTGATGGCAAATTTTCCATTGTATGAAATCATTTAGTTGAAAAGTAATCAACTCGTCAACTTGTCAACTCGTCAACTTGTCAACTTGTCAACTCTAATACTATTTAATAAGGAATGCGCACGCTGCGATAGCGAAAAGGGCACAACCCTCGACGAAAGCAGAAGTAAGAATCATGTTTGTCTGAATCTTACCAGTAGCCTCCGGCTGACGTGCTATGGCATCCATAGCGCTTCCGCCAATCTTACCAATACCCAAACCAGCACCAATTGTTGCAATACCTGCTCCGAGACCGCAGCCCAGCTGTGCCAGACCTTCAGCAGCCAAAATTGTTGAAATAATCATAATTCTATAATTTTTAAATTGTTAATACTTTAATTCTATTTTATTTATTGAACACAGAGACACAGAGGCACAGAGAATATTTTTATAAGTTTTCTGAAGATACAGAGGTTTAGATAAACTCTGTGTCTCAGTGACTCTGTGTTTATTATCAATGATGTTCCTTATGCGCCAATCCTATGAACACCGCGCTAAGCATGGTGAACACGTAGGCCTGAACGAAGGCTACGAGGAGCTCAAGACAGTTCATGAACAGCAACATAATGATGCTGAACGAGTTGAGTCCGAGACCGAAACCAACGCCCATCGACCATCCGAGGAAGATGACGCAGGTGAAACTCAATATGACAGCGTGTCCTGCCATCATATTGGCGAAGAGACGGATCATGAGCGCGAACGGTTTGGTAAAGACACCGAACAACTCAATCACTGGCATTACGGGCACTGGGTATGCCTTCAGGAAGAGAGGCACCTCAGGCCAGAAGATTTCCTTCCAATATTCCTTGTTGCCGAAGAGGTTGATGGCTATCATCGTACATACGGCAAGGAACAGTGTGATGTTGATGTTTCCTGTTACGTTGGCACCACCAGGGAAGATAGGGATGAGTCCTATCATATTGGTAATGAGGATGAAGAAGAACACCGTGAGAAGATATGGAGCATACTGCTTGTAGTGTTTCTCACCCACCGACGGACGTATGAGGTCGTCGTGAATGGTCATCACGAGCATCTCCACGGCACCGACGAAACCGCCAGGTGCCTCGCTCTTCTCATTGCGTTTCTTATACCAGCGTGCGCAAGAGAGGAAAATGGCAATCATCACAAGGACAACGATCCATATCTGCGCCACGGTCTTGGTGATGCTCAGGTCAATGGGCCTTACGGCAGTGCCATCGGTCATCTTCTCGTATATCTTGCCGTGGTGGGCAGAGTCGAAGAAGAACGGAGCTGGCAGACTGTGCGCGGTGCAGAAATGCCATTCGCCGGACTGTTCGCTGCGCACTATTATGGGCAGCGGAATGCTCAGGTGCTTGCCTTCGTAGGTGGCGATATGCCATTCATACGAGTCGGCAAGGTGCTCAAGCACTATCTCCGGTATGTCCAATTCTCCCTTTTCCCCGCCGTCGTGGGCAGCCAATGACTTCACCGGCACCAAAGACAGGAGCATCAGGAGAATTATCGTTCCTATATGTTTCATCTTGCACATTTTATTTAATATTACTGTTGAGTTTGCCGCCATTGGTGAGGCGGGAAAAGAAGATTGAGTGATGAGCCAGCATCGCAAAGTAGAAAACCAGCAGAACCAGTATGTAAGGCATTATCGCATCGCGTCCTACGATGATGTAGCACACGAGCATCGTTGCCAATGCAAGCAGCATGCGGAATCCCGACACGGCAGTGTAGAATGTAGTGAGACTGTCAGGCGACTTCCTTGCCACCTTGCGCCATACAAGCGCGTCAGCCGACTCCACCACAATAGCGAACCCTGCACTCACTGCCACTGGATACATCAGTCCTGCGAACAAGCCGAGCTTCTCAATAATGAAGCAGCCTACCGTAAGGATAACGATATATACCATGCTCCATACTATGTATTTACTACACAGTCTGTCGATATCTGCCATATCTATAGTTCGACACAAAGACTCACGTTGTTGTTCTGCACCTCGGCAAAGCCTCCGGAGATATTCAGTTCCTTGCGTCCGTCGGCGCAGTCATAAACCACGCGTCCCGGTTCGAGGGAAGAAATCAGCGGGGCATGGTTGGGCAGAACCTGAAATTCGCCCATCATACCTGGCACAATAACACTTTCCACATCTCCGACGAAGACAATCTTCTCGGGAGAAACAATCCTCAACTTTAAACTCATATCTGCAATCTAATTAAATGAATTAACCCTTGGCAGCTTCGATGAGCTTCTTGCCCTTGGCAATAGCGTCCTCGATAGTGCCCACGTTGAGGAATGCCTGCTCAGGCAGGTCATCAACCTCTCCGTCGAGTATCATGTTGAATCCCTTGATAGTGTCCTCTATAGGCACCATCACACCCTTAACGCCTGTAAACTGCTCTGCCACGGCGAACGGCTGAGAGAGGAAACGCTGCACACGGCGTGCGCGGTTCACGGTCAGCTTGTCCTCATCGGAAAGCTCGTCCATACCAAGGATGGCGATGATGTCCTGCAGCTCCTTGTATCTCTGGAGTATCTGCTTCACTCTTTGGGCGCAGTCGTAATGAGCCTTGCCCACGATGAGCGGGTCGAGAATACGTGATGTTGAGCCCAGCGGATCTACAGCAGGATAGATACCAAGCTCGGTAATCTTACGGCTCAACTCGGTTGTAGCGTCGAGGTGAGTGAAGGTTGTGGCAGGTGCCGGGTCGGTCAAGTCGTCAGCAGGCACATAGACGGCCTGTACTGATGTGATAGAACCCTTCTTAGTAGAGGTGATTCGCTCCTGCATAAGTCCCATCTCGCTTGCCAGCGTAGGCTGATAACCCACGGCAGAAGGCATACGTCCGAGAAGAGCTGACACCTCAGAACCAGCCTGAGTAAAACGGAAGATGTTGTCGATGAAGAACATGATGTCGGCAGCCTCGCCGTCCTTGCCTCCGTGGTCGCGGAACTCCTCGGCTACAGTAAGTCCTGACAAGGCTACTGAAGCGCGGGCGCCAGGAGGTTCGTTCATCTGTCCATAGACGAGGGTAGCCTGCGACTTCTGCAGTTCCTCGGGATCGACAAGGGAGAGGTCCCACTTGCCTTCCTCCATAGCTTTCTTGAACTTCTCGCCGTAGCGGATAACGCCAGACTCGATCATGTCGCGGATAAGGTCGTTACCCTCGCGGGTACGCTCTCCCACTCCAGCAAACACCGAGTAGCCGTTGTGTCCCTTGGCGATGTTGTTGATAAGCTCCATGATAAGCACGGTCTTACCCACACCAGCACCACCAAAGAGTCCGATCTTACCACCCTTCATGTAGGGTTCAAGCAAGTCAATCACCTTGATACCCGTAGCAAGCATCTCCTTGTGTGTTGACAAGTCTTCAAACTTAGGTGGTTCGCGGTGGATGGGATATGCGCCCTGCATATCTAAAGGTTTCATACCATCAATAGGCTGTCCGATGACGTTCATCATACGGCCCTTGATTTGTTCGCCGGCAGGCATCACGATAGGCGACCCTGTCTGCTTTGCCTCCAGTCCGCGCTGAAGTCCGTCGGTGTTGTCCATGGCCACGCAGCGCACGGTATCCTCACCGATATGCTGCTGCACCTCGATGACAAGTTCGCGTCCGTCTGGACGTTTTACCTTCAGAGCTTCATAAATTTTAGGAAGCACCTTCTCTGGATTCTCGCCCTTTGTATCGAAGTAAACGTCGATAACAGGACCGATAATCTGAGAGATACGTCCGTTAATTTGTGACATAAGCTTATTAGTTTAAAAGTTATATATATTTATATTATTCTTGGCTGCAAAAGTAACAACAATTTATGGAAACCACAAATTAATTTAAAGTTTTATTCGGCTTTTATACCTTATTAAACCATTTTTAGTTCCCTTTAAACCATTTTCCCATGCAAAAGCAAGAAGTCAGGAGTCCAAACTCCCTTCTTCTTACTCCAGTCTCTATCAATCAGATACTCAACTCATCCAAAACCTTGATGAGTTTACGGTCGAATGGCTTATCTGAGCGGATGGCTTCAGAAAGCGGAACGTATACCACCTCGTTATTGCGTACGCCAATCATCACATTGCGCTGTCCCTGCATGATAGCCTCGATGGCACCACAACCGGTACGGCTCGCAAGAATACGGTCACGGGCTGATGGACGGCCGCCACGCTGCAAGTGACCCAGGATAGATACACGTACATCAAACTCAGGGAACTCCTTGCGCACACGGTCGGCATAATAAAGAGCACCACACTTAGGACTCTCTGACACGATGACGATACAACTCTTCTTAGACTTACGGATACCACGCTCCATGAATTGAGCCAACTGGTCAACGTCGGTAGAATCCTCTGGAATGATAGCTGCCTCTGCTCCACTGGCGATAGCTGAATTCTGCGCCAGGAAACCGGCATCACGGCCCATCACCTCGATAAAGAAGATACGCTCGTGGCTCTGTGCAGTATCACGGATGCGGTCTACACATTCTACGATGGTATTCATCGTAGTATCATAACCAATTGTATTGTCTGTACCATAAAGGTCATTATCAATTGTTCCTGGCAATCCGATGCAGCATATATCAAACTCACGTGCGAAATTCATCGCACCTGTCAGCGAACCGTTACCGCCAATCACGACAAGCGCATCAATTTCCTCTTTCTGAATCGTTTCAAATGCCTTCTGACGACCTTCCTCGGTCATGAATTCCTTAGAACGGGCTGTCTTCAGCATCGTACCACCTGTGCCGATGATACCGCTTACATTCTCTGTAGAAAAGGTTTTAATTTCATCATTGATGAGACCATCGTAACCACGATAGATACCTTTCACAGTGAAACCGTTGTAGATAGCCGAACGGGTAACCGCACGGATAGCAGCATTCATACCTGGAGCATCTCCTCCAGATGTTAAAATTCCAATAGTCTTAATCTTTGCCATAACTATACCTTATTATATTATATATATATTTTTAATGTTAGTTTATTATCCTCTCAGGATGATGTTTTTCATCCATTACCCCTACATAAACAGTAGGTATCCAAGGGTATACCCCTTACTTTGTTTGGGTTTATCGATTTAAATAATTAGGTTTGCGGCACCAGCCACCAGGATATGGGAGAGCCAAAGGATAGCAAGTCCGATGACGCCACCCATCAAAGCTTTCCAGCCAATATTGCGGAAATACCATCCCATGTGCATACGTTCCATCTTCATCAGGGCAAGACCGCTGATTGTACCGATACCAAGAACGTTACCACCAGCCATTACGCAATATGCAATCATCTGCCAGTAGATACCATTGGTATGATAATCAGTAAGCATGCTGAATGAAGGATCATTCACATTTGCCAGATCATGAAGGGAGAAAAAGTTCATGGCTGTAGCAAAGTTGTCAAGTACAGTACTGATGATACCAGCCAAGACGCCATGCAACAGCACGCCAGGACGCTTATCATCCATACCGACTGAGTTGAGAAGAGTAGCAAAATCGTCAAAAGCGCCGGTCTCCTTCACCACTCCGATGGCAAGCATGATACCCATCACGAAGAGAATCATCTGGACAACTCCGTATTGGAACACTCTAGGAGTGCGACGGTCAGCCATCGCATCCATATTCATGAGTTTACGGTTGAATATCTCGTTCACAATCCAAAGTACGCCCAATACGCAGAGCGCACCGAGGAAAGGACTTAATTTCGTAATATTATGGAAGGTAGGGATAAACCACAATCCACCGATGCCCACAAAGAGCATCAGCAAGCGCTGCCATACATTGAGACGGGTATCATCCCCTCGGTATGGCATAGCAATCCATTCTGTCTCTACTCTTTCAGGCAGCATGCGCTGCATCATCAATAACGGAATGAGCCAGGCTGCAAGACATGGGAGCAGAAGCGACAGGAAATAATGAGTAGCCGTTACAGCACCCATATTCCACATCACCAGTCCTTCCGGATTTCCGATAACGGTAAGAGCTCCGCCACAGTTGGCAGAAAGGAGAATGGCACCTCCATACACCATGCGCTGACGACGGTTTGGAATTACCCCATGCATCATCGTAAGCATCATCACTGTTGTAGTAAGATTATCGAGATTTGCCGAGATAACAAAGGTTACGGCAGCGAGAATCCATAGCATTTTCTTAGCGCTTCGGGTACGTAACAACTGGCGTATGAAATCGAAGCAACCATTGTTATTGAGAATTTCAACTATCGTCATAGTGGCTAGCAGGAAGAGTACGATTTCTGCTGCTCTACCCACATAAGGAAGGAAGATGTTACGGGCAATAAAATACTTCACCGTTGTACTGGTGGATTCTATCTCGTTCCACATTCCGAGATTCAGATAGCGTGAATAATCAGAAGAGTGTTCACTGGTCACGAAGTCCATACCGAAACAGATATAGAGAACCCATCCTACCGTTCCAGCAAAGATGGCTACGGCAGCACGGTTCACCTTGGTAATATTCTCGGTTGCAATGAGAATATATGCCAGTATCAGTATGGCAAGGATGACTAGTGTCATATCATTTATTTTATTATATTCATTACATTTTGAACGCAAAGGTAACAATTATTTTGTTATCGCCAACATTTCGGTGTCTTTTTTTAATGAATTTAACTCATTTTCATACAAATGAAAATTTCGCCAGTTTTTTCTTCCCTCTTCATTTTCATCATAGAATCAGATGAAAACACGGATTACAGAGAAGAACAACACAGGAAGAAATATCGAGGAGGAAGTTATCTTAACATTTAATAGGTTATGCGCATATATATATATTATGTTTTCAAGTTTCGCAAGCTCAGAAGTTAAAGGAGTTAAAGGAGTTATCGCTCCCTACGGTCGCTGAGGAGTTAAGACAACAGTCTTTTTGGCGTAGTTTTTTAAGCTGCAAGACATACGTCTTAACTCCTTAACTTCCTTAACTCCTTTAACTTCCTGATATGCAAAAGTTCAGTTATGTATTTCCCCGAAGGAACCCACCAAAAACAGCGATTTAAGTTAAATATTACTAACAAAAAGAAGAAAATCAAGAGTAAATGCCTGTAATTCAAAGAAAATGAGTAATTTTGCGCCCGATTTATATAATTCACATAAAGTCAAACTTTATTAATTTTAATTTTTTAATTATTTTTTATGTCAGATTTAAAGAACGTAAAGCCATTGGACGACTTCAATTGGGATGAGTTTGAGAATGGCACAAGCGCAAACGTCAGCAAAACAGACCTCGAGAAGGCCTATGACGAAACTCTTAACAAGGTAACAGAACACCAGGTTGTAGAGGGTACAGTAATCTCTGTAGACAAGAAAGAGGTTATCGTAAACATCGGTTACAAGAGCGATGGTATTATCCCTGCTTCTGAATTCCGTTACAACCCAGACCTCAAGGTAGGCGACAAGGTTGAGGTTTATGTAGAGAACCAGGAGGACGTAAAGGGTCAGCTGGTACTCTCTCACAAGAAGGCTCGCCTCAGCA